>NZ_QAII01000031.1:18226-53297 GCF_003060965.1 Caulobacter sp. HMWF025 | reverse complement strand
GGGCGAGCGCGGGGAACTGCATCCCTGGGGCCATGGCTGCGGCGAATGTCCGGCCTGCGAGCTGCGCCAGCGCGGCTACGAGGAATGGGACGCCGCCGGTCGTAAGGTCATGGCCGCGTGACCTACTCCGTCAAGGAAATCTTCCTCACCCTGCAGGGCGAGGGCGGCCAGGCCGGCAAGGCGGCGGTGTTCTGCCGTTTCGCCGGGTGCAATCTGTGGTCGGGGCGCGAGCAGGACCGGGCCGAGGCCGTCTGCACCTTTTGCGATACCGATTTCGTCGGCACCGACGGGGAGGGCGGCGGCAAGTTTGCCACGGCCGAGGATCTGGCTGCGGCCGTCGAGGCGGCCTGGACCGGCGGGCCGGGTGACCGGCTGGTGGTCTGCACCGGCGGCGAGCCCCTGCTGCAGCTGGATCCGGCCGCCATTGCCGCCCTGCACGCGCGGGGCTTCATGATTGCGGTCGAGACCAACGGCACGGTTCTGGCCCCTGACGGCATCGACTGGATCTGCGTCAGCCCCAAGGCCGATGCGCCGGTCGTGCAGACGCGCGGCCAGGAGCTGAAGCTGGTTTATCCGCAGGACAAGGCCCTTCCGGACCGCTTCGCCGGGCTCGATTTCGAACGCTTCTACCTGCAGCCGATGGACGGCCCCGACCGCGACGCCAACACGCAATTGGCGGTCGCCTATTGCCTTTCACACCCTCAATGGCGTTTAAGCGTCCAAACACACAAATATCTCGGCCTGCCCTGACGGATAATGCGCTCGACTTGGTGACAGGGTCGTTGCGCTAGAGCCTCCCAGGCCCTGTCAAAAGAAGCAACGATGATGCCCGTCTTCGAAATCACGAAGGCCGCGACGTTCGACGCGGCCCATTACATCGAGCAAGGTCCCGCCGACCATCGCTACCGCAAGCTGCACGGCCACTCGTTCAAGGTCGAGGCCAGCGTAAAGGGGGCGATGCAGGACGCCGGCTGGGTGGCGGACCTGGAAGGCCTCGACACCGCCCTGAAGGCCGTCGCGTCTGAGCTGGATCACGGTCTTCTGAATGACCGCCCCGGGCTTGAAAGCCCGACGCTGGAGCGCCTCTGCCTCTATTTTGCCGACCGCCTGACCCCGGCCTTCCCGGGTCTGTCGCGCGTGGTGATCTCGCGTCCGACAATCGGCGAAAGCTGCGCCCTGGCCCTGGGCTGACCGGCCGGCTCTTTTCGCCCCCCTCCTCCGCACTGCCGTAGCGATACCGGGGCCGGACGAAATCCTGCGTCTGTTGCGCTGCAACAAGGCGCTTGCCTTTCCGCCATTTTGTCATATTGGCTGTGCCCTGAGGACGGGGCTCTGCTCCGCCCTCACGATCGCGCCGGTGCCTCGAGAGAGGCTTAATCGGGAATGCGGTGAGGGTGCTTCTGCACCCGACTCCGCGGCTGTCCCTGCAACTGTAAGCGGATAGCGCGATGCACACGGCCCCCTCAGCGGGGCACAGCCACTGGGCCGAAAGGCCCGGGAAGGCCGTGCATCACGTGTCGACCCGCGAGCCAGGAGACCTGCCGGCGCACCGGTCGCTCTTGCCTGATCCAGGGGATGGTCAAGGCACGGTACTCCGTCTGAGCGACGAACATGCGGCGGGAGCCGCATCGGTTCGTATGGGTTGGCGCCAGGGCGTCCGCCTCGCCGTGCGTGCCGACCGCCCAGCGGACGCTCCCGTCATCCGTCGCTGATGACCCGTGAGTGCTGCCTGTGAAACTGTTCCTCTATTCCGCCTCCTGCCTGGCCCTGCTGGCCGCCGGGCCCGCCCTTGCCGATCCCGTTGCCGCCGAAGCGTCTTCGGTCGATACCCTGATCGTCACCGCGTCGCGCTCCGGCGAGCCGGTCGAGATCAAGACCCTGGGCGCGTCGGTGACGGTGCTCGACGCCGAGGCCATGACCCTTCGCCAGACCCGCATCGTGTCCGACATCCTGCGGGACGTGCCCGGCCTTGCGGTCAATCGTCTGGGGGCCATCGGCAGCCAGACCCAGGTCCGTGTTCGCGGGACCGAAGGCAATCACGTCCTGGTCCTGATCGACGGGATCGAGGCCTCGGACCCCTATCAGGGCGAATATGACTTCGGGACCCTGATCGCCGACGAGGCGGCCCGGGTCGAGGTCCTGCGCGGTCAACAGTCCTCGCTCTACGGCTCCGACGCCATCGGCGGAGTGATCCACTACATCACCCTTTCGGGCGCTGAGGCGGCCGGAACGCGCCTGCGTCTGGAAGGCGGATCGTTCGGCACCGTCAGTGCGGCCGCCCGGACGGCGGGCGTATCGGGCGACCTCGACTACGCCCTTTCGGCCTCCAGCTACCAGACGGACGGCACGAAGACGGCGCGGAACGGCAAGCGCAACATCGGCTCTGACAGCTTCGGGGCCTCGGCCAAGCTGATCTGGTCGCCCAGCGAGACCTTCCGGCTGACCGGGGTCGGGCGCTACAGCTTCACCGACGCCGACAGCAACAGGAGCGAGAGCAATCCGGCCAGCCCGCTGTTCGGCTACATCGTCGATGATCCCGGCGCGCACTACGACAACACGGCGCTCTATGGGCGGGTCGAGGCCGAGCTGACGGCGCTGGACGGCCGCTGGGTCAGTGCCGCGTCCGCCCAGGTCGCTGACACCACGCGCAAGGCCTACACGGCGCGCGGTATTGAATACGGTGACAAGGGCAAGCGCTACAAGGGCTCCGTGGTCAGCACCTATCGCTTCGGGACTGAAGCCGTCAGTCAGCGTGTAACAGGCGCTGTGGACGTCGAGCGCGAGACCTTCCAGAACACCACTCCGGCCAGCTACGTCTTCCAGGGCCGCCGTCACACCGACAATGTCGGGATCGTCGGCGAGTACGAGGCGGTCGTGAACCAGACCCTTTCGCTCGGGCTTTCGGTGCGGCGCGACCAGAACAACCGCTTTGACGACGTCTCCACCTGGCGGGCCCAGGGCAGCTATGCCCTGACCGGCGGGACCCGGCTGCGTGCGGCCTATGGCACCGGCGTCAAGAACCCGGGCTATTACGAACTTTTCGGCTATTCGGACGGCAAATACATCGGCAATCCGAACCTCAAGCCCGAGCAGTCGAAGGGCTGGGAGCTTGGGGTCGAGCAGACCTTCGCCGCCGAAAAGGCAACCCTCGGCGCGACCTGGTTCGACAGCGTGCTGAAGAATGAGATCTACACCACCTATCCCGCCCCGACCTATGTCGCCACGCCGGGCAACCGGACAACGGACTCAAGGCAGCATGGCGTCGAACTGTTCGCCAACGCCCGCCCGACTGACCATCTTCGGATCGATGCGGCCTACACCTGGCTGCATGCGCGCGAGAACGGCGTGGTCGAGGTTCGTCGTCCCAAGTCCATTGCCAGCCTGAGTGTCACGGCCCTGTCGAGCGACGCGCGGCTCTCCGGCACCCTCAGCCTTCGCTACAACGGCAAGCAGACCGACGTGGCCTATACCGATCCGAGCTACCGGCCGGTCCGGGTGATGCTGAAGGCCTATGCGCTGGCCAATGCCGCCATCGACTACCGGCTGACGCCCAAGATTTCGGTGTTTGGTCGGGTCGAGAACCTACTCAACGAGGACTACGAGGAAGTGTTCAGCTACGCCACGCCGGGTCGGGCCGGCTATGCGGGTGTGCGCCTGGCCTTCTGAGGCGGACGGCCAGACTGATGTCTTGCCGGACCGATCCCCGGATCGGTCCGGCAGGATACCGGCGTGAAGTTTTGCAGCTTTCTGGACGGGGTGATCTCGCCCTTGCGGACGCAACAGGCTATTTCACCGCCCCATGACCCTGACCCTCGTCAAAGCCTGGACCGCCGCCAAGGAGCGTCTGAAGGACGCCGGCATTGATCAACCCGCTATCGACGCGCGTCTGATGCTGGAAGTGGCGGCTGATGTTACCCGGACGGACATCGTCACCGATCCTTATCGCCTGCTCTCGGCCGAGCAGTGGGCCACCCTCGACGAGTACCTGACCCGCCGGGCCCGTCGCGAGCCGGTCAGTCACATCATTGGCCGCAAGGGCTTCTGGAAGATCCTGCTGCAGGTCAACAAGAACGTCCTGACGCCCCGTCCCGAGACCGAGGTCATCGTCGACGAGGTTCTCAAGGCCTTTCCCGAGCACATGGCCTTCACGATGCTGGACCTGGGTGTCGGGTCGGGCACCATCCTGCTGGCGGTTCTGGCCGAGCGCCCGGCGGCCAAGGGCCTCGGCATCGACGTGTCGGAGGAGGCGCTCGCCGTCGCCCGCGACAATGCCGCCAGCCTCGACCTCAATAGCCGCAGCACCTTCCTGCGGGGCGACTGGACGGCCGGCCTGCACGATTCCAGCTTTGATCTGGTGGTCTCCAACCCGCCCTATATCGCCAGCCATGTCATCGAGACCCTGGAACCCGAGGTGCGGGATCATGAGCCGCGCCTGGCGCTCGATGGCGGGGCTGACGGACTCGACGCCTATCGCCAGCTGGCACCAGAGATTCTCCGGGTGCTCAAGCCCGGCGGGCTGTTCGCCGTCGAGATCGGTTATGACCAGTCGGTCGCCGTCGAGGCGCTGTTCCGCGCGGCGGGGGGGCAGGGCGTGCGGACGGTCAAGGATCTCTCCACGCACGACCGCGTGGTCACGGGGACGAAAAACCCCTTGGAAAGCCCTGCGTGAGAGGTTAGACGATAGGGGTCTCCTCCTAAAAACGCCGGGTGACGGGAACAGCGATCGTCGACGACGGTTGTAAAGCTCCTCCGGCAGGCGCGCACGGTCGCAAGCCGGTCGCCGCGCCAGGCAAAGGGCGGGGGCTCTACGGAAACCAGTGTCTCGAGATCCATAAGACGACCCTACAGGTCCGATCCCGCTTCGAGAGACCAGCAAGGCCGGCCGTATCCGCAGAGACGGTGCGTCGGACAGGTTCAGAGAGACCATGAGAGATTTCAAGGGCATGAAGCGCCAGCGCGGCCGCAACAATCGCGGCGGCGGCAGCAGCGGCGGCAAGCCTCAGCAGCATAATGCCAACCGCGCCTTCGACTCCAACGGCCCCGAGGGGGTCAAGGTGCGCGGTGCGGCCCAGAGCGTCTATGAGAAGTACCAGCAACTGGCCCGGGACGCCTCATCGTCCGGTGACCGGGTTCTGGCCGAGAACTACCTCCAGCACGCCGAGCACTATTTCCGCGTCCTGCGGGCCATCCAGCCGAATCGGCCGGTCAGCGACATCATCGGCAAGGACGCCTATTCCGCCTACGAGATCGATTTCGAGGCTGAACCCGAAGAGGCTCCCGAGACCCCTGAAGCCCCCGCCGGTGAGGCCGGCGAGGGCGGTGAGGGCGAAGGCCAGCGTGATGAGCGTCCGCGTGATCGCTTCGAGGGGCGCCAGCGCGATGACCGTCCCCGCGAGGATCGCCAGCGCGACGACCGTCCGCGTGACCGCTTCGACGGCCAGAACAATCAGGGGCAGGGTCAGGGCCAGGGGCGTCGTGATCGCTGGCGTGATCGCGACGACCGGCAGCGTGATGACCGCCCCCGTGATGACCGTCCCCGTGACGAACGCCCCCGGGACGACCGGCCGCGCGACGATCGTCCCCGTGATGATCGCCCCCGGGACGACCGTCCCCGCGAGGACCGGTTCCGGGATCGCGACGACCGCCCCAGAGACGACCGCCCCCGCGAAGACCGTCCGAGAGACGATCGCCCCCGGGAAGACCGTTTCCGAGACGACCGTCCCCGTGATGACCGTCCCCGTGAGGAGCGCGTTCCTGTCGCGGCCGCCGATGTCGCATCCGAACAACCCCAGACCGAAGTCCGCCGCGAGCGTCCGCCGCGTCGTGAGCGCGCACCGCGCGACCGTGGCCCGGTGGATCGCGACCCGATGGCCGTGATCGAGCCTCAGGCCACGCCATTCTCGGGCGAAAGCAGCCATGAGCCTTCGCCCGTGCTGCGTGGCCAGGACGGTGACACCAGCCATGCACCGGCCTTCCTCGGACGTCCTGCCGCCGCGGCTGCGGCTGCTGAGGTTCCGGCCGCCGAGGGCGGCGAAGAGGCCAAAAAGCCCCGCCGTCGCCGCGCGCCGCGCAGCTTCGAAGGTGGTGAGGGGGCTCCGGCCGGTTCAGGGTCCGAAGAGTCCTGATCCCAGGCCTTTAGCGCCAAGCCCTTTGAAAAGGAGCCGTGAAAGCGGCTCCTTTTTTCTTGGCTCTGGTCGCTTCCGTACTGCGGATTCACCCGCTCTTTACCACGGCGCTACACCTCCCCTTTACCCCGTTTGGGTGTTCTGGTGCGGTAGCGAGGCGGAATGAGCTCAACCCAGATCAGCAAGGTCAGTGGACCGTCGACGGCGAGTGACGGCGCGGCCGGCGGCGTTGCTGCGGCCAAGGCCGTACTCGGCGACACGTCAGGGACTGTGGGGTTGCAGCAGCAGCTCACGGCCTTCCATGCCCTGTCCAACCGCTGGGCCGGAGCCGGTCATGACGAGCGGGTCGGCCTGACCTGGGCCCTCAACGAGTCGCCCTTCGCCAAGACGGTGCAGTCCGCCCTCAACACCTTTACCCGAACCGCCTGGGCCGGCACCGACGCCGTTCCGCCCGAGCCGCAGATCCGCATGAAGGCGGCGTTCGAGGGCCTGTCAGAAACCGACCAGACCATCGTCGCCTCGTTGAATGTCGGGATGCCCAGGGCCGCGCCCGCCTCGGTCGAGGACTACCGGGCCAGCTTGCAGAAAGCCGTTGAGGCCGTTCAGCCCGCAGCGCGCGGGCAGGACACCGTCACCCTGTCCCCCGAGGCCCAGGCCATCCTTGCCGGGGATGCGGCACCCTCGCCTCCGGATGCCGCGCCGACACCAGCGGCGACGCCGGACCTAGCGGCAGCCCTTACCGCCTATGGCAAGGCAGCCGGGTAGGGCCCCGGCGAACGTCACGCCCCCTTGAGCTTTGCCGCAGCCTGATGTGTATCAGGGTTGAAACATTTTCTGCGCGGAGCCCTGTCTTGCGTCGTCTCGCCCTTGCCCCGCTGCTGGCCCTCGGCCTGACGGCCTGCGCCTACAATGCCGACCTCGGGCGCGATCAGCTGCTGATCGTCAAGGACAACGGCCTGGCGTCAGCCGGCGAAAAGGCCTGGGCCAAGACCCTGAAGACCGGCTACCTGTCGAGCGATCCCGGCCGCAACGCCCGGGTGCGCGCCGTCGGCCAGAGGGTGGTCACCGCGGCCGGGCTCAACAACCGCCCGTGGGACTATGCGGTCCTGATCAACGAACTGCCCAATGCTTTCGTCCTGCCGGGTGGGCATGTCGGGGTGACCACGGGCCTGCTCGACATGGTCGACAATGACGATCAACTGGCTGCCGTGATCGGCCACGAGGCCGGTCACGTCGTCGCCCAGCATGCAGCCGAGCGCTATTCACAGTCGGTGACCTCCAAGCTGCTGCTCGGCGTGGCCAGCGCGGCGGCGGGCCCGTCCAGCGAGCTGGCGCGCGGGCTGAAGACCTATGGCGACGACGCCACCGACTACCTGTTCCTGCTGCCGTTCTCGCGCAAGCACGAGCTGGAGGCCGACCGGCTGGGCGTCGACTACATGCAGCGGGCCGGATACCGCCCGCGCGAGGCCGTGGTGCTCTGGCGCAAGATGCAGGCCCAGGGGGGCGGCGGCCAGCCCGAGATCGCGTCGACCCACCCCTCGGACGCCACCCGTATCGCGGCCCTGCAGACCTATCTGGCCAGCAAGGGCTGGTGAGCCCTTGTGTGGCCAAAGCGCCACACCTACATCCCCTGTCGGGACGCGTTGTGCTTGATCAAGGCGGCGCGTCCCGATCCGCCTAGAAGGGGACACTATGAACATCGATCTCTATTCCGACCGCGCCAAACAGGCGGTTCAGTCGTCGCAGAGCCTGGCTCTGGCCCGGGGGCACCAGCAACTGGGGCCCGAGCATCTGCTCAAGGTGCTGCTGGAGGAAAAGGACGGCCTTTCCCGCGCCCTGATCCAGAGCGCCGGCGGCCGGCCCGACGTCGTCGATGCCGCCGTTGAGGCCTTGCTGGCCAAGACCGCCCGCGTCGACGGAGCCGGCGGCCAGCTCTTTTTGAAGCCTGATACCGCCCGGGTGTTCGCCGAGGCCGAGAAGGGCGCGAAAGCGGCCGGTGATGCCTTTGTCACGACCGAGCGACTGCTGATCGCCATCGCCAAGGAAGGCGGCGAGGTCGGCAAGCTGCTGAAGGATGCCGGCGTTACGGCCAAAGGCCTGGAAGACGCCGCCAACGCCCTGCGCAAGGGCAGGACCGCCGACAGCGCCAATGCCGAGGAAGGCTATGAGGCGCTCAAGCGCTATGCCCGCGATCTGACCCAGGCCGCCCGCAACGGCAAGCTGGACCCGGTGATCGGCCGTGACGAGGAGATCCGTCGCACGATCCAGGTCCTGAGCCGCCGCACCAAGAACAACCCCGTGCTGATCGGCGAGCCCGGCGTCGGCAAGACCGCCATCGTCGAGGGCCTGGCCCTGCGCATCGTCAATGGCGACGTGCCTGAAAGCCTGAAGGACAAGCGCCTCCTGTCGCTCGACATGGGCAGCCTGATCGCCGGCGCGAAGTATCGCGGCGAGTTCGAGGAGCGCCTCAAGGCCGTCCTCAACGAGGTTACGGCCGCCGAGGGTTCGATCATCCTGTTCATCGACGAGATGCACACCCTGGTCGGGGCCGGCAAAAGCGAGGGGGCCATGGATGCCTCCAACCTGCTCAAGCCTGCCCTGGCACGCGGGGAGCTGCACTGCGTCGGGGCCACCACGCTGGACGAGTACCGCAAGCACGTCGAGAAGGACGCGGCCCTGGCCCGCCGGTTCCAGCCGGTGTTTGTCAGCGAGCCGACGGTGGAGGACACCGTTTCGATCCTGCGCGGCCTGAAGGAGAAGTACGAGGTCCACCATGGGGTGCGCATCTCGGACTCGGCCATTGTCGCGGCCGCTACCCTGAGCAACCGCTACATCGCTGACCGCTTCCTGCCCGACAAGGCCATCGACCTGATCGACGAGGCCTCCAGCCGCGTGCGGATGGCCATCGACTCCAAGCCCGAAGAGCTGGACGAGATTGACCGCCGCCTGGTGCAGCTGAAGATTGAACGCGAAGCCCTGAGCAAGGAAACCGATGCGGCCTCGCGCCAGCGGCTGGAAAACCTCGAGACCGAAATCGACGACCTGCAGTTCCGCAGCGACGAAATGACCGCCCGCTGGAAGGCTGAAAAGGACAAGGTCGGGGGAGCCGCCCAGGCCCGCGAGGCCCTGGACCGGCTGCGGGCCGACCTCGCCAATGCCCAGCGCGCCGGTGACTTCGCCCGGGCCGGGCAGATCCAGTACGGCGAAATTCCGGCTCTCGAACGCCGTCTGGCCGCAGCGGAGGAGGGCGATACCGCCCAGAAGTCCCTGACGCCCGAGGTCGTTGACGCCGAGCAGATCGCCGCCGTGGTCAGCCGCTGGACCGGAGTGCCGGTCGAGAAGATGCTGGAAGGTGAGCGCGAAAAGCTGCTGCAGATGGAACTGGCCCTGCGCGCCCGCGTGGTCGGTCAGGACGAGGCTCTCGAAGCCGTCTCCGACGCGGTGCGTCGCGCGCGGGCCGGCCTGCAGGATCCCTCGCGTCCGATCGGCTCGTTCCTGTTCCTGGGCCCGACGGGCGTGGGCAAGACCGAACTGACCAAGGCCCTGGCCGAGTTCATGTTCGCCGACGAGGCCGCCATCACCCGGATGGACATGAGCGAGTACATGGAAAAGCACTCGGTCAGCCGCCTGATCGGGGCTCCTCCCGGCTATGTCGGCTACGATGAGGGCGGGGCCCTGACCGAGGCCGTGCGCCGGCGGCCCTATCAGGTGGTGCTGTTCGACGAGGTCGAGAAGGCCCACCCGGACGTCTTCAACGTGCTGCTGCAGGTGCTGGACGACGGTCGCCTGACCGACGGTCAGGGCCGCACGGTCGACTTCCGCAATACGCTAATCATCATGACCAGCAATCTCGGCTCCGAATACCTAGCCAACCAGGAGGACGGCGAGGATGTCGACGCGGTGCGTCCGCAGGTCATGAACGTGGTGCGCGGTCACTTCCGGCCCGAGTTCCTGAACCGGATCGACGAGATCATCCTGTTCAAGCGGCTGGGACGGGGCAACATGGCCGACATCGTCCGCATCCAGCTGCAGCGGGTGGAAAAGCTGCTCGCCGACCGCCGCATGACCCTGGCCCTGGATGCAGAGGCGCTGCTGTGGTTGGGCGAGAAGGGCTATGACCCGGTCTATGGCGCGCGCCCCTTGAAGCGCGTGATCCAGAAGGAGCTGGTCGATCCGATCGCCCGCCGCCTGCTGGCCGGCGAGCTGGAAGACGGCGGCGTGATCGCGGTCAGCGTCCGAGACGGGGCGCTGGCGATCGGCAAGGCTGTGCTGCAGTAGGGCCCTCCGAGGGCAGGCCGGAGGTCTGCCCAATCTGGGTGGGGCGGTTACGTAGTCTTAAGGCTGTTGAGCGACAATCCCTCCAAGCGTGACCTGCTTTCCTTGGTCATCTTGGGGGAACGCCATGACCAAGCCTGGGTCCATGCAATCGTCGTCATCGCGGAAGATCGAGCGTTTCATCACGCTCATGATCGCCGGCCTGAGCCTGTTCTGCGTTGCCGCCGCTGTCAGCGGCGTGATGGCGATCGAGTCCCAGCGTGAGGCCCGGAGCGTTGAGGCCAAGCGCGACGAGGTCAGCCAAAGCCAGGCGCTCGAACTGGCCGTGCTGGCCAAGCAGATCCAGCTCGAGATCGTCCAGGTCCAGCAGTTCCTGACCGACGTCTCGGCGACCCGCGGCCTGGATGGTCTGGACGACGGCTGGGCCGAGGCCGAGGCCAACAGCCAGGCCTTCAAGACCGACGTCGCCCGTGCCCGGATCCTTGCCAAGGACCTGAATGCGCCTGCACTGTCCGCCGCGCTCGACGAGGTCGAGGCGGCCTTCCCGGCCTATTATTCCAATGGCCAGGCCATGGCGCATGCCTATGTCGATGTGGGCACCGCGGGCGGCAATGCCCTGATGGGCCAGTTTGACCAGGCCAGTCTCAATCTGGCGGCCAAGATGGACGCCGCGACCGCCGCCATGGCCGAGATCGAAAAAAGCCAGGAAGCGCATGACTTCGTTGCCGAGAAAAGCCTGCGCGATCAGCAGCTCGGCGCCATGGTCGTGCTCGGCCTGATGGCCCTGGGCGGCGTGATCCTCGGCGGAGCCGTCATCGTGCTGACCCGCGGTCGCCTGCTGCGCCCGCTGTCGACGATCGGCGACTATATGGGCCGTCTGGCCGAAGGCGACTATGATCGCGAGCCGCCTTACCGCAACCGTCAGGACGAGCTCGGCGACATGGCGCGGTCGATCGTCGTGTTCCGCGAAGCGGCCCTGGAGCGTCGTCAGGCCCGCCTTGAGCAGGAATCGGCCCGAAACGCCTCCGAAGGCGAGCGTCGTCAGAATGAACGCGAACGGGCCGAGGCCGATACCGAGCGCCGCGCCGTGATGGATCAGCTGGCCGCCGGCCTGGGCCGTCTGGCCGAGGGGGATCTGGCGAGCCCGATCCATACGCCGTTCCCGCCGGCCTATGAGGCCCTGCGCGCCGACTTCAACAACGCCGTCAACCGGCTGGCCCAGACCCTGGGCGCGATCGCCCGCAGCGGCATGTCGATGCGCTCGGGCTCGGAAGAAATCGCTTCGGCGGCCGACGATCTGTCGCGCCGCACCGAGCAGCAGGCGGCCAGCCTGGAAGAAACGGCCGCGGCCCTCGACCAGATCGCGGCGACCGTTGGTCGAGCCACCGAAGGCGCCCGTGAGGCTGCTGTCGTGGTCGCCAGCGCCAAGAAGGAAGCCGAGCAGTCGAGCCAGGTGGTGTCGCGTACCGTCGACGCCATGAGTCAGATCCAGAAGTCCTCGGCCAAGATCAGCCAGATCATCGGGGTCATCGACGAGATCGCCTTCCAGACCAATCTGCTGGCCCTGAACGCCGGCGTCGAAGCCGCCCGCGCCGGCGAGAGCGGCCGGGGCTTTGCCGTGGTCGCCCAGGAAGTCCGCGCCCTGGCCCAGCGCTCCGCTGACGCCGCCAAGGAAATCAAGACCCTGATCTCGGAGTCCGGCAGCCAAGTCGCTTCGGGTGTTGAGCTCGTCGGTCAGACCGGTGAGACCCTGGGTCGCATTGTCGGCGAGGTGGTCCGGGTACATGGTCTTGTCGAAGGCATGGCCCGCGCCTCCGAGGAGCAGGCCGTCGGCCTGCGCCAGGTCAATGTCGCCGTGAACCACATGGACCAGGTGACCCAGCAGAATGCAGCCATGGTCGAGCAGACGACTGCGGCGACGCATTCCCTGCGCACCGAGGCGCTGGACCTGGCGCGCCAGGTCTCCGGCTTCAAGCTCCAGGCGGCTTCGGGAGCTTCGTCCCGCGCGGCGGCCTGAACCGGATTCGGGTTCATTATCATAAAATAAATCAACGGCTTAACTGACTGTAAGCCCAGTTGTGAGATCCTCCTTCCCGAGAGTTCCTTCAAGGACCGGGGATGGTGGTGATGCAAAACTTCAAGCGCGGCAAAGCCCGTCGGTGTCTGACCGCCCTGCTGGTTGCAGGCAGCGCCGCTGCGGCCCTGGCGACCTCGGCCCAGGCGGCCGAAGGCCCCCTGACCTATAGCCTCGACTATACGGCCGACGTCGGCGGCGTGATCGACGGCGGTCTGGCCCGGCGGGGCCGGGTCCTCGATGACCTGCAGCTGGTGGTTGATCTCGACCTCGGAGCAGCTCTGGGCTGGTCGAACGCGAACGCCCACATGACGGTGCTCAACAATTCCGGCGGCATGCCGAACGAGGATGCCGGCACCCTGCAGGGGGTCGACAACATTGAGGTCAGCCGTCACCGCACGCGACTGTTTGAGGCCTGGGTTGAAACCAGCTTTGCCGACGGCAAGGGCGCCGTCCTGGCGGGTCTCTATGACGTCAACAGCGAGTTCTACGCCAATGACAGCGCCGGCCTGCTGATCGCGCCGGCCTTCGGCATCGGATCCGAGTTGGCTTCAACCGGCCCCAATGGCCCGTCGATCTTTCCGTCGACCGCCCTGGCCGTCCGGCTGAAGTGGACGACAGAGAGCGGCGGCTATGCCCAGGCCGTTGTGCTGAATGCCCAGTCTGGCGTGCTGGGCGACCCCGACGGCATCGACACCAGCTTCGACAGCGGCGTGCTGATGATCGGCGAAGTGGGCTGGCAGGGTGCCGGCAAACTCGCCATCGGGGCCTGGCGCTATTCCGACAAGCAGGACGACTGGCGCCTGGTCGACGCGGCCGGGGATCCGGTCCGCCAGACGGCGGGCGGGGTCTATCTGCTTGCGGAGCGCCGGATTCGGGGCAGTGAAGACTCTCCCGGCCGCACGACGGCCTTCCTGCGCGTCGGCATTTCCGACGGCACGACCTCGGCCTTCGAGGGGGGATGGCAGGCCGGCGTACTGGTCGAGCAGCCCTTCGCCTCGCGTCCGGATAGCCAGTTCTCGGCGGGCATGAACCAGGGCTTCATTACCGGCCGCGAGCGCGCCAACGGCGTCGACGCCGGCCGCAACATCGGCCGGACCGAGACGGCGTTTGAGGTGACCTATTCCGACAAGGTCGGCCGACTGACCGTGCAGCCGGACCTGCAGTATGTCATCCGCCCCTCCGGCGACCGCGATATCGACAATGCCGTGGTCGCGACCGTGCGGTTTTCGATCTCATACTGACGGCCGGTCAGCGGCTGTGTGAATGCAGATAACGTCGTTACGTGGCGTTTGCTTTCTGCCCCTTTTGCGTCAATCTCCGCCCCTGTTGAGGCCTTGGTGCCTTTCCCGGGGGGGGAGATGATGACGACTTTTGCCGTAAGTGACACGCCGCCGGCCGACGGCCCGGACTTCAAGCCGACCCATCCCTGGGACGCCTGGTTCTTCCCGAGCCTCGTAGCGATTTTCTGGGTCGGCCTCGTCATGGGGTTCGGCGGCGACATGGTCTACAAGGCCAAGCAGGGCCAGCTGACCTTCCCCCTGATCGTCCACGTCCACGCCGCCGTCTATGTCGGCTGGATGGTGCTACTGACCACCCAGGTGGCGCTGATCCGCAAGGGGCGCTCCGACCTGCATCGCAAGCTGGGCGTGGCCAGCCTGGGCTTTGTCCCGGTGATGCTGCTGGTGGGGCCCATGGCGGCTTTCACCACCCAGACGGCGCGCTTTGGGACGCCGGCCAGTGATCCGGCCTTTCTGGCCATCCAGCTCGGCGGTCTGGTCAGCTTCGCGATCCTGATCGTTGCGGCGTTGCTGAACCGTAAGGATGCGGCCCTGCACAAGCGGCTGGTCCTGCTGTCCACGCTCACGCTCGTCGACGCCGGCTTCGCGCGTTGGGTGGGCCCCATCTGGGGGCCGGTGCTGGGCCCGGCGCTGGGTTCGCCGTTCTGGACGAACTATCTGATCCTCTATGGCTGCACGGCCGCCCTGATGCTGAGCATCGGCGTCTACGACCTGGTGACGCGCGGCCGGCTGCTGCCAGGCTACGTCCTGGGCCTGATCCTGGCGATGTCGGGGCACTTCATAATCGTCACGGCCTATCTGAACCCGGCCTGGGGCGTGTTCTGCAAGGGGCTGATCGGCGGACTCGCCGGCCACTGACCGCGCTTGCGGCGCGCGCGCAGGGCAGGCAACGTCGGGACCTCGTGTTTCCGGAGTCGCCATGCGCCTGCCCCTCGCCCTTGTCGCTCCCCTTGCCGTCTCGAGCTTGCTTCTGGCGACGCCCGCCCTGGCGGCCGAAGCGCCGGCGCCCTCGACCGATCAGCCTGTGCTGCGGCAGATCGCAGCGGAGGTTGATCCCAAGGCGCTGGAAAGCACGATCCGCAGCCTGGTGGGCTTCGGCACCCGCCACACCCTGTCCGATACGGTGTCCGAGACCCGCGGCATCGGCGCGGCCCGCCGCTGGACCAAGGCCCGCTTTGAGGCGATCTCGAAAGACTGCGGCGGCTGCCTGACGATCGAGACTCCGTCGGAGGTGGTCACTGGTCGCCGCGTGCCCAACCCGACCGAGGTCATGAACGTCCTGGCCATCCAGAAGGGGACCAGTGATCCTGATCGGGTGATCATCATCGCCGGACATATCGACAGCCGCGTCAGCGATGTCATGGACTTCAAGAGTGACGCGCCCGGTGCCAATGACGACGCCTCGGGCGTGGCAGCGGTGATCGAGGCCGCCCGCGTGCTGTCCAAACGCAAGTTCCCGGCCACGCTGGTCTATGCTGTGCTGTCCGGCGAGGAGCAGGGGCTCTATGGCGGGCGTATCCTGGCCAGCCACGCCCGCGCAAAGGGCTGGAAGGTCGAGGCCGACCTCAACAACGACATCGTCGGCAATAGCAGGGGCCAGAGCGGGGTAATGAACAACACCCAGGTGCGGGTGTTCTCCGAGGGCACCAAGGCCGTCGAGACCCCCGAACAGGCCAATGGTCGCCGCTACAACGGCGGCGAGGTCGACAGCCCCTCGCGCAACCTGGCCCGCTATCTGGATGTGCTGGCCGACCGCTATCTGAACAATTTCGACGTGGTCATGGTCTATCGCACCGATCGCTACGGCCGCGGCGGCGACCAGGTGCCGGTGCTGGAGGCCGGCTATCCGGCCGTGCGGGTGACCGAAGCCGCCGAGAACTATGACCGCCAGCACCAGGATCTGCGCACCGAGAACGGCAAGGTCTATGGCGATACCCTCGAGGGCGTGGATTTCGCCTATCTGGCCCAGGTGACGCGTCTGAACACGGTGGCCATGGCCAGCCTCGCCTCGGCCCCGCCGCCGCCTTCGGGAGTCAAGATCGAGGGTGCGGTCAGCCCTGACACCAAGGTCTCATGGACCCCGACGCCCGGCGCGGCGGGCCATCGCGTCTGGTGGCGGGTGACCACGGATCCGCAATGGCGCCTGAACCGCTGGGTCGCCGGCCCGGCCGCGACGGCCACGCTCAAGGACGTGGTGATCGACGACTTCTTCTTCGGCGTCTCGGCGATCACGGCCGACGGCTGGGAAAGCCCTATCGTCTTTCCGGGCCCGGCCGGCAGCTTCGAGAGCCCGCCGCCGGCGGCGGCGCCGGTGCCCAAGTAGTCAGGCCACCAGCCCTGGATCGTTCCGCTTCAGCCACGCCGCCGCGTAGGAGCAGGTCGGGACGATCCTGCGGTCCTCGGCGCGGGCAACCTCGGCGACCTGCGCCATCAGGCGGCCGGCCGCGCCCTGGCCGCGAAGGGCCGGGTCGCTTTCGACATGGGGGATAACGAGGCGGCCCGGCTCGCGGCGGTAGTCGGCGAAGGACAGCAGGCCGTTCGTTACGAGTTCGAAGCGGGCCTCCGTCGTGTTGTCGCGGAACGCGTCGGTCATGCCGCCCGTCCTAGACCAGCTCGATCGCCATCGCGGTGGCCTCGCCGCCGCCGATGCAGAGTGACGCCAGACCCTTCCTGCCGCCGCGCGCCTGCAGGGCTGCGATCAGGGTGCAGAGAATGCGGGCCCCGGAGGCCCCGATCGGGTGACCGAGGGCGCAGGCCCCACCGTTGACGTTCAGCTTGTCGTCCGGGATGCCAAGCTCCTGCTGGGCGATCATGGCGACCACGGCGAAAGCCTCATTGACCTCGAACAGGTCGACGTCGCCGACACTCCAGCCGGCCTTTTTCAGCGCCTTCTGCATGGCCGGGACCGGGGCGGTAGTGAACAGGCCCGGCTCATGGGCGTGAGCGGCATGGCTGACCACGCGGGCGACGATCGGCAGGCCCAGGCGTTTGGCGACTGACTCCCGGGTCATCACCAGGGCGGCGGCCCCGTCGCTGATCGAGCTGGAATTGGCGGCGGTGATGCCGCCATCGCGGCTGAAGGCCGGGCGAAGGGTCGGGATCTTGGCCGGATCGGCCTTCAGGGGCTGCTCGTCCTGGTCGATCAGTTCGCTGCCCTTGCGGGTGGTGATGCTGACCGGCGCGATCTCGGCGGAAAAGGCCCCGCTCTCGACAGCATGGCGGGCCTTCATCAGGCCGCGGGTCGCGTAATCGTCCATGGCCTCGCGGCTGAACTGGTAGGTGGCGGCCGAGTCCTCGGCGAAGGCCCCCATCAGCTTGCCCGGGGTATAGGCGTCCTCCAGGCCGTCCAGGAACATGGAATCCCACATCTGGTCGTGGCCGATCCGGGCACCGCCGCGGTGCTTGCTCATCAGGTACGGCGCGCCGGTCATGCTCTCCATGCCGCCGGCCACAATGATCTCGGCGCTGCCGGCCGCCAGGGCGTCGTGGGCCATGATCGCCGCCTGCATGCCGCTGCCGCACATCTTGTTGACCGTGGTGGCCTCGACCGAAAGCGGCAGACCGGCTCCCAGCGCCGCCTGGCGGGCCGGGGCCTGGCCGAGGCCGGCCGGCAGGACACAGCCCATGAAGATCTGCTCAACCAGATCCCCGCCGACGCCCGCCCGTTCAATGGCGGCCTTTACCGCCGTCGCCCCCAGCTCGGTCGCCTTGACGCCGCCCAAGGCCCCCTGAAAGCCCCCCATCGGGGTGCGGGCGAACGAGACGATGACGACAGGATCAGTGGACTGGGACATGAAGGTCTCCGGAGTGCGGCGAATTGGGGCGGAATAGACCCTGCTGACCCAACGCCACGCAAGCCCTTTGCGTTCACCGCGCCGCTTCAGGCCCAGGCTTCATACTCAAACGCAACGCTCTCTTGCTTTCCCAAGCGGAACGCCTCAACCTCATTCGCATGGGCCGTACCGCCGACTACACCAAGGAACGTTGCAGCATCGCCGCCACCCTCGAGGTCGTCGGCGATCCCTGGACCCTGCTGATCCTGCGGGACGCCTTCGCCGGCGTGCGACGCTTCGAGCAGTGGCAGGACCGGCTGGGCGTCGCCCGCAATGTCCTGGCCGCCCGGCTCAAGACCCTTGTGGCCCACGGTGTGATGGAGGCCCAGCGCTATTCCGAGCGCCCGCCGCGCCAGGAATATGTCCTGACCCGGAAGGGGCTCGATCTGAGTCCCGTGCTGCTCACCATGGCCGACTGGGGCGACCGTCACGTCTATGGCGTCGGTAACGGGGCCGTACACTTTGTGCACAAGACCTGCGGCCATCAGTTCCACCCCCGACTGGCCTGCGAGGCCTGCGGCCAGGTGATCGAAAGCCGCGACCTGCGGCGCGTGGTTCACGACGACTGCCAGACCGTGGGGGAAGCCCTGGACGCGGTCAGGGGTGCGGCAGAATAGCGCAGGGTCCAGCCCCCTCGGCTTACTGAATGTTTAGTCGTTACCGCCCTATTGGTTAGCCAACAGGGATGGGCCTGAATGACCATAATCGGCAAAATCGCGACCATGTTCGCGATCCGCAAGGAACAGCCCGAGCTTCTGATCGCGCAGGCCAAGGCCTTCTCGCGTCAGGTGCCGATGATGTACCTCGTTGTGCTGGTCAACGCCTTTGCCCTTGCCTACACCCATCTTGAGTCTGCACCCAAAGCCCTGACCTTCGGCGGTCCGCTGGTTCTGACCCTCGCCTGTGCCGTACGGATGCTGAGCTGGTGGCGACTGCGCGAGCAGGCCATGGATGCGGACCGGGCCCTGAAGATGCTGTCCGGAACGGTCCGGGCGGCGGGTGTGCTGGGCGCGGCCTTCATGGCCTGGTCGCTGTCGCTCTACCCCTATGGCGACGCCTATCAGCAGGCCCATATCGCCTTCTACATGGCGATCACGGTGATCGCCTGCATCTTCTGCCTGATGCATCTGCGCCCGGCCGCCCTGATCGTCACGGCGGTCGTCCTGGCCCCGATGGTGCTGTTCTTCGGCTTCAGCGGGCAGACCGTGTTCCAGGCGATCGCTGTCAATGTGGCGATCGTGGCGGCGGTGATGATCGTCATCCTGCTGATCCACTATCGGGAGTTTGCCGACCTCGTCGCCGCCCGGGTCGAGGCCCAGAAACTGAGCGACGACAATGACCGCCTGGCCAATCTGGACAGCCTGACCGGCCTGCCCAACCGCCGCCGCTTCTTTCGCGAGGTCGACCTGCATGTGGCCCGCGCCCGGGAAGAGGGGCGGGGCCTGTTCGTCGGCGTTCTCGACCTCGATGGCTTCAAGCCGGTCAATGATGCGTTCGGCCATGCGACCGGCGACCGTCTGCTGATCGAGGTCGGTCGGCGCCTGGAAGCTTTCGACGCCCGACCGCTGTTTGCGGCGCGGCTCGGCGGCGACGAGTTCGGCCTGATCATCGACGCCTCGCTCACCGCTGACGAGGTCCGGCAACTGGGCCGATCGCTTTGCGATGTCCTGCGCCAGCCCTACCGCCTGCCGGGTGTCACCGCCCAGGTCGCCGGCTCGATCGGCCTCTGCCCGTTCCCGGCCGGCGGCGACACCGCCGAGCAGCTGTTCGAGCGGGCCGACTATGCGCTGTATCACGCCAAGCAGAACCTGAAGGGGTCTGCAGTGCTGTTCGACGAGCGGCATGAAGCCGATATTCGCGAGATCAGCCGGGTCGAGCAGGCGCTTCGGCGCGCCGATCTGGTCCGCGAAATGCACATTCACTTTCAGCCGATCCTCGACACGGCAGGCGGCCGCACGGTGGCGTTCGAGGCCCTGGCGCGCTGGTCCAGCCCCGAGCTCGGTGACGTTCCGCCTGGCGTGTTCATCAATGCCGCCGAACGGTCTGGCCAGATTGTTCAGATCACCCGCGTCCTGGTTCAGAAGGCCCTCAGCGCTGTTCGAAACTGGCCGATGGACATGCGGGTCTCGATCAACCTCTCGGTCCGTGACATCGCCTCAATGGAGACCGTCGAGGAGATCATTGAAATCGTCCGGCAGAGTCAGGTCGCGCCGCACCGCATCGATTTCGAGATCACCGAGACGGCCGTGGTCAACGACTTCGATCAGGCCCGCGCGGCGCTGGCGGCCTTCCACGCGCTTGGAGCGCGTACCGCCCTCGACGACTTCGGGATCGGCCATTCCAGCCTGAACCATGTGCGCCTGCTGCCGCTGGACAAGCTGAAGATCGACGCCAGTTTCGTCTCCGATATCGACCACCACCGCCCCAGCGAGGACATCGTCAAGACCATGCTGGAGCTGTGCCGCAACCTGCGCATCGACTGCGTGGTCGAAGGGGTCGAGACAGATGTCCAGCGCGACAAGCTCACCAGTCTGGGTGCGAGCTACATGCAGGGCTACCTCTTCGCCCGCCCGATGCCCGCTTCGGCTGTGGCCGACTGGCTGGCGGGCGAGTCCCGTCGGAAGATCAGGGCCCAAAGGACCAAGGCGGTCGTTCGCCCGGCCTGGGACGAAGAGTTCGGGCTCCAGGGGCTGGGCTAGGGCGCGACGTCCGGGTGGGGGAGGCTGTCCAGGTCCACCCGTACCGTGCTGGCGATGAACCCGCCGCCCAACACCCGGTCCGGGTCTTCGGGATCATAGAGGACGCAGGCCTGACCGGGGGCGACGCCCTCCTCGTGGGTGTCGAACACCACGCGCAGCTCACCGTCCACAATCGACAGCCGCCCGGGAACCGGTTCACGGGTCGAGCGCACACGGGCCAGCACGGCCTGGCCTTCTTGGGCGGCGACGTCCAGGCTGTCCTGGCTTCCCAGCCAGTTGCCCTCTTTCAGCACCAGCGAGGCCGTCAGCAGCGCCTCGCGCGGACCGACCACGACATGGCGCCGGTCGGCGTCGATGCGCACCACGTAGAGCGGGTCGCCCACGGCGATGTTCAGGCCCCGGCGCTGGCCGATCGTGTATCGGGTCACGCCCTCATGCCGGCCCAGCACCCGGCCATCCATATGGACGATGTCGCCGGGCAGGGCCCCGTGCGGCCGGATGCGGTCGATCACGGTCGTATACTTGCCTTCCGGCACGAAGCAGATGTCCTGGCTGTCGGGCTTGTCGGCGATGGACAGGCCCAGCTCCGCCGCCACGGCGCGCACGGTCGGCTTGTCCATGCCCCCGAGCGGGAAGCGCAGGAAGTCCAGTTGCTCGCGGGTGGTCGCGAACAGGAAATAGCTCTGGTCCTTGGCCGGATCGGCGGCGCGCAGGAGGCGGGGACGGTTGGCCCCTGCGACCATGTCGCGTTGCACATAGTGACCCGTCGCCATGGCCTCGGCCCCGAGGTCGCGGGCCACGTCCAGCAGGTCGCGGAACTTGACGGTCTGGTTGCAGCGCACGCAGGGGATCGGTGTCTCGCCGCGAAGATAGGCGTCGGCGAACTCCTCGATCACCTGCTCCCTGAAGCGGCTTTCGTAGTCGAGGACATAGTGGGGGATGCCGATGCGCTCGGCGGCGAGGCGGGCATCCAGGATATCCTGGCCGGCGCAGCAGGCCCCCTTTTTCGCGATCGCCGCGCCATGGTCGTAAAGCTGCAGGGTTACGCCGACCACATCATAGCCGGCGCGAGCCAGAAGGGCGGCCGTGACGGTTGAATCCACGCCGCCCGACATGGCCACCACCACCCGCGCACCGGCCGGCAGGCCGACAGCGGCCCGGGCCGTCTCGACCGCGTGGTCGGACAGGGCGGTGTCTGCCGGGAGGTTGATCGTCGAGGTGGTCAGGGCGTCCATCGCCGCCATATAGCGTTTCGAGCGCGGCTTTGCGAGGTCGCGACGGGCCCTGCCTATTTCAGATAGTTCAGCAGGGACGAGGTCTGCAGGCCGGCGAAGACCTGAGCCGAGGCCTGTACCGCCAGCTTGGCGGCTTCCAGACGCGTCACCGCTTCGGCCATGTCCACATCGGTGATGCCGCCGATCATGGTGGTCAGGGTGTCGGTCTGATCCTGAAGTTCGACCTTGGCGGTCTCGAAACGCTTCTGGCTGAGACCGTTCTTGCCTTGGATGGTCACGATGTCCGAGTAGGCCGAGTCAAAGCTGGGCAGCATGCTCTTCAGAAAGTCATTCTGGGAGCTGGTCAGGGTGCCGGTGAACGGGCCGTTGGCATCAACATAGGCCTGCATCTGCTTGAAGGCCTCGAACGTGGAGGTGCCGAGGGCGTCGCCGAGAATACCGGTCTGGGTCGTGGTCTGTTCGTCTACCCGGTTGGTGGCGATGTACTGGTCGTTGTGAAACAGGTCCGAGGTGGCGGCCGCAGCGGTCAGGTCGGCCATTGAGGTGGCCGAAGTCGGCGGAGTATCGGTCTGGGCCCCTGCGAAGACGTATCGGCCATTGGACTTGGTGTTGAGGCCCTGGAGCACATCGCCGAAGGCGGACTTCAGCTGCTGCATCAGCGTTGTCGCATTGCCGGCAGCCATGGCGTTGGCGATGGCCTCGCGGCCGCCCTTGGCACCGCTGGCGATCTTGCCGATCCCGGTGTCCTGCATTTCCAGCCGGTTGGACACCAGGGTGGTCTGGTCGAGCAGGCCGTTCAGCTTGGCCTGGGTGCTGCGCATGGCCGTCAGTACTTCGGCGTTGCGGGCATAGCCCTTCAGGTCGTTGGCGACCTTCTGGCTGGAGACCTGTTCGCCGACGGCACCCTGGGTCAACTGGGCGCGCATCAGGTTCGTGGTCATGATGCTGAAGTTGGATGAGGTCGAGACACGGGTCATCGGCTTTAGCTCACGATATTGGTCAGGACGTCGAACATGTCCTTGGTGGCCTGGATCAGGCGTGCGGAGGCGTTGAACGCCTGCTGGTAGGTGGTCAGGTTGATCAGTTCCTCGTCGAGGTTGACGCCTTCCTGCGACTGGCGCTGGGTGTCGACCTCTGTGGAGACGGCATCTGCCGCATCCTTGCGGCTCTGGGCCGTAGAAGACTTGCGACCGATCGAGCCGCCGAAGTCTGCGGCGTAGCGCAGGACGCTGGTGGTCGATGGGCCGGCATCGCCCGCAGCCGAGAAGCTGGTCGTGGCATCGCCGGACTTGGCGAGGGCCAGGGCACCCTGACCGTTGCCGATGGCCAGGGCAGCCACGCCGGAGGCTGCGGAGAGGTTCAGTTTGGCAAACGGCAGCAGGCGGGGATCCTGGTCCATCGCCTTGTTCATCGAAAAGCGCTCGCCGCGGGTGCTGCGCTCATTGGGACCGATGCCGAAGAGTTCGGTCACCGACGGGCCACCGAGCCCGCGTTCGGTGTCGTCGGATTCCACTGACAGGGTGATGGGAGAGTTCGGGAAGGACGTGAACGTCATCTTCCCCATGGAATCCAGGGAGAAGCTACCGTAGAGGCCGACGCCGCCGTTGCGAGCGTTCAGCGAGTCCATCAGATCCTGCATCGTTCCGGCAGTCGGCACCGCGACCTTGACGTCCCGGATCCTGCCACCCTCGCTGTCGGTCAGGCGCAGGGTGATGACATCGCCGGCCGTGAAGCCATGCGGGTCGGTGCTCTTCAGGCCGGTCTCGTAGGGCGAGTAGCTGTCAGTCCGGACGATGTCGTTGAGGCCGAAGAAGTGACTGAAGCCCTTGCCGGCCTTCAGGGATGGGTTGGTGGCGTCATCGGCGATCGCCACGCCCCGGCCACCGGAGGCGGAGAGGCTCAGGGTTCCGGAGTTGAACGCTGCCGAGCCCTGTCCGCCCAGCGCGGTGTTCAACTGGGCCATGAAGTCGCTGCTGGTGAAGCTGGGGCCTGCGGCACCGTCGACCGTCATCGTGCCGGCATCGAAGTCGATGTCGATACGGCGCTGGATCACGCCGCTGCTGTCGGTCAGGGCGATAGTGGTCTTGCCGGTAAAGCCGCTGATGGCCGTCGCGGCGTCGAGGCCGGTATTGCGGCCTGTCAGCGAGCTGGGGGCCGGAACGGACGAGGCAGCGTTGGCGGCGCGGTTGAGGGCTTCGGCCGTGCGCGAGACGAACTCGCCCAGCTGGTCGGAGAGATTGGGCAGCTCGGTGTTGCGCACATCCAGCAGGCCCTTGAGTTCGCCGCTGGAGATGTTGAGAGGCACCGAGGTGTCCAGGCCATTGGCCTGAACCACCTGCAGATAGCCGGTGGCGGTTGCCGACTTCTTGTAGGAAACCACAGCGGCACCGTCGCCGGCCAGGGTGAGGCCCTCGGTCGACCGGATCATTACGCCGCCATTGGGGCGCTGGGAGATCTGGATGTTCATCAGGCTGGACAACTCATCGACCAGCCCGGCCTGGACGTTCTCGGCTCCGGTCGCATCGGCCCCGGCGACCTTGGCCCGGGTGATGTCGTTATTGAGGATGTTGATGTTCTTCAGCAGGTCATTGACCCGGTCGACACTGGTGCCGATCCGGTTGTCTGCGTTCTTGCCCAGACCGGAGAGGGCCGCCGTGATCCGGCTGGACTCGCCCAGGAAGTCGTCGAGGCGGGTCATGGCCTGGGTTCGCAGCAGGTTCGAAGCCGGATCGTCGGCCGCAGCCGAGAAGGCGGAGAACACGCTGTCCAGCCGGGAGAAGTAGGCGTTTGCACTGCTGGGATCGCCGAACAGGTCCTGGGCGCTGCCGAGGGCCGTGGCGATGGCGTCGGCGCGGCTGGAGTCGGCGGAGGCATTCAGGCTGGCCGACTGCAGGAACTGGTCGGTGGCGCGCTTGATGGCATCGACATTGACGCCCACGCCCATGCCGTTGGAGATCTGGTTCGACTGGCTGATCGTCTTGCGGACATAGCCGGCCGTATTGACGTTGGCGATGTTGTCGGAAACGACGCGCAGCCCCGTCTGGGCCGCAACCATCCCCGAGTTCGCCGTGCTCATGATCGCGTTCAACGACATGCGGTATCTCCTTCGCGCCCGGCAATGACGGAACCGCACGGCGCGCCCTTGCCCGGCGAAAACTGCCGGGCGGGGGAGAGGTTGTGCCTCTCAATATGCATTAAGCCATTGAAGTTCATGGCATTTGGTTCCGAGCGCCGATCATCCGGCAGGGGACTATCCGCAAGGAGGGTGCCAAGTGCCGGCGTGGCCTTGCGACGCGGCAAGCCCGGCCCCCGCAACCGCAATCGACTCGGCAAAAAGCGCCACCAGGGGGCTGTTTTCTAGCCGTAAACAAGGAATTAATTTCAATAAAAACAGAAACTTAGGGCCTTTATAGCGAGTTGGCCCGACGGTTGCTGAGGCGATGTGGTCAGGAGGCATTCGTCAGGATGCGTCCCTCCTCATCAGCCCCGGACCACGCATGACCGTGATCGCCGCCTCAGCTGCCCCGCCCGCCAGCCCGACCCCGTCGGCATCGAGCCAAGGCGCGCCTTCCGGTTTCGACGCCCTGATGGCCGTCGTCAGCGCGGGCGAAACGCCCCAGCCGAAAGCCTCGACGGCCGACAGCCAGGGGGCTGCCGCCACCGACAAGCCCGCCTCGCGAGACGAGAGCACGGCGACTGCCGATACGGACTCCACTACCAAAGACACTGAGACCGCCGACGCTGCCGGCCAGGCCGACGCGGCAGCCCTGGCCGCGGCCACGCTGGTCGCCGCCATGATCCCGCAGGACCAGCAGACCTTCGCCGCTGGCGGCGAGGCCGAGCTCAAGGGTGTTGACGTCACGACGGCCGTGACCGTGGCGACCCCGAACCTTATGCCCCAAACTGCCCCGGGCGACGCGGCCGCGACGGCGGCCTTGGCAGCGGCTTCGACGGACTTGCCGGTGCCGACGGTTGATACCGCCGCGGCAGACCTTGCTGCGGCTGGAGAGGCGATCGCCTCGCTTTCTGCCGAGGCTGAGCTCCAATCGGCAGTGAACGCTGAATCGGATACCAACACTGCCACTTCCGACGGCCCGACCGCCGCCCAGGCCCCGAAGGCTGATATGCCTGCCGGCGTGACCCGTATGGTTGCCAGCTTGCAGCCGGCGGTCCCGGCTTCTGCTCCTGCTGAAGCTGCCACCTCCGAGGTTGCCGCTCCCCCCGTTGTCGAAGACGCGCCCGCCGCTGCGATGCCGGTGGTGACCGAGGTCGCGGCTGAGGTCGCGCCGGTCGCCGCACAAGCGGTCGCTTCGACCGCCAAGATCGCCCCGACCGCTGCCGCAGGCCCCGCCGACCCGCAGGCCGCGGTGGCTTCAGAGTCCGGTTCGGGCCCCCTGGCGGCGGTTCAGCCCGCTGCAGCGTCAGATTCAGCCGATATGGGCGCGGGGCAGGGCGACTCCGACCGTTCCGAACCGACGGCGGCCGATCTGGCGTTCACCGCCGTCGCTGAAGCGACCAAGGCCCCGGATGCGCCCGTGATCGCGGCCGCGCCGGCAACGCCGATCGTTGCAGGCGCAGTGGCCGCGCCGGTCCTTCGACCTGAAACACGCGGTGCGCCGGAGACCGTTGCCCAGCTTTCCGCCGACATCCTGAAGAAGCTGGACGCCCAGACGACCCGCTTCGACGTCGCCCTGACGCCCGAAGGCCTGGGCAAGGTCGACGTGCGGATCGAGATCGGCCGCAACGGCGCTCTGACCGCCCACATGCAGTTTGATACCGTGCAGGCTGCCGCCGAGCTGCGGGGCAAGGCCGGGGAACTGCGCAACGCCCTGTCCCAGGCAGGTTTCACTGTGGCCGACAACGCCCTGCGCTTTGACGTTTCCAGCCAGGGCGGCGGTCAGAACGGCCAGAACGCCTTCTTCAATTTCCAGAGCGGTGACGAAAACCGCCGGGCCTGGTCGGGCAAGGCCTTCCAGTCGGCTCTCGACGACGAACTGCCCATCCTTTCCGCTTCAGACCTGCTGCCCGGCCTTCGCATGGCCGAGACCAGCGGTCTGGACATCCGCATTTAAGGGGTCCGACATGGCCACGACCACCGCGACCGCCGCCACTTCGGGCACTGCGACGCAGACGAAGATCAACAATGCCCGCACCTCCATGGCCAGCAACCAGGAGACCTTCCTGAAGCTGCTGACCACTCAGCTGAAGAACCAGGACCCGCTGTCGCCGACCGACACGACCCAGATGACCCAGCAGATCACCCAGATGACCGGGGTTGAGCAGCAGCTGGTGACCAACGACCTGCTGACGGCGCTGGTCGGGATGAACGAGGGCGGCCTGACCAATGCCCTGGGCATGATGGACAAGCAGGTCACCGCCGAAACCGAGAAGTCGGTGCTGAAGAACGGCCAGGCGACCTGGAGCTACAACCAGAGCCGTGCCGCCACCTCGGTGAAGATTGAAGTCCTCGACCAGTACGGCAAGACGGTCGCGACGGTCCTGCCGGATGACATGACCAAGGGCGATCACAGCTTCACCTGGAACGGCAAGGATAGCTCGAGCGGTGTCCAGCAGCCGAACGGCGGTGCCTACACCCTCCGCGTGACCGCGCTGGATGCCGAGAGCAGCAAGATCGCCACCAGCTCCAAGGGCCGCATCGAAGGCATCGTGACCGCGGTGACCAACGAGAGCGGCGTCAACATGGTGACCATCGGCACCACCAAGGTGCCCGTCGATGCGGTCATCGGAGTTACCAACCCGCCCGCCGCCTGATCGCGGCTCCACCCCATGACAGGGCGTCAGAATGACGCCGACGCGGCTCCTCAGGACGGTTCCTGCCGAGCCCAAACGCAAACCGCGCTGAACCCACAGTCAAAGACATTCAACGCAGGAATTTCGTCATGAGCATCAACAGCGCCATGCTTTCGGGCGTCTCGGGCCTGATCGCCAACTCTTCGGCCCTGGCCGCGATCTCGGACAACATCGCCAACGTCAATACCGTCGGCTACAAGCGGACCCAGGCCAATTTCTCGACCCTGGTGACGGCGCAGAGCAAGAACGCGACCTACAGCGCCGGTGGCGTCAAGTCGATGACGCACCAGTTCATCACCCAGCAGGGCCTGACCCAGTCGACGACCTCGAACCTCGATCTTTCGATCGCAGGCAACGGTTTCTTCGTCGCGACTGAAAAGCCCGAAGGCCTGACGGCGACCGATACCCGTTCGTTCACCCGCGCCGGTTCGTTCCAGCTGGATAACCTCGGCTATCTGAAGAATGACGCCGGCCTCTACCTGCAGGGCTGGCTGGCTGACCCGGTGACGGGCACGATCACGCCCGATCCCTCCGACCTGACCCAGCTGGACTCGATCAATGTCGGCACCGTCGGCGGTACGGCCGAAAAGACCACCCGTGCAGCCGTCAACGCCAACCTTCGGTCGGAACAGCCGGTCTCGGCCCAGTCGAAGGCGGTCCTGACCAAGAACAGCCTGACCGACAGCGCCGGTGCCGTTGCCAGCTACACGGTCAGCTATTCGGCTACGGGCACCAGCAATGTCTATGACATGCAGATCCGCAAGGCCGGGGTTCTGGTCGCCAGTGGCACCAACACCTATGACCCGACGACCGGTGCCCTGACCGCCACGACCCTGCCCGGTGGGGTGACCAATATCGACGTCAGCGGCACCGGTGCGGGCACGCCGACCGTTTCGGCGGCCAGCTTCGCCATGGCCACCAATACCGATGCCCTGGGCGGCAATCTCTATGACGCCGCCTCCAACTCGATGGCGGACTATGCGGTCGATTCCTCGACCGGCGTTAAGCCCGACTTCGAAATCCAGGTGCCGGTGTCCGACTCCAAGGGCGGGCAGCGCACCGTGACGTTGTCGCTCCTGAAGGGCAACGGTCCCAATGAATGGTTCGCCGAACTGCGCGCCAAGCCGGGCGACCTGGACAATGTGCCCAATGGCCTGATCAGCTCGGGCAAGATCACCTTTACGACGGACGGCAAACTGGCCTCGGTCGGTAACCTGTTCGGCGGAACCTCGCCGACGGCGATCACGGTCGGCGCGTCGGACCCTGCAGTCTCCACCGCAGCCCCGCGCTGGGCCGACAGCCTGGGTATTGATGCACAGTCGATCCAGATCGATCTGGCCAATGCCGCCGGTGGCCTGACCCAGTTCAACAGCCAGTCGGTTGTGCAGTCGGTCAACACCAACGGCACCGCCTTCGGTAACCTGACCAACATCGAAGTCGACGACGAAGGCTATGTCTCGGCCATCTTCGACAACGGCGTCACGCGCCGTATCGCCCAGCTTGCCGTTGCGACGTTCTCAAATGCCAACGGTCTGAAGGGCGTCAACGGCAATGCTTATCGTGTGACCAACGAGAGCGGGTCCTACAGCCTCAAGACTCCTGGCCAGGGCGGTGCGGGCCAAATTGCTCCGTCCACGCTCGAAGCTTCTACGGTGGACTTGTCGACGGAGTTCACGGGACTGATCACGACCCAGCGCGCCTACTCGGCTTCGTCGAAGATCATCACCACTGCTGACCAGATGCTCGAAGAACTCTTGAACATTAAGCGATAACGTCGGTTCTTAATCTTGTTTAATTCTTGTGTTTCACTTCGATACACAAATGATGTTGGGGAGGGGCTCGTGTTTAGGGCTTTCTTTACTATTGCGATTAAGCCGATGTTATTGACCGGCGCCTATAGTCACCTTCAACAGTGATGGTTGTGGGAAAGGCGTAAAGCCATGTTGCAGCAGCAGCGCACGAACAGCCGGGGTGAGAAGTACGTGATCGGTCCGACCGGCGCGCCTCTAACTCTCTCCGACTTGCCGCCGCCGGAAACCCAGCGTTGGGTGATCCGTCGCAAGGCTGAGGTCGTAGCCGCCGTCCGCGGGGGGCTCCTCTCGCTTGACGAGGCGTGCGATCGATACAAGCTGACGAATGAGGAATTCCTCGCCTGGCAGCAGTCGATCGACCGTCACGGGCTGGCGGGACTTCGGACGACCCGCCTCCAGCAATATCGCTGAGGCAGGACGGGTCCGGGATAGCCTTCAGGTCGTCTGGCACGGCTGGAAGACCGAGTAGCGTGTTCAGCGGCCGCGTCCTCACAAGGGGCGCGGCCGCGACGTTTTGGCGCCCGGTCGAATTTCTCGCGCGGCCGTTTGTAAACGCCCCGTTTACCTTGAACTGGGTAAATCCTGCCTAGCGGCGGTCGCCTGACGGCAACCAACGTTCGTCCCCGGTGGGGTCGTTTCTGGGGGATGGGCCTTAGTGGACAACTTTTTGAGTGCGATTCAGAGGTTCGGCGTTGGCCGGCTCGCCGCCCTGGTGGGCGTCGGCGCGGGCGTGGTCGCGGTCCTGGTCGCCTTGGTCATGTTCATGGGCAAGGAGCCGACCGAGCTCCTCTATTCCAATCTCGACCTGAAGGAAGCCTCCGCCGTCACCCAGGCCCTCGACCAGGCCGGCGTGAAGTATGAAACCAAGGGTGACGGGTCGACGATCATGGTGCCGCGCGACAAGGTCGCCTCGGCCCGTCTTCTGGTCGCCGGCAAGGGCCTGGTGACCTCCGGGTCGATCGGCTACGAAATTTTCGACTCCAGCAATGCCCTCGGCCAGACCGACTTCGTCCAACAGCTGAACCGCCAGCGGGCCCTGCAGGGTGAGCTGGAGCGGACCATCAAGGGCTGGCAGGGCGTCAACAGCGTGCGCGTCCACCTTGTCCTGCCCAAGCGGCAGATCTTCGAGGAAGACGCCGAGCAGCCCACTGCCGCCGTAACCATCTCCACCGGTGGTCGCGAGGCGTCGACCGACATGGTGCGGGCCGTGCAGAACCTTGTCGCCGGCTCGGTGGCCGGCATGAAGCCGGAAAAGGTCAGCGTCATCGACCAGCACGGCAAGACCCTGTCGGCTGCCAGCGACGAGAGCCTGGCGGGCCAGATGGCCCAGGACCGCAAGAGCGAGGTGGAAGCCCGCATCGCCAAGACCGTCAAGGACATGGTCGAAGGGGTGCTGGGGCAGGGCAAGGCCCGCGTCAACGTCACCGCCGAACTCGACCTGAACCGCATCACGGTCCAGGAGGAAAAGTTCGATCCGGACGGCCAGGTGGTGCGCTCGGAGAGCACCAACGAGGCCAACAACCAGGAAAGCAAGGGCGACGACTCCGGCAATGTGTCGGCGACCCAGAACATTCCCGGCGGCACGCCAAACGGCTTCCAGCCCCTCGGCTCCCGGTCGGGCAGCAACGAAACCGTGACCAATTACGAGATCTCCAAGTCGGTCCGCACCGAGGTGACGGAACCGGGGACGATCAAGAAGCTGGCTGTTGCCGTGGCCATCGACGGCGTGACCGGGCCGGTGGGCAAGGATGGCAAGCCCGGGGCCTATACGCCGCGTACCGAGGAGGAACGGGCCCAGCTGGAAGACCTGGTGAAGACGGCGATCGGCTTTGATGCCGCCCGCGGTGACCAGGTGAAGGTGACCAACATCCGCTTCCCGCAGCCCGAGGACCAGGGGCTTGAAAAGGCCGGGCTTCTGTCGGGCTTCGACAAGAACGACATCATGCGGGCCGCCGAGCTGGGCGTCCTGGCCATCGTCGCCATCATGATCCTGCTGTTTGCGGTGCGTCCGTTCCTGAAGAGCATGATGTCGCAGGGGGCCAATAGCCCGCAGATGGTCATCAGCCAGCAGCCGGTGACGCGCCTTGTCACCTTGTCCGACGGCACGACGCAGCAGGTGGTGGTTGACCAGTCGGGCGAGCCCATCGCCCTGGCCGGCCCGTCCACGGCCGACATTGACCAACGGATCGACATTGCCAAGATCGAGGGCCAGGTGAAGGCCTCGTCGATCAAGCGGGTGTCTGAATTCGTCGACAAGCACCCTGACGAGTCGGTCGCCATCCTCCGCACCTGGCTGCACGAGTCCAACTGATGGCCATGAAAGCGTCCATCAATGATGTAGGCAAACTGGCCGGTCCGGAGAAGGCGGCCATCGTCCTGCTGTCGCTCGGCGAGGATCATACCCGCATCTGGGAAGCCCTCGACGAAGAGGAGATCAAGGAAGTCTCCCAGGCCATGGCCGGACTGGGGACGGTCTCGGCTTCGGTCGTCGAGGAACTGCTGGTCGAGTTCGTGTCGGGCATGAGCTCGACGGGCGCGATCATGGGCTCGTACGAGCAGACCCAGCGCCTGCTGCAATCCTTCATGGCTCCCGAAAAGGTCGAGCAGCTGATGGAGGAAATCCGGGGTCCGGCCGGTCGCACCATGTGGGACAAGCTGGGCAACGTGAACGAGGCGGTGCTCGCCAACTATCTGAAGAATGAATACCCGCAGACCGTTGCGGTGGTGCTGTCCAAGGTGAAGAGCGACCACGCCGCGCGCGTGCTGGCCTCCCTGCCGGAAGACTTCGCCCTGGAATGCGTCACCCGCATGCTGCGGATGGAGCCGGTGCAGCGCGAGATCCTCGACAAGATCGAGCAGACCCTGCGCAACGAATTCATGTCGAACCTGGCCCGCACCTCCAAGCGCGACAGCCACGAGATGATGGCCGAGATCTTCAACAACTTCGACCGCCAGACCGAGGCGCGCTTCATCGCCGCCCTGGAAGAGCGCAACCGCGAAGCGGCCGAGCGTATCCGCGCCCTGATGTTCGTGTTCGAGGACCTTTCGAAGCTGGATCCGGGCGGCGTCCAGACGCTGCTGCGCGCCACCAGCAAGGAGCAACTGGCCCTGGCCCTGAAGGGGGCGTCGGACAAGCTGCGCGAGATGTTCTTCTCCAACATGTCCGAGCGCGCCTCGAAGATCATGCGCGAGGACATGGAGAGCATGGGTCCGGTGCGCCTGAAGGACGTCGACCAGGCCCAGGTCGGCATGGTGCAGGTCGCCAAGGATCTGGCTGCCAAGGGCGAGATCATGCTGGCCGGAGCCGGCTCCGACGACGAACTGATCTACTGAGGGAGATGGCAGCATGACCGACATCCCCCACAAGCGCTTCGCCTTCGACACCGTCTTCGACGATCGCGGCGGCGTGGCCTACACCCCGCCCAAGGTGAAGCGCAGCTTCACGCCCGAGGAGCTCGAGGAGGCCAAGGCCGAGGCCTATGCCGAGGGCGAGAAATCCGCCCTGGCCCGCGCCGAGCAGGCCGCCGCCGCATCGCTTCGCGATATCGGGCGCGCCGTCGAGGAAGCCTTCGGCACCCTGGCCGCCGTGGCCCACGAACATCGCACGGGTTCAGCCCAGCTGGCCCTGGCCTGCGGTCGCAAGATCGCCGACGCGGCGCTGGAGCATTTCCCCGAGGCTCCGATCAATGCCGCCCTGGCCTCGCTGGCCCGCGAGGTCGAGGCCCAGCCGCGGATTACGGTCCGGGTCGCCGAACATCTGGTTGAGCGCACCCAGGCCGCTCTCGAAGAGACGGCCAATGCGATCGGTTTTCCGGGCCAGATCGTGGCCCGGGGCGACGGGGGCATGGCCCCCGCAGCCTTCTCGTTTGACTGGGGTGACGGACGCGCCGCCTTCGATCCCGACGAGGCGACCCGCCGGGTCGCCGAAGCCCTCGAGGCGGCCATCGCCGCCGAGGGGCTGCATGCCGAATCCCTGCTTCACGCTAGCGAAGGCTGATTACCATGGCCGAAGACAATCTCACCCTGGACGAATTCGGAGGCAGCATGCTGGCCTCCGAGATGCCGGTGGAGCTGAGCGACAAGATCGCCTCCGATCTTGCGCCGGTCTTCGACGTTCCGGTCAATATCTCGGCCGTTCTGGGCCGCGCGCACATGTCGGTCGCCCAGCTTCTGCAGCTGGGCCAGGGCAGCATTCTTGAGCTCGACCGCAAGGTCGGGGAAGCCATCGATATCTATGTGAACAACCGGCTGGTGGCCCGGGGCGAAGTGGTCGTCGTCGATGAGCGCCTCGGCGTGACCATGACTGAAATCATCAAGGACGGCGACGCGGCGGGCTGAGCCTGACGGGTCAAGGGGACAAGAACATGCGGCTTCTCGTCGTTGGTAAACTGAACGGACAGCTCTCCGTCGCCGTGAAGATGGCGATGAACACGGGCGCCAAGGTCTCGCACGTCGAGACGATCGAGCAGGCGACCCACGCCCTGCGCGCAGGTCAGGGGGCCGACCTGCTGATGGTCGACTACTCGCTCGACATCGCCGGCCTGATCGCCGCCAACGAGGCCGAGCGGATCCGGGTGCCGGTGGTGGCCTGCGGGGTTGATGCCGATCCGATGCGGGCGGCGGGGGCCATCAAGGCCGGTGCCAAGGAGTTCATCCCCCTCCCGCCGGATGCCGAGCTGATCGCTGCGGTGCTCGCCGCCGTCACGGACGACGAGCGCCCGATGATCGTCCGCGATCCGGCGATGGAGAACGTCATCCGCCTGGCTGACCAGGTGGCCCCGTCCGACGCCTCGATCCTGATCACCGGCGAAAGCGGCTCGGGCAAGGAGGTGATGGCCCGTTACCTCCACGGCAAATCGCGCCGTGCCAAGGCTCCGTTCATCTCGGTCAACTGCGCCGCCATCCCCGAGAACCTGCTGGAAAGTGAGCTGTTCGGCCACGAGAAGGGGGCCTTCACCGGTGCCATGGCTCGCCGGATCGGCAAGTTTGAGGAAGCCAACGGCGGCACCCTGCTGCTGGACGAAATCAGCGAGATGGATACCCGCCTGCAGGCCAAGCTGCTGCGCGCCATCCAGGAGCGCGAGATCGACCGCGTGGGCGGCCAGAAGCCGGTCAAGGTCGACATCCGCATCCTCGCGACCTCCAACCGCGACCTGGCCCAGGCGGTCAAGGACGGCACCTTCCGCGAGGATTTGCTCTACCGCCTGAACGTCGTGAATCTGCGCCTGCCGCCGCTGCGCGAGCGTCCGGCCGACGTCCTGAGCCTTTGCGAGCACTTCGTGAAGAAGTACTCCGCCGCCAATGGCGTTGCCGAAAAGCCGATCTCGGCCGAAGCTAGGCGCCGCCTGATCGGCCATCGCTGGCCGGGCAATGTGCGGGAGCTGGAAAACGCCATGCACCGCGCCGTGCTGCTGTCCAGCGGGGCCGAGATCGAGGAGTTCGCGATCCGGCTGCCCGACGGCCAGCCCATGGCGCCGAACCCGGAAGTGGCCGTGGCGCGCGGGGCGCAGATGGCCGCCGATGCGGTGTCCCGCGCCTTTGTCGGATCGACAGTGGCCGAGGTCGAGCAGACCCTGATCATCGACACCCTGGAGCACTGCCTGGGCAACCGCACCCATGCCGCCAACATCCTGGGCATCTCGATCCGGACCCTGCGCAACAAGCTCAAGGAGTACTCCGACGCCGGGGTCGCCGTGCCGCCGCCGCAGGGCGGGGTGACCAACGCCGCCTGAGCCCCGGCACCGCGCTCCAGTGTGCGGTGCCGAACAGCTCTAGCGACGTCTTGAGACTGGCGACCGCGCGCAAATCGCTTCAAGCGCAGATATCTGACTGCAAGTTCGACCGACCGTTGGCGGCCCCTTCCGGGGCTCTGACATGGACCAGCCCCTAGGGACCGCCACACAGAAT
>NZ_QAII01000031.1:6496-18205 GCF_003060965.1 Caulobacter sp. HMWF025 | reverse complement strand
TCATCGTCCTGCTGATCCTGCCGGTCCCGCCGATGCTTCTGGACCTGCTGCTGGCGATCTCGCTGGCCGGGTCGGTCCTGATCCTGATGACGGCGGTCCTGATCAAGAAGCCGCTGGAGTTCACCTCGTTCCCGACCGTCCTGCTGGTGGCGACCCTCTATCGCCTCGGCCTGAACATCGCCTCGACCCGCCTGATCCTCGGCCATGGCCACGAAGGCGCGCACGGGGCCGGTGCGGTCATCGAGGCCTTCGGCAACCTGATGATGCAGGGCAACTTCATCATCGGGGTGATCGTCTTCATCATCCTGGTGGTGGTGAACTTCATGGTCGTCACCAAGGGTTCGGGCCGGATCGCCGAAGTCGCCGCCCGCTTCACCCTCGACGCCATGCCCGGCAAGCAGATGGCCATCGACGCCGATCTGTCGACGGGCCTGATCGACCAGGAAACCGCCAAGCAGCGCCGCAAGGATCTGGAGCAGGAAAGCACCTTCTTCGGGGCGATGGACGGGGCGTCCAAGTTCGTGAAGGGCGACGCCGTCGCCGGCCTGATCATCACCGGGATCAACATTGTCGGCGGCATCCTGATCGGAGTTCTGCAGCACAAGATCCCGATCGGTCAGGCGTCGACCACCTATACGCTGATGACCATCGGCGATGGTCTGGTCAGCCAGATTCCGGCCCTGATCATCTCGATCGCGGCAGGCCTGGTGGTGTCGAAGGCCGGGGTTGAGGGCAGCGCCAATGCCGCCCTGACCACGCAGCTGTCGATGAACCCGGTGGCGCTGGGCATGGTTTCGGCTTCTTCGGGGGTCATGGCCCTGATCCCCGGCATGCCCATCATTCCGTTTGCGGCGCTGTCGCTGGGTGCCGGTTTCCTGGCCTATCGCCGATCGATGACGGCCAAGAAGCCGCCGCCCCTGGACCCGGCCCTGGCCGAGGCCGTTGCCGGAGAGCCCGAGGAAGAGCCGATCAGCGCCTCTCTGGCCATTGACGACGTCAAGATCGAGCTGGGCTATGGGCTGCTGACCCTGATCAACGATCTCGATGGCCGCCGCCTGACCGACCAGATCCGCGCCCTGCGCAAGACCCTGGCCAGCGAGTTCGGCTTCGTCATGCCGCCGGTCCGCATCCTCGACAACATGCGTCTGGCCAACCAGGGCTACGCCATCCGGATCAAGGAAATGGAAGCCGGGGCCGGCGAGGTCCGGCTGGGCATGCTGATGGCCATGGACCCGCGTGGCGGCCAGGTCGAACTGCCCGGCGAGCACGTGCGCGAGCCGGCTTTCGGCCTGCCCGCCACCTGGGTGGCCGATGACCTGCGCGAGGAAGCCACGTTCCGGGGGTATACCATCGTCGATCCGGCCACTGTGCTGACTACGCACCTGACCGAGATCCTCAAGGAGAACATGGCCGACCTGCTGTCCTATTCGGAAGTTCAGAAGCTTCTGAAGGACCTGCCGGAGGGCCAGAAGAAGCTGGTCGACGACCTGATCCCGTCGGTGGTCACGGCCACCACGGTGCAGCGCGTGCTGCAGGCCCTGCTCAAGGAGCGGGTCTCGATCCGCGACCTGCCACAGATCCTCGAAGGCATCGGCGAGGCCGCGCCCCATACCAGCTCGGTCACCCAACTGGTCGAGCAGGTCCGGGCTCGTCTGGCCCGTCAGCTGTGCTGGGCCAATCGCGGTGACGACGGCGCCCTGCCGATCATCACGCTGTCGGCCGAGTGGGAACATGCCTTTGCCGAGTCCCTGGTCGGGCCCGGCGACGACAAGCAACTGGCCCTGGCCCCGTCACGGTTGCAGGATTTCATCCGTGGCGTCCGTGAAGCCTTCGAGCGGGCGGCCCTGCAGGGCGAAGCGGCGGTCCTGCTGACCAGCCCCGGTGTCCGGCCCTATGTGCGCTCGATCATCGAGCGCTTCCGGGGGCAGACGGTGGTGATGAGCCAGAACGAAATTCATCCGCGCGCGCGGCTCAAGACCGTCGGCATGGTCTGACGCCCGTCGGAACCCGTCGCCAGCCCCCGTAACCGTCAAACGGGTCGGTGCTGCGGCGACAGAGGTCCGGATCGACCTCTTCTGAACTGCGTTCAGGCCCAACCCAGCCTTTTGATCTCTGTACACCATGACCCGCCCGGCATTGCCGAGCGGGCTTCGCGCTGCTAGCGATGCGCTTGATCGGGCGGTTCTCGCCGACTTTTGGTGTGTCTTATGCCTCCGGCCAAGAATGGCAATTCCAGCGGTGCCCTGTTCTGGGACCTCCTGACCTTTGACCGTCTCGTCACCGGGCCGGTGATTCACCTGATCTATTGGGCCGGCCTCGGGGTCGTGGCCCTGTTTGCCTTCTCGGTGGTCGGGGCAGCGGTCGGCCTGGCGCTGAAGGAGCCGGGGCTGCAGTCGCTGCTGCTGGCCTTCCCGGTGCTGATTGCAGGCCTGCTGGTCGCCGGGGCCATGGTACTTTTGTGGCGCGCCTTCTGCGAGTTCTATGTCGCCATCTTCCGGATCAGCGAAGACCTGCGCGCCCTGCGTCAGACCAGTGACGCCGACCATGCGGCCCTTCGGTCGCGGGTCCCGCGGGCCGCGACCCCGCCTGCAGATCACTAGCTGCTGAAGATCTGTCCCAGAGCCCCGAGCACCGGCTTGGGGCGGTCGTGGACATCGAACAGGTTGGGCGTGTCGGTGTCGTTCTCGCCCCGCAGCCACGACTGGCCATCGCGCAGGCCCCACAGGGTGAAGGCAAAGCGCTGGCTGGCAGGCAGGGCCATGAAGGCCTCGGCCGTCTCGACATAGGTCGCCAGCTGCTTGCGCTCCAGCTCCGGGCGGGCCGTCAGCCAGCCCTTCGACCGCACGATCGACACATCCAGTTCAGAGACATGCACCGGCAGGCCCAGACTGCCGAGGTCGCGCATCATGGCGGTGATCTCGCCACGCGGAATATCCGCAGCGATATGCATCTGGGTGCCGAGGGCCGTGACGGGTGCGCCAGAGGCCAGCAGCCGTTCGGCCAGTTTCAGGAAGGTGGCGCGCTTTTTCGGATTGTATTCGAGATTGTAGTCGTTGAGCACCAGGGCGGCATCGGGATCGGCCTGCCGGGCCATGCGATAGGCCAGGGCGATGTGCTCGAAGTCGCCCAGGCGCTGTGACCACAGGCTGTCGCGCCAGCCATTGCCGTCCTCGGCGACCGGCTCGTTGACCACGTCCCAGCCGACCACCTTGCCGCGATAGCGACCGGCCACGGCCAGGATGTAGTTGCGATAGGCCTGTTCGAAACTGACGCGGCTTTCGTCCAGCCGGGCAAAGGCCTCGGGAACCTGGGCGTACCAGATCAGGGTGTGGCCCAGCAGGCGCAGGCCGTGGGTCTGGCAGAAGGCGGCCAGGCGGTCCGGGGCGTCGAAGCGGAAGCTGCCGTCCGGCTGGACGATGTACTCCATCTTCATCTGCCACTCGGGGGTCAGCTGGTCGACCTGGTCCAGGGTGAGCGCCGTCCAGGCCGGGTCGTCCAGATGCAGGGCCTGGGCGCAGGTCCCGATCGGAAAAGGGGCGACCGTCCGAAGGGGCGGGACCGGCGGGGGCGCCGGCTGGCTCGCCGCCTTTGGACCACACGCGCTGAGGGCCAGGGCCGAGCCCAGCAGCAGGCGGCGGTCCAGGGTCGGCAGGCTCACGGGCGCGAACCGCCCGAGGCCCGACGCAGGCCCAGTTCATCCAGCGCCGCCGCCTCGATCTGGCCGGCCTTCTTGCGCTGGCTGATCCGGGCGGCCTCGGCGACGTGCTCGTACTTTTTCAGGGCCTCGAAGGCCTGGGCGAGGGCGTCGCGGGCCCCCTGTTCCTCGAGCGTGGCCTGCTCGATCTGGACGATCATGTCGGCGCGCCGGCGCTTGGAGCCCTCGCGGTAGCTGGTCATCATCCAGGCCATGTCGGTGCAGGTCTCGGCCTGCTTGGCCTCGGCCTCGGCCTCGCCGTCGAGCATGGCCACGCGCAGCTCGGCCGCCATGCGGCGCTCGACAATGTCGGCCAGCCGCTTCTGCAGGGTCTCGACCTCATGGGTCGAGATGCGGATCAGGGAGGCGGCCCACCGGGTCATTCGTGGTCACTTTCAAGGATGCCGGCCAGTTGGCCAAAGGAGTCGTCGAGACCGGTGGCCTCGTCCTTGTCCTGGCTGAGGAACTCTTCGATGGCGGGGTTCAGGCGGATCGCGCGGTCGACCACCGGATCGGCCCCAGCCCGGTAGGCCCCGATGCGGATCAGCTCTTCCATATTGGCATAGGCGGCCATCACCTGACGGGCGCCTTTGACGATCATCCGCTCGTGCTCGTACTGGCAGCCCGGCATGGTCCGGCTGATCGACTTCAGCACGTTGATCGCCGGGAAGCGGCCGCGCTCGGCGATGGCCCGTTCCATGACGATGTGGCCGTCCAGAATACCGCGCGTGGCGTCGGCGATCGGCTCGTTGTGATCATCGCCGTCGACCAGCACGGTGAAGAGGGCGGTGATCGGGGCGGCGATCGAGCCGTCAGGGCGGATCGGACCGGGGCCGGCCCGCTCGAGCAGCTTGGGCAGTTCGGTGAAGACGGTCGGTGTATAGCCCTTGGTGGTCGGCGGCTCGCCGGCGGCCAGGCCGATCTCGCGCTGGGCCATGGCGAAACGGGTCACCGAGTCCATCAGGCAGAGGACCTCAAGGTCCTGGTCGCGCAGATACTCGCTGATCGCCAGGGTCATATAGGCGGCTTGGCGGCGGGTCAGGGCGGGCTCATCCGAGGTAGCGACCACGACGATGGCGCGCTTGAGGCCTTCCTCGCCGAGGGTTTCCTCGATGAACTCACGGACTTCGCGGCCCCGTTCACCGATCAGACCCACCACGACCGCGTCGCAGCTGGCTTCCTTGGCCAGCATCGACAGCAGCACCGACTTGCCGACACCCGAGCCGGCGAAGATCCCGAGCCGCTGGCCCCGGCAGGTGGTGGTGAAGACGTTCATCGAGCGAACGCCCAGATCCAGGCGTTCGCCGACCCGGCCACGGGCATGGGCCGGTGGGGGTGGGGCCTTCAGGGGATAGGGCACCTCGCCCTGCGGCAGCGGGCCCAGACCGTCGATGGGCTCGCCGAAGGCATTGATGATCCGGCCCAGCCAGGCGCGCGTCGGCCGGACATTGGCCCCTTCGGGCATGATGCGGATCTCGGCGCCGGGTGCGACGCCCTCGACGGGGCCGAAGGGCATCAGCAGGGCGCGGGTTTCGCGGAAGCCGACGACCTCGGCCGGCAGGGGCCGAGCCCCCAGTCGCTCGATCTCGACCCGGGCCCCGATCGCCAGCCGCGTCAGTCCGCCCCGGGCCTCGATCAGGAGGCCGTTCACGGCGGCGACGCGACCGGAGACGGTCAGCGGGTCGATGCGTTCGACGGCGGCAATCAGGCTACGCAAATCGGTTCTCGAAAGTGAGGTCTCATCCTCGACCGACAGCGTTAACCACCTGTGAAGTTAGGGCTGTTTCGGGGGCAGGTTGGCGGTGAAAAACGCCGTAATTTCCCGGTTGAAGGTGAGGTGGAATGCCGCACGGTCGAAGCCCGGGGCGCTTGAGCACAGTTGCGGCAGTTCCCGGGCCATTCCCGGCGGGCAGGGCGTCAGGAAGTCATAGTGCCCGGCCCCCTGCACGACATGGACGTCGGGCGTTCCCGGAAGGGCCTGGAGGATGGTCGTCGCGTGGAACGGGTCGACCAGGATCTGGTCATTTTCGGCTCGCCACAGCTGCACCGGGACCGTGATGGCACCGAGGCTCTCGGGCCTGAAGGCGTAGCCGAGCGCCGGAGCTGCCGAGACGACCGCCTTGATCCGGGCATCATGAATCCACGGCGCGGCCAGCGCGTCGGCCGGGGGAGGCTGCAGGGCCATGAGGCGGCAATCGAAATGGGTCGGATGGCTGCGGCAGTGGGCCGGCACGCGGGCCAGTTCAAGCTCGCCACCGGCCGCGACCAGTACGGTCAGCCCGCCCGCCGAGAAGCCAAAGGCCCCGACGCGCCCGGGATCCAGCTGCCCATGCTGGGGCCAGTCGGCCAGCATGTAGTCGACGAGCACACGCAGCTGCCTTGGCCGGCTGGCCAGGTCGGTGGACCGGCTCTGATCGCGGAAGTTGTCATGGGTGTGGGTCAGGGCGGCGACGACGAAGCCGGCCCTGGCCAGGGTCTCGGCGGTATCGTGGTGGCCGCCGAACCAGCCGCCATTGCCATGCGACATGACCACCAGCGGCAGGCCCTGGCCCAGAAGCGGGCTGTTGGGCGCGAGCAGCGCGTCGCCGAGACCGGGCACCGGCAGGGTGGCGACCGTGGCCGTCGGGTACCAGATGCCGACCTCGATGGGCGTGCCCTGCGGATCCGGAACCTGGACGAGCTGGAAGCCGACCTGGGTCTCGGCGCGGGCCGGTCGGGTGGTCAGCAATACAGTCACGACAATCGCGGCCAGGACCAGCAGGACGGTCTTGATCCAGCAGACAAGAGATGACGAAACAGGTCGCACGGAAGGTCTCCTCAGGCGTAACGATGAGCAGGCTTTTGCGCGTCGGGCGGAGGTCTGCCAGTGCGCTTGCGCGAATGGGCGAACGGGTTCGCAAACCGGCGAACTGTGCTTAAAGGGAGGCATGGACAGGCCATTCAAATCCTGGCTCGGAACCCCGCGCGAATGGGCGATCGATGTCGCCGCGGCGACGGTTGCCGGTGTCTTCCTGGGGCTGATCGGCCCCTTCGGCAGCTTCTTCAACGACACGGCAGCGGCCCTGGTCATCTACTGGGTGCTGGCCCTGTGGTGCGCCACCCTGGTGCTGGGCGTCGTTTGTCGCCTGGGTGTTGCCCTGGCCCCGAGGTGGGGAATCCCTGTCGCCCTGGCCCTGGCGGGCGGTGTCGTTGTCGCCAGCGGCCCGCTGTCGTTGCTGGTGGCCCAGATCGCCCGCCTGTTCTGGCCCCGGATCGCGCTCTCGCCGCTCGACTGGTACTGGCAAAGCTTGGTGATCTCGGCCCCGCTGGTCCTGGTCTATGCCGGCCTCCGCCATCTGCTGGCGCGAGGGGGTGGCGAGACTCCCCTTTTCGTCATGCCGGCAGCGCCCGAAGCATCCCCTGCCACGCCGCCCGCCGCCGGTGAGGTGCTCTGCCTGCGGATGGAGGACCACTATGTCCGCATCCACACCGCCGTCGGCTCGCGCCTCGTCGAGGGGCCGTTCGAGCGGGTGATCGCGACCCTGGGCGACCAGGAAGGGCTGCGGGTCCATCGCTCCTGGTGGGTGGCCCGGGCGGCTGTGCTTCAGGTCGAGGCGGACGGCCGCAATCTCAGGCTCAGGCTGCAGGGCGACCTGTCAGCGCCCGTTTCGCGCGCTTCAGTGGCCCGGTTGCGGGAAGCCGGCTGGCTGTCCACCGAGACCTGACGTCAGGCCCCGCGACCTGCCGCCGCAGCAGCAGAAAACCTGTCCAAGAACTTTTGCGGCAGAACGCCGCAACGGACTTGCCAGGGGCAAGGCCAGGGCTGCGGCGACAGGACCCGCCCGGCACACCCGGAACCGCTACAGGGCCCGGCTTTGGGCCATTTTCATCGACAGGAAGGGGGCGCCTGGGGGGCTTTGCAGGCGTCCCCGACGAATTTGCGCTGCGACCCAGCGACCGCTTGCACCCGATTCGCAAATCAGATTAACCATTCAGCCAACGGGATCATTCACCATTAACCAGTCTTAAATTAACTCGCCGCAAAGTGCAGGCAGGGTTAATCGGGCGGCTTTCGCCGAGACGTCGAATAACGCCACCGAGTGGCGTGGAGGGGCTCATGCGCGTACTGTTGATCGAGGATGACAGCGCGACAGCGCAGACCATCGAACTGATGCTGAAGTCTGAAGGCTTCAACGTCTATACGACGGATCTTGGCGAAGAAGGCGTCGATCTCGGCAAGATCTATGACTACGATCTGATCCTGCTGGATCTGAATCTTCCGGACATGAGCGGCCTGGACGTTCTGCGCACCCTGCGCGTTGCCAAGGTCAATACCCCGATCATGATCCTGTCGGGCTCGTCGGAAATCGACACCAAGGTGAAGACCTTCTCGGGCGGTGCCGACGACTACATGACCAAGCCCTTCCACAAGGACGAGATGATCGCGCGGATCCACGCCGTGGTCCGTCGTTCGAAGGGCCATGCCCAGTCGGTCATCAAGACCGGCGACATCATCGTCAATCTGGATGCCAAGACGGTCGAAGTGAACGGCAATCGCGTTCACCTGACCGGCAAGGAATACCAGATGCTGGAGCTGCTCTCGCTCCGCAAGGGCACGACCCTGACCAAGGAAATGTTCCTGAACCACCTGTATGGCGGCATGGACGAGCCGGAACTGAAGATCATCGACGTCTTCATCTGCAAGCTCCGCAAGAAGCTGGCGGCCTCGGCCCAGGGCAAGCACCACATCGAAACCGTCTGGGGCCGTGGCTATGTGCTGCGCGATCCGAACGAACAGGTCGCTGCGGCCTGATCGGCACGCCGTTCAGACCTCGACTTCACGAAGACGCCCGCCGGAAACGGCGGGCGTTTTTCGTTGTGGCTCACGCCGGCACCTGAGGGTGAGGCCTTGCTCCGGGCCGTGACAAATCCGCCAAAGCACCGAATAGTGCTTGTGGCTGCGCTCCACCGCCGCCATCTTCCGGCGCGACGATTGCTGGGGGGCTTCCCGGCCGTGTCATTCTGACCTTGCGCGGCATCGATACCGAAGGGGGACCGATGCAGGAATTCGACCCGCGACGCCGGACCCTGCGTCTGGCGCCCCGGCTTTTGACGGCTGTCGCCGGCCTGGCCGCGCTCGGCCTGGGCTGGAAGCTGCTGGCCGTCGATGTCAGGACTCCTGAAACCGCGCCGCTCGATGCCGCCCAGCTGGCGGTTCTGCAGCACAAGGCCTTCGCCGGGGCCGAGGCCCAGCCCGGCTTCGAACTGCCGCAGAGCGTTCCCGTCAAGGTCCGTCCCGGCGAGACGCTGGAAGGTGCCGTGCGCCGGGCGGGCGTCACGGCTGAAGACGCCCGTCAGGTCGTCGGCATGCTTCAGGGCGCGATGGATACCGTCAACATCAAGGCCGGCATGGCCTTTGATGCAGCCATTGCCCAGCGACGCAACCAGCGCGGTCCGGCGCGGCTGATCGGGCTGTCGATGCGCACCAGCCCGTCCTCGACCCTGACCGTCTCGCGAACCTTCGACGGGGCGCTCAAGCTGCGCGAGCTGGAAGAGAAGGTCAGCGACGAGACCAAGGTCGCCTGCGGTGAGATGAACGGCTCGTTCTATGAGAGCGTCGCCAATGTGGGCGGCACGCCTGCCGTCATCAGCGAGGCGTCGAAGCTCTTCTCGCACAAGATCGACTTCTCGCGCGACATCCATGAGGGCGACCGCTTCTGCCTCGTATTTGACCGCAAGGTCACCGAGAGCGGTCGCACCATCGAGGCCGGCGACCTGGAATATGCCGAGGTCAAGGGCCAGCGCTTCTACGGCTTCGATCGTGACGGCAAGCGGCAGTTCTTCGACGAGACCGGCAAGAATATCAAAGGCTTCCTGCTGCGAACCCCGGTCGACGGGGCCCGCATCACCTCGACCTTCGGCGCACGCCGCCACCCGATCCTCGGCTTCAACCGGGCCCACAAGGGCGTCGATTTCGGAGCCGGCACCGGCACGCCGATCCTGGCCGCCGGCGACGGGGTGGTGCTCGAGGCCCGCCGCTGGGCCGGCTACGGCAACTGGCTGCGCATCCGCCATGCCGGTAAGTGGGACACGGGCTATGCCCACATCTCGCGCTATGCGCCCGGCGTCCGGGCGGGCACCCGGGTCCGTCAGGGCCAGGTCGTGGCCTATGTCGGCTCGACCGGCATGTCGACTGGCCCGCACCTGCACTATGAGGTCTGGCTGAACGGCCAGCGGGTCAATCCCATCGGCGCCAAGGTACCGCAGGGCACAGTTCTGTCGGGCGGTGAGCTGGCGTCGTTCAAGTCCCGCAAGGGCCAGATCGACCGCATGCTGGCCGAAGGCGGGGCTGGCCAGTCCAGTGCCGACACGCCCAAGCTGGCCCTGGCCGAGCTGAAGTCCGAGGCCGCTGCGAAGCTGCGCTGACGGGCTCGGGGCAGGGGGCTCAGTCCACCCCGGCCACGGCCAGCAGGGCGGCCAGGCCGACCTGCATGCCGCGCAGGCTTTCGCCCTTCTCGACATCGATCCATTCGTCCAGGGCATGGGCCCGCCCGGCCTTGCCGCCCGAGCCGATGGTCACGGCCGGGATGCCGAGGCTCATCGGGATGTTGGAGTCCGTCGAGGAGATGTCGTGCTCCGGCTTGAAGCCCAGGGCGGTGATCGCGGCACTGGTCAGGACCACGATATCCGCGGTGCGGGGCGTGGCCCCGGCCGGGCGTTCGCCGATCACCTTGGGCTCGGCGGTAATCTTGCCAAAGCGGGTGTCGCGGGCGGCGTTCTCGCCGGCCACGGCGGCATCGATGATGCCCAGCAGGGTCTGGTCCAGCTTGGCCAGTTCGGCGGCGCTCTCGGAGCGCATGTCGAACTGCATGAAGACGTCATGCGGGATTGAATTGACCGAGGTGCCGCCGCCGGTGACGCTGGCCGAATAGGTGGTCTTGGGGTCCTTGGGTGTCTGGACGGCGTAGAGATCGACCACGGTTTTCGCCATGGCGGTCATCGGGTTGACGGTGCCGAAGGCCCCGTAACTGTGCCCGCCGGGGCCCGTATAGGCCACATGATAGCGCTTGGAGCCGGTGCCACCGTCGACGATGCGGGTCGGATCGGAGCCGTCCATCGAGAAGAAGGCGGTGATCCGGCCCTTGTAGGCGCTCTTGTTGAACAGGTAGCGCACGCCGCGCAGGTCGCCGGGGCCTTCCTCGCCGACATTGCCGACGAACAGGATGTCGCTGCGGGTCTTGATGCCGGCGGCGTCCAGGGCCCGCATATAGGCCAGCAGGGTGGCCAGCGAGCGGGTGTCGTCGCCGATGCCCGGGGCCATCAGTTTGGTGCCCTCGCGCCGGACCTTCACGTCCGTGCCTTCGGGGAAGACGGTGTCGAGGTGGGCGGCCATGACCACGAACGGCCCCTTGCCCTTCGTCGCCGTGCCCGGCCGTATGCCCATGACATTGCCCTCGGCATCCATGGTCACATCGGTCAGGCCGTGGGCCTTCAGCATCGCCAGATAGGCCTTGGCGCGGGCCTCTTCCTTGAACGGCGGGGCAGGGATCTCGGTCAGGGTGACGATGTCGGCCACGGTGCGGTCGAAGTCGGCGTCGAGCCTGGCCACGGCGGCCTTGAAGGGCTTTGAGGCGACGATTTTGCCCACCGTCGCGGCGGGATCGGCCTTGGGGGCGGCGAGGCTCGGCGCAGCGGCCAGCAGGGCGGTGCCCAGGGCGAGGATCGAGGCTGAACGGTGAAAGGCGTGGGACAAGCGACGGGACTCCCTGAGTGGCGAGGGGAGACTAGGGGGAGCCCGTCGTGGTGTCATCCCTTGCGGGCGGCAGACACGGCATCGCAGCCTCGCCGGTTTTGCGCCGGCGGGTGTGGGGAGGCGGCGGAGCGTCCGGGCCAGACCCGGATGAAGTTGTAGTGGAGTACCGTTTCGGCCTGGACCGGAGCGCTCCGCATGACCGATTTTCCGGTGAGCCCTCGGGGCGCGGGGTTTTAACCCGCTCCCGACAGAGGCCCCCGACGGGCGGAAGGGCAGCGACCCT
>NZ_QAII01000031.1:0-6486 GCF_003060965.1 Caulobacter sp. HMWF025 | reverse complement strand
GGGACCCTCGCGGGTTTCTCGCCTTCGTCCCGGTTTTTCAGGGAGCCCGGTGGAGATCCGTTGCGAGCGGCGGTCATCCAAGACCCACCGACGAGCGCGACCCGCTCGACCACTCCCGCCCCCCGTCAGGTCGCCAGCTGGACGGCCTCCCCAGGGACGGGACGAGGCGAATTATGGGGCCGGTTCAGAGGGGGCGGACAGGTTTTTGATCGTCACGCTGGAGGTGGGGGTCAGGGCGTTGATTTTGCTGGGATCGCGGTAAGGATATGCCCATTCGGGAAAGGGGATTGAGGGGGAAGGGGCGCGCCGTGCATACAGCAGCTTCCAGGAGATCTAAGGTTCGCACCGACCGCGCGAGGTCGGCTTTCGAGCTTGAGCGCACATTCATGGCCCCCCTCTCTTGGAGAAAGCTTGGGGCCCGTCCCGGCGGAGGCCGGGAGGGGAGGGTGAGAGGTTTCACCCTGTCCGAACGGAACACGGCCAGGCGTTCCCTCTGAGGACGCCAACCGACCGGACGGCTGGTACCACTCGAACGGTCATGTCTGCCACGTCATGAGAGGCCGAAATGGAGACGCTGCTGAGGTCTGAGACGGGTGGGAAGCTGCCCTTATCTTGTGGCTGTTTTCCCTTGGCTTTTGAGGTCTGCATAAATGCAGTTTCCCTTCGGGCCGCGATCAGGGTCCTCGCCCTCCACATAGGCGGCCCACGCATCGCCAGCTTTCGTCGGTCGGAAGTTTGGAACACCGCAACGCGCCGCCGCGTCGACAATCTCCCGCCGACTGGCCCATTTCACCGCGTTCTCGTCTCCCACAAAACAGGCCGTAAGAACGAAGCTTGCGAGCGCAGCGAGGACCACAAGGGGCTTTCTCATGCCGCCTACGGACCGCGCTTCCGATCAGGCGTCAACGGGACTCAACTGTACGCCCGACTAGGGTCGGGAGCAGACCAAAGCCCGCGCCCCGAAACCTGACATCGCGAACGCCCGAGACGGGCGGGCGCTGGCCGCCCCCTACAGCTTCAGCCCGAACCTCGGCCCCACCGTCATCATCGCGCCATAGAGCCCGATCGTCAGGACGCAGCCGGCCAGCAGGGCGGGCCAGAAGCCCAGCCCCCGGCGCAGCAGGGCCGGGACGACGAGGAACATCGGCAGGGACGGCAGGACGTACCAGAAGGTCGCCTCGACATGGCTGGCCATGCGCATGACGTCGCGGGTGTCGCGCCATAGCCAGATCATCCCCAGGATCGAGATCAGCGGCAGCGAGGCGACCAGCGCCCCGAACCCCGGCGAGCGACGGGCGATCTCCGACACCGCTGCGATGATCACGCCCGACAGGGCGGCCTTCAGGATCAGATACAGCACGGGGCCAGGGCTCCTGACACGGCGTGACGCGCCGAAGCGCCTTCATCGGCCTCGCCGAAGGATCCGGCAAGGCAAACGGAGCGGAACCGCGCGGCCCGCCGGTCCGTTATTGCGCCACACCGACGCCGGAGCCCGCCATGACCGAGATCACCTATGACATCGTCGAACATGACGGCGGCTGGGCCTACAGGCTGGACGACGTCCTCTCCGAGACCTTCCCCAGTCATGAGGCGGCGCTGGCTGCGGCCCGGCGCGTTGCGACCGAGCAGCAGCGGCCCGGCGAGACGACGGGTATCGTCTATGAAGACACCAGGGGCCAGTGGCACGAAGAGCTGGCTGCCGGTGACGACCGCCCCGTGGTCCGCATCCACGACCAGACCTGACGGCCGGGGCCGGTTCCGGCGCGCGACTTGCTGGTGGGAAGGCTCGACGAGCCATTTCGAAACAAGGTCGCCCACCGATGTTCGCCAAGAAAAAAGACACCGCCCCGTCCACGGCCATGTCCCAGACCATGACCCCGCTGATGCAGGACACCCCCCTGCCCATGCCGTCGGCGGCACCGGTCCCGCCGGCCCGGCCGAAGCCGGCCTCGATGATCGCCCAGGGCGTCACCATCCGGGGCGACGTTCTCGGTGACGGCGAACTGCATCTCGACTGCGTCGTGGTCGGCGACATCCGGGTGGGCAAGCTCATCCTGGGTCCGAACGCCCGCGTCGAAGGCGCGGTGGCGGCCCAGGCCATCGAGGTCCATGGCCATGTGAAGGGGGCCGTCACCGCCCAGGCCGTGCGCCTGTTCGGGACGTCGCGGGTCGAAGGCGACATCACCCACGAGCAACTGGCCATGGAAACGGGCGCCGACTTCGAAGGTCGCAGCCTGAAGTTCCAGCGCCAGGCCGTCGCTGCTCCCCAGGCCCCGACCCCGGCCGCGGCACCGGCTGCCGACGCGTCCGCCCAGGCCCCGACGAGCTTCAAGATCATCCAGGGCTAGGGCTCTTTCCGGTCTGACGTTCCATCGGATCGGAACATGGCCCGGCACCGGCGCGACCATCGACGCCCCTTCGCCGTGGTGGAGTGACGGCGAGGGGCGCCGCGGCTTGCCCGCCGTTGGTTTGGGGACGGACCGGCGGGAGCGCCGGGGCCCTGCTCCGCCCTGAAGGGCGGAACACGGCGGCGACGGTCATTCCCAGTTACGGCCCCGGCCCTTGCCCGGATGCGCCGAAATGTCGCGCCTGACCGGTAACCTCCTAGCCGGCGGCGTTGGCCATCTTGCGCAGCCGGCGGGCCAGGTCTTCGGGCCGGTCAGCGATCTGGTCGAACAGGGCCTGGACCTCGGCCTCGTGAAAGCCGGCCGCCCGCAGGGTGCGCCAGGCCCCCGCCAGCACCGCCTCGGCAATCTCCATGCGATCCTCGGTCGCCAGGCCCCGGTCGGCCCTTCCGGCAAGCGCGCCGGACAGCACCGAACTGGACGACGGCAGCGAAACACTGGCGATGGACATGGTCTGGCCCTCCCTTGAGGTGGCCACAATGTTCTATTTTTGTTCTCATCGCAAGCGGGCTGTTCCGACCAGCGAAAAGCCCCGGAGCGGGGGCTCCGGGGCTTGGGCGAGGCGCGGCCGGGGGACCGGCCTCGCAGGACCGGATCGCAGGGATCCGGCCCCGGCTTCCCGTCACCCGCTCACCGAGGGACAGGACGTCGACTTGCTGTTCAGATCCGTCCGGAGGCCGGAGCGTCTGAAAACAGATTTTAGATCAGCAGCTTGATTCAGGCCCAGACCTGCAGCTGCCGGTGCCCGCCTAGCGGCAGACGGTCCGCTCATAGACCGCGCCGCTGCGCCGGTCGTAGTCGCGGGTGGTCCAGCAGTCGCGGCCATAGTCGTCATAATAGGGCCGGGGCGCGTAGCCATAGCCGTAGCCATAGGGCGGGGGCGGCGGCGCATAGGTCCGGACCTTGCGCGGCCGGTCGTAACGGTCGTTGTCGTCGCTGGCGATGGCCGCGCCGATGGCGAGGCCGATGACCCCGGCGACGATGGCCGCCCCGGCAATGTCGCCGCCGCGGTCATGGTGACGGCTGTGGTGGCGGTCATAGTGGCGCCCGCGGGAGTCCGCCGATGCGGCCCCGGCCGAGGCAACCATGGACAGGGCGGCGAGCCCGGCGGCGACGCGACCGACAATCGTGATGATCTTCCGGGCCATGCCCCATTCCCCTGTCGAAAGCCCGTCGGCGACGGGCGTGCTGATCTGTTGGAAGGACCTTGGCGCCCGCTGGCTGAACCGTAGCTGAACGAAAAGGCCCACGGTCAGCACCGGTTTGTTCACCAATTGGCCGCAGGATGCCCTGGTCAGTCGTCCCGTGCGGGCTGAACGACAGGTCAACAGGCGGAGTCTTCCATGACCAGCAACGTTGCGTTCAAGATGGGCGAAGCGCTTCAGGTCCTCTCCTTCGAGGTCGGAACCCAGACCTATTGCGTGCCGGTCAACTCCGTCCGCGAGATCCGGGGCGTCACCCCGGCGACCCAGCTGCCCGATGCCCCGCCCTATGTGCGCGGCGTAATCAATCTGCGCGGTCAGGTCATGCCGGTCATCGACCTGTCCGAACGCCTCGGCAAGGGCATTGCCGTCGACGGCCCCCGCCAGGTCATCATCGTCATCGAGAGCGGCAAGGACGTCGCCGGCCTGCTGGTGGATGCGGTCTGCGACAGCTTCATCGTCAATGCCGACCAGATCAACCTGCCGCCGTCACTGGGCGAGGAGAACTCGCCCCTGGTCTCGGCCGTGATCACCTCGGACACCGGCATGACCGTGCTGCTGTCGGTCGACCAGATCATCCCCGAACGCCCGGCGTCCCTGGCGGCCTAGACCGGCGTCGAACATTTGTTCGAATAGCCCCTTCCGCTGGCCCCGTGCGGGGCGATAGACTCCCCGCAAAACTGGCGGGAGACAGCGTATGAAGGCGGCCGTGCTGCGCGAGGTGGGCAAGCCCCTCGAAATCGAAACCGTGTCGATCGGCAAGCCGGGCCCGCGCGAGGTGCTGATCCGCACCAAGGCCGCCGGCGTCTGCCATTCCGACCTGCATTTCGTCGAGGGCTCCTACTCCCACCCCCTGCCAGCCGTGCTGGGCCACGAAAGCGCCGGCATCGTCGAGGCCGTCGGCTCCGAAGTGCGCACGGTCAAGGTCGGCGACCATGTCATCACCTGCCTCAACCCCTATTGCGGCCACTGCGAGGTCTGCCTGACCGGGCACATGAACCTCTGCATCAGCCCCGAGACCCGTCGCGCCAAGACCGACGAGCCGCGGCTGTTCAAGGAAGACCTCGGCGGCCAGCGCGGGCCGATGGCCCAGTTCCTGAACCTGTCGTCCTTCGCCGAGATGATGCTGGTCCACGAGCACGCCTGCGTGGCCATCCGCCGTGACATGCCGTTCGACCTGGCGGCCCTGATCGGCTGCTCGGTGATGACCGGGGTGGGCGCGGTGATCCACACCTCCAGCGTCCGTCCGGGCGAGACCGTGGCCGTGATCGGCTGCGGCGGCGTGGGCCTGGCCACCGTCAACGGTGCAGCCATCGCCGGGGCCGGCCGGATCATCGCCATCGACCGCGTCGCCTCCAAGCTCGAGTTGGCCCGCCAGTTCGGGGCCACCGACCTTATCGACGCCAGCGAGGGCGACGTGGTCAAGCAGGTCCAGGAACTGACGGGCGGCGGCGTGCATCACAGCTTCGAGGCCATCGGCCTGAAGATCACCGCCGAGCAGTCGTTCCGCATGCTGCGCCGGGGTGGCACCGCCAACATCATCGGCATGATCCCGGTCGGCACCAAGATCGAGCTGCACGGCCCCGACTTCCTCGGCGAGAAGAAGATCCAGGGCAGCTATATGGGCTCCAACCGCTTCCCGGTCGACATGCCGCGCCTGGTGGACTTCTACATGTCGGGCAAGCTGAAGCTGGACCAGATGATCTCGCGCCGCATCAAGCTGGAAGAGATCAACTCGGCGTTTGACGAGCTGAAGCGCGGCGAGCTGGCGCGCTCGGTGATCGTGTTTGACTGACGGGGCCGCGGCGCTGCGAAGGTCCGGTTTCGGGCGGTGGGCTCATTTCCGCTCCCGACCCTAGTCGGACATTGCAGGCAATGCTCGCGACTGAGAGGTTACTCCGATCCAAGGAGGTCCTTTTGGCGATCTGTTGTTTCTGCGAACGGGCGATCCCTGAGTCCAACATCGGAGCGGTTTCGATCTCATTGGTGGCGATGTGGATCAGCAAGGACCCGCCAGCCCAAGAACTATTCGCCCACTCTGTTTGCTTGGGTGAGAAGTTTGCCGCAACGCTAGGCCCATCCATCCCGTTTGATGCAGAGGCCTTTGGCGATTAGCCATACAGACCGCATCCCACCCGTTGCAGACACAGGCGACTTCGGGTCTTGATCTCCTATGGCACGTCTTCCGATTGATCTTTCTGACGCGCGCTGGGGCGAACTCCAGAGCGCCTTCCGGAGGCAATATGATGCGAGGCCAGCGCTCAAGCGGCTCGCATCAGGCGACATAGCCGTGTGGGATGAATTCTGGGAGGAGCTGCATCACCAAGGCGATGTAGGAGAGGCCTCATATGCTGCCATCCCAGCGATCGTGCGTATCTATGCTGAGCAGTCGCAACAGCCCGATTGGAACGTCTACGCTCTCGCGGCGACTATTGAAGAAGCTAGGCACAGCAACGACAATCCAGCGATCCCAGCTTGGCTGGCCGAAAACTACGAACTTGGGTGGGCAGAGTTGGAAGGACGGGCGCTAGCGGAATTGCAGCTGGCGAGTGACGACGAATTGGTGAGTAGCATTATAGCTGTGCTCGCTCTCGCCAAGGGGAAGCGGACTCTTGCCCGCATGGCCCTGCTCACCGAGGACGAACGCAAAGAGATGCTCGACACCGCTGGATGGGGCTGAGCTTGAAGGTCCTCTAACCACCCCTTTCAGACGCTGCGTGGGTCTGCACTGCGCTCTTTTGAACCGCTCTCCCCGGCGAAAGCCGGGGCCCAGATTCAGCCTGAGCCTCTGGGGATGATGCGCCTACGCGCCTGGCCGAGCGCGATCGGCGTTCGGGGTTCGATCTGGACCCCGGCTTTCGCCGGGGAGAGCGGAGATG
>NZ_QAII01000030.1 GCF_003060965.1 Caulobacter sp. HMWF025 | reverse complement strand
GACCTGCAGCGGTTCGCGACACCGTATCGGTGCGGCGCTGGGCTGGGACGAAGCCTTCAACTAGAATAGTGTCCTCGGCAAGTTTGGTGGGCAGCCAATGACTTCGCCGATCGTCAGCCTGTCGGGACGCATCCGTGAACGAAACGCCCGATCTCGCCGAGCTGGGAAAGCTCAAGACCCGCATTGAAGCCCTGCGCGCCAAGACCACGGACAACGGCTGTACCGAGGCCGAAGCCCTGTCAGCTGCCGCCAAGGTGGCCGAACTGCTCGATCGCTACGACCTGTCGCTGACAGACGTTGAAATCCGTGAGGCGCTTTGCGAGCGGCGTACCTACGTAACCCGCCACAACAAACGGATACCGCTGGGCGACTGCGTCGGTGCCATAGCGAACTTCTGCGATTGCCGGGTCTGGCGCGAGAAGAGCCCGACAGGCGAGGTGCGCTACGTATTCTTTGGCCTCAGCGCCGATATCGAAGTCGCCCACTACCTGGCCGACCTGATCGACGGTGCCGTTCGGTTTGAGCTTGGCCGCTTCAAGGCCACCGCCGACTATCAGCGCTTTCGGCACAAGGAGCGTCACCTGGCCAACGCCTCTTTCACCCTGGGCATGGTCACGTCCATCGCAGACAAGCTGACCGCGATGAAGGCCGGACGCGACCAGGCCAATGGCCATGCCGGGCGTGATCTGGTCGTTATCAAGTCGGCAGTCGTTGAGGCCGAACTCGACAGGCTCGATCTGAAGTTAAGGATCGTGCAGCGTCCGGCCCGCAGGGTGGCGCCGGAGGCCTATGACGCCGGCGGCGCTGCGGGTTCGTCCCTGGCCATCAATCTCGGAGGTCCGGAAACCGCATGAAGCCTTGTGTCGGGGCCAACTGATCTCGCACCCCCATAATCCGCTCGATCCTGGCGATACTCCGCCGCCTATCCCCGCCCATCGCCGCTCGGCACCTTTTTGCCCAAAGCGAGCCATCTATCGGGACACTGACAGCCAACAGCACGAAAGCGCTCACCCTTTTCGAAGCGAAGGCACCCGATGAAACCCGCGACCCTTCTAAAACTCAGCTGCCTTGCCCTCCTCCTCCAGGTGTACGGCGGCACCACAGCGGCTCACGCCGCCCAGGTCCGGTCCGGGCTGGACCTGCCGGGATTCGACCAAACGGTTCGGCCCCAGGACGATCTCTATCGCCACAGCAGCGGCCAGTGGCTGCGGACCACGACCATCCCCGCCGACAAGGCCGAGCTGCTCGGCACCAACATGCCTGCGGTCGTCGACCAGCGGATCCGCGACATCCTGCAAGACCTGGCGCTCAAGCCCCAAGCCAAAGGCACCACCGGACAAAAAGTCCGTGACTATTACACCGCCTATCAGGACACGGTCGCCATCGAGGCGGCCGGCCTTGAGCCGATCAGGCCCCTTCTGGCCGAGATCGCCGCGATCCAGACGCCGCAGCAACTCGCCACCTGGGTCGGCAGTGCCCAGGGACAGGTCGAAACACCGATCTGGCTCTGGGGCGGCTTTGCCGACTTCATGGACCCCGGCCTGAACCGCGTCATGGCGTGGCAGGGCGGCCTCGGCCTGCCCGACCGCGACTACTATCTGAAGCTGGACGATGCCCAGCTCGGCAAGGCCCGCGCCGCCTATCTGACCTATCTCACAGAGTTGGCCCAGCTCTCCGGCCAGACCCGACCCGCAGAAATGGCGCAACGCGTTCTGGAGCTGGAAACGCGCCTGGCCCAGGTGCAGGTGCCGGTGAACGAGGCGCGGGATCCTGCAAGGATGTACAATCCACTGACCGCCGAAGAGCTGATGGCCAAGGCCCCCGGCTTTGACTGGGCGGCCTATCTGACCGCCGCCAGGATCGCCCGCGGCGACAAGGTCACCGTGACGCAGTTGAACACCGCCATCGCGACTGCCCGGCTCTTCGCCGATCTGCCCCTGGCCGACTGGAAGGCCTATTTCACACTTCACAGCCTGGACGCATCCGCTCAGGTCTTGCCGGCCAGGTTCCGTGCCGCGCACTTTGCCTTTCACGGCAAGGCCATCACCGGGGCCCAGGTCGAGACGCCGCGGGCCCAGCGTGCGGTCGAGCAAGTGACGTGGGCCCTCAACGACGCCCTGGCGCAGCAGTATGTCGAGCGTCACTTCCCGGCCGCGCACAAGCAGAAGGTCGAGGCCATCTTCCAGAACGTGCTGGGTGCCTATCAGCAGTTGATGGCGGACAACAGCTGGATGGAGCCGTCCACCAAGGCGGCCGCCCTGGACAAGCTCTCGAAGTACAAGGCCAAGATCGGTCACCCGGACAGCTGGCGCGATTATGCGGCCCTGGACGTGCGGGCGGGCGACGCCTTCGGCAACCAGCAAAGGGCCAAGCGGTTCGACTGGGCGATCAAGGCGGCTGCGGCCGGCAAACCCATGGATCGCAAGGCCTGGGCCATGTCGCCGCTGGAGGTGAATGCCTTCTATGACCCGATGGGCAACGAGATCCTTCTGACGGCCGGCATTCTACAGGCCCCGCTCTTCGACATGCGAGCCGATGACGCGGTCAATTACGGCGCGATCGGCGCAACGATCGGCCACGAGATCAGCCATGGCTTCGACAATATGGGATCCCAGTTCGACGGCGACGGCGTGATGCGGCAGTGGTGGAGTGAAGCCGACCGCCAGACCTTTGCGGCACTCGGTGCCAGGCTGGCGGAGCAGTTCAACGCCTTTGAGGCGCTGCCAGGCAAGACCGTGAACGGCCAGCTGACCCTGCCCGAGAACATCGCCGATCTGGTCGGCCTGCAGATTGCGTTCAAGGCCTATCAAACCAGCCTGAACGGCAAACCAGCCCCGCGAATTGATGGATACACGGGAGAGCAGCGCTTCTTCCTGAGCTTCGCGCAGAGCTGGCGCGTCAAGCGCCGCGATGAACACGCCCAGCAACTTCTGATCTCGGACCCCCATTCACCGCCGGAGTTCCGGGCCAATGGTGCGGCAAGAAACCTTGACGGCTTCCACGATGCCTTCGGCACCCAGGCCGGGGACAAGATGTTCAAGCCCGTCGCCGAGCGCGTGCGACTGTGGTGAGCCCCTCAAACCCCTTGCAACCCTGACCGCTGGCCACTCAGATCCGACGATGAAATTCTTGCCCCGAGAACGGCAGTTCTGGATCTACCAAGGTGCGGCCATGGCGTTCGTCGTCATGGTCACACTGCTCAGCGCCCTGCTGTTCGGCCGCCTTGACGCCAACACCCTGGCCTCCACCCTGGCCTGGATGCCGGCCTACACCCTGGCGGTGCTGGGCTTTCGCTGGCTGTACCTCAAGCGCCGCTGGACCGATCTGCCGATGGGGCGGCTGGTTCCCGTCGTCATCGGCTACAGCAGCCTCAGCGGGTTTGCCGTGATGGCCGCAGTGGCGACGATGGTCATGCCCTTCTTCTGGCAGCAGATCAGCGCCAGCCGGGCTGACTTCAACACCCTGGACTTTCTGGCCCGCAATATCCTCGGCAACGGGCTGCAAGCGCAGCTTTTCATCGGGGCCTGGGCCTTCGTCTATGTCAGCGCCGCGGCGGCCCAGCGGGCCCGCGAGGGTGAACTGCAAAACCTGCGCCTGCAGATGAGCCTGAAGGCGGCGCAACTGAGCAGCCTGGCCAACCAGCTCAATCCGCATTTCCTGTTCAACACGCTGAACAACATCCGCTTCATGATCCACGAAGATGGCAGCCGCGCAGACGCGATGATCGTGGCCCTGTCCGACCTGCTGCGCTACTCGCTCGAAAGCAGCCAGCACGGCAAGGCACGACTGAGCCAGGAACTATCCGTTGTCGAGGCCTACATCTCCATCATGCGGACCCAGATGGAGGACCGGCTGGACTTCAGGCTTGGTGTGCCGGGCTCGATCCACAGCTGCCTTTTTCCGCCAATGGTCCTGCAACTGCTGCTGGAGAACGCCATCAAGCATGGTCTCGAACAGTTGCCCCGGGGCGGGATGATCAGCGTTGTGGGGGAGGATCGTGGTGATACCCTGCTCTTCCGTGTCATCAATGACACGCCGCTCTCACCGGCCAAGACAAAGCCGGGCCTCGGCCTGGGCCTTCCGAACATCGAGCACCGCCTGCGCCTGCTGTACGGCGATCGCGCGACACTCGAAACTCAGCAGACTGCGGGGCGCTTTCAGGTCGAGCTGAGCCTGCCCAAGGAGTTTGCGTCGTGAAGCCGAGGATAAGAACGCTTGTGATCGAGGACTCACGCCTCGCTCGCGAGGGCCTGGTGCGCATGCTGGCCGAGTTTGGCGACCAGATTGACGTGGTGGGTCAGGCCGACAATGCGGAAAAAGCCCTGGCGCTGATCGAGCAGTTGCGCCCCGAGCTGCTCTTTCTCGACATTCACATGCCTGGAGACGACGGCTTCGCGCTGCTCGAGCGGCTCGACTATACGCCCCGCATCGTCTTCACCACGGCTTACTCGGAATACGCTATCCGTTCTTTCGAGTTCAATACCGTCGACTACCTGCTCAAGCCGATCAGCCCTCTACGGCTCGCACAGGCCTTGGCCAAGCTGTCCGGCGAGCCGGAGCCGGTGCCGGGTTCGGCCGATGTCAGGCCGACCCTGGACATCAATAGCAAGATCTTCATCAAGGATGGCGACCACTGCTACCTCGTCGCCCTGAGCTCAATTCTCTACATTGAGAGCTGCAAAAACTATGGCCGGGTGTTTTTTCCGGATGGTCCCGGCGGCACAATCAAGAACGCCTACGTCAAAAAGTCGATGAACCAGATCGAGGAGCGGCTGCCGAGAACAGTCTTCTTTCGAGCCAGTCGTCAGTACCTGGTGAACCTGCAGGCCATCCGCAGCATCGAGGAATCGGTCAGCGAGGGGTTCGAAGTCACCATGCTTGACGGCAAGCGGCTGGAAATCTCGCGCCGCAATGCGGGCAAGCTCAAGGACCTGCTCAGCTTCTGAAGCCTCCGACAAAGTCTGCGCGCCATGCGAACGGCTTGGTACCGGCTTGAGCCAGGTCAATGCACTCCGGTCGCCAGCCCTGTACCGTCGCCCGGCAGACTGAAGCGCAGGTCCCAGACGCCTCTCGAAGCGCCATCCGTGCTGCCGAGGTTCACGATGAACTACAGCGTCACCGCACAGCGCATCGACGATCACGGGAGCCTGGCGCGAGCCAAGGATGCAAGCCTCGTCCTTGACACGGACGTGGCCGGCCGCCGGGATGCGTTCAATCCCGCAGAGCTGTTCCTGGCCTCGATTGCCGCCTGCATGATCAAGGGCATCGAGCGGGTCACCCCGATCCTGACCTTCGAGCTTCGGGGTGTCGAGGTTCGGCTCACAGCAGTGCGCCAGGACGCGCCACCCCTCATCCAGCGTGTGGACTACGAGCTGATCGTCGACACGGACGAGGACGATGGCCGCCTGGAGCTCCTGCACCGCAATGTCCGCAAATACGGGACGATCTCAAACACCGTCGCCGCTGCGACCGTCCTGGAAGGCACCATCCGCCGCGGCGTGGTCCACACCTTCGCCTGAAGCCCACCTCAAGCCGCCCGGGAGGCGACCATGACCTACGTGTTTTCCAAGAGCCTCGACGTTCCATTCGACGACGCCGTCGCCCTGACGCGCGCGGCCCTGGCGAAGGAGGGCTTTGGCGTCATCACGGAGATCGACATCCAGAAGACCCTGAAGGCCAGGATCGATGTAGACTTCCGCCGCTACCTGATCCTGGGGGCCTGCAACCCGGGCCTGGCCTATGAAGCATTGAAGCTGGAAGCGAATGTGGGCGCAATGCTGCCCTGCAATGTCGTGGTGCAGGAGGGCAACGATGGGCGCACGGAAGTCTCGGCCATTGATCCCGTCGCCTCCATGCAGGCGATCGACAATGCGGGCCTGAAGGACGCCGCCCGGACCGTCGCCGACAGGCTGCGGGCGGCTGTTTCAAGTCTGTAAGCGAAACCGCCAGAGCTGCCGCCGGGGCTCCTGCCAGATGGGTCAGGGCCATCTGGCGCGCAACGGCGTCAATTTGATCCCAATCCCTCCGCAGGCGCCAAGGCCTGGTCGTGGTGCTGCGCGGGCAGCAACTACGCCATCAGGCTGCCTTCAGGGCTTTGAAGAACGCGTCTGCCTCGCGGCGCAGGGTGTCGGTAGCTTCGTTGACCCGGCCCGAGGTGTCGAGCAGGCGGCGGCTGGATTCACCGGCCTCGGCCGTGGCCATGGTCATGCTTTCGACGCCGCGGGCTGCCGAGGAGGCCCCGCGTGCGGCACCGAGGGCGCGATCGGAGATGTCGCTGGTGGTCGCCGCCTGTTCCTCAACCGCCGCTGCGACCGCCGCACAGATCTCGCGCACCTGGGTCATGGCCGACAGGACCGAGCGCACGCCCGTCGCTGTAGTGCGGCTGACCTGTTGGATCTCGGCGATGCGCTTGGAGATCGCGCCGGTCGAGTTGGTGGTCTGGGTGGCCAGTTGCTTGACCTCGGCGGCGACGACGGCGAAGCCCTGGCCGGCCTGGCCGGCCCGGGCGGCTTCGATCGTGGCGTTCAGGGCCAGGAGATTGGTCTGGTCAGCGACGTCACTGATCAGGGAGGTCACTTCCTCGACCTGACGCGTAGCATCGGCCAGTTGCTCGATGACCTTCTCGGTTTCCATACCAATCGCTTCGGCTTCGCTGGAGATGCGGGCCGACTCGGCGATGCGGCTGGCGATTTCCTCCACGGCGATGCGCAGTTGACCAGTCGCAGCGGCGATTTCCTCGATGTGGTTGGAGGTGTTGCGCGCGGCTTCATCGGCCTGTTCGGCCTGGCGGCTGGCATTGCTGGAGCTGTTGTCGAGCGTGACGGCCGAGTTGTGCAGTTCCTTCGAGGAAGAGGTCAGGCCGCCGATCACGTCGTCGAGCTTGCCGGTGAAGGCCTCGACCAGCTCGGCCATGCGCTTGGCGCGCTCGACCTCGATATCCTTCTGGCTGGAGGTGGCCGCCTCCAGACGCTGACGCTCCTGGGCATTGGTGCGAAACTTCTCGAGCGCCTTGGCCAGGGCGCCGATCTCGTCGGACCGCTTGGCATGGGTCGAGCGGACATTCAGATCGCCGTTGGCGAGGGCATTCATCAGGCCGGTGGTGTCTTCCAGCGGTGCCAGCATGTGCTTGCGGACGATCACGGTCGCGGCGGCCAGCAGGGCGACGGTGGCCAGGGCCAGGGTCAGCAGGATGCCGAACGCGAAGGATTGCGCCTTTTGGGCCTTCTGCTCTTGCCGGGCGGCCTCGGCCTGGATCAGCGGCACCATACGATTGACGGCCTCCCGATGCTGAGCGAAGGCGGCGGACATCTGATGCACCTGGATCTCAACCTCAGCGCGGTCGCCGCGCTCAATGGCCGGCAGAAGACCCTGTTCAACAATCGTCCAGAACTGCTGGGCGTAGCGATCGGTGTCGCCGAAGATCGCGGCCTTGATCTCCGGCGTGAGCGTCTTGCCCCGCCAGTAGGTCATGCGCTGGTCATACTCGGATTTCAGTCGCGCCAGCGTCGCTTTGTTGGCGGCAAGGTTTCCCGGCACATCTTCGGCAATGTGCGCCGTCATATAGGCCTCGATGACATAGATCGGCGGCGGCAGAACGTCGGCAATGGCGTCCTTGTTGTCGATGATGCCGTCGTAATTGGCTCCGCCGATCCGCAGGGTCTCGATGCTGTTCCAGACCACGCCTCCCGCGATGGCGAGAAACAGAGCGAACACGCCGGCGAGGATGGCGAACGCGGACGACAGTTTCATGGCGTAACCCCGGAAGATCGATAGGTGAGCTTCCCGCGCCGTTGGTTAATGCGCCGTTAGAAAGCGCCGCCACTACCCATTTTGAGCTGCGTCATCAGGTCGCGCTCTCCCCCGGAACCGGCTTCAGCCCGGGGTGATCTTGCGGATCATGCGGTCGACCCGGCGCAGCAATTGCCGGCTCTCGAACGGCTTTCCGATGTAATCGTCAGCGCCCAGTTGAACGGCGCGACGGATGTCATCCGGGGAACTTTGGGCCGACAGCATCAGGACGGGCAGGTTGCTGGTTTCAGGGTCTTTTTTCAGCCGCTCCAGCAGGGTGAACCCGTCCATGCGTGGCATGTTGATGTCGAGAAGCACGGCATCCGGCCGCCGGTCTCGAATGGCGGCCAGCCCTTCGACGCCATCGCCGGCGGTCGACACCTCAAAGCCGGCGTCCTGAAGCTGGGAAACGATCAGGTTCCGAATGGACTCGTCGTCTTCGACCACCAGGATTTCCATCACGCTTCTCCAGTGCCGGTTCTGGTATGCAGCCAGGCTCGAAGTCCGTCCTCGGGCATAACAACCAGGCGCAGTGTCGTCAAAATCCGTGTAGACTTTGCTGCACCTGACGCTGGACCGCGCCCCTCAAACATCAGTCGATTTGAGCAGATCGCCGCAGTAAGTCAAATTGTCGCAGGTGGTGAAGGACCAGCTGTGCCATTTTACGCGTGTTAAGGTTCGGCAACCATGATCCTCACGGTGATTGGGGACGAGCATGAACTTGTCGGCGGCGAAATCCAGGGGACTGCGAAGCGACAACAAGCGCATCGCCCGCGACATGTCGCTGGCCCTCGTCCTGATGGCGGGTCTGATCGTTCTGGTGGCGGGTCTTTGGGCGGCCACGGCCAGCCATGATCTCGACAAGCGACGCGAGCAAAATCATCGTGACGCCCAGATCACGACGGCGACGTTCGAGCTGAACGAAGCCATCGACGCGATGAAGTTCGATGCCATCCAGGTGCAGCAGTTTCTGCAGGATATCGCCGCGACGCGCGGCGAGGACGGCCTGTCCGATGGATTCAACCAGGCCGACGCCTTCCGACAGCGCTACGCCCAGGACGCCGCGCGGGCCCGCCTGCTGGCGATGAAGCTGGAGGCCCCGGAACTGGCCCAGCGCCTGCTCAACTCGCAAACGGCGTTTGACGCCTATTATGCCAGCGGCGTGACGATGGCGAAGGCCTATGTCGACAGCGGCACCTCGGCCGGCAACGCCCTGATGGCGGATTTCGACGCCGCGGCCCTGGCCCTGACAGACGACCTCGACAGTCTCAGCTCCAACAGACAGAGCCTGATGCAGCGGATCACCGTCCAGCATGCGGCGATCGAGGCCAGTGTCCTGAAGCAGATGGAACAGGCGCGCCTGCAGGCCATGGTGCTGGCCGGGATCGGTTTGATCGTAGGCGTGCTGATCATCCTGCACCTGCGCCGGACGGTACTGGCCCCGCTGCACAGGACGACGGCCTATATGGCCGGGCTCGCCGAGGGCCACTATGAGGTCGAGCCGCCGTATCTGGATCGCCGGGACGAGATCGGCAGCATGCTGCGCTCGGTCGACAGCTTCCGGCGCGCGGCCCTGCAGCGCAAATCCGCGCGCCTCGCGCACGAGGCCGAGATCGCGTCCTATCAGCAGGAACTTGTCGCCCGGGCCGAGGAGGTCGAACGCCTCTCGGCGGATCATGCAACGATCATCGACCAGCTGGGTGACGCGCTCGAGCGTCTGGCCGTCGGCGACCTGTCGATCCGCATGACCGAGCGTTTCGGACCCGGCTTTGACCAGCTGCGTATTGACTTCAACGCCTCCATGGAAGCGCTGGGGACTGTGATGGGCTCGATCCTGGAAGCGACCGAGGCTGTCAGTTTCGGGGCTTCGGAGCTGTCGCGAGCGGCCGAGCGTCTATCATCGCGAACCGAGCAGCAGGCGACCTCCGTGCGGGAATCGGCGGAATCCCTGAAAATCCTGCACCGAGAGGTCGCGGTCACCACCAGCACGGCCGACGAGGCCCTCAGCGTCGTCGCTACTGCCAAGCAGTCGGCCGAGCGCTCGACCACCGTCATGGACGGGGCCATCGAGGCCATGGAGCGGATCCAGGCCTCATCGGGACAGATCGGCAAGATCAGTTCAGTGATCGACGAGATCGCCTTCCAGACCAACCTCCTGGCGCTCAATGCCGGGGTTGAAGCCGCCCGGGCCGGCGAGTCCGGGCGTGGCTTCGCTGTCGTGGCCCAGGAGGTCCGTGCGCTGGCCCAGCGTTCGGCCTCGGCGGCCAAGGAGATCAGCGCCCTGGTCACCCGCGCCAATGCCGAGGTTGCGGCCGGCGGCAATCAGGTCTCCCAGACCAGCCACGTCCTGACCGAGATCGTCGGGCAGGTGATGCAGATCCACGGCCTGGTACAGGGCATTTCCTCGTCCAGCCGCAAGCAGAGCGACAGCATCAGCGCCATCCATGAAGCGGTGACCCTGATTGACGAGATCACCCGGAACAATGCGGCGATGGTCGCTGAAGCGACAGGTGCCAGCCAGTCGCTCGCCGGCGAGGCCAGTGGTCTGATGAGCTCGATCAGCCGCTTCCGTGACGGCGGTCAGACCAAGACCGGTGAGGCTCAAACCCCTGAGCAAACCGAAGCCCTGGACGAAATCGACCGGTTGTTCGGATGAGTGCGGATCGCCGGATCCAGACGCCGGGTGCCAAGGGTGATCCCCGCCTGACCATGGTCCTGAGGGGGGTCGCCCGGATCCTGGACCAGACGACAGTCGGACTGGCCTGGCCGGAAGAGTCTGCTTCGAAGCGGGACAAGGCTCTTATCGCCCGTCTGAGACGGACCGGCGGACTGCTGGCCATGGGCCTGAACGCCAGCGGTGGTCTCGTCGAGCGCACGGCAGCCGTGAGCGGCTCGCTGACGGCTGCTGCAATCCTCGACGAGCAGGGCGTTTTTCTGGCGGCGCTCTATGCCGTCGACGCCGTGCCCCGTCGATCCATCAGCAGCCGGGCCAAGGCCGTCCTGACCGAGGTCGCCGCCACGCTCGGTGTGCTGCTGGCCATGCGTACCGCCGAGACGCGCCTCAATGTCGCGGAAGTCCAGCTGACGAGCGCCGAGCACCTGCTGGGCGTCGGCAAATGGTCCTACGACCTGGAAAGCGGTATCTGGGAAGGCTCCCCGGCCATTCATCAGCTGCACGGCTCGGACCCGGTCGCGCCGGCCAGGGACCTGAGCAGCCTCTATGCCCAAATTCACCCGGATGACATTCCGGCGATCGAGGCCGCGATCAACCAGATCGCGATCCTGCCGGGAAAGGTCATTTCCTGTGACTACCGGGTTCGCCGATCTGATGGCGAGATGCGCTACCTGACCTCGACCCTGGCGGGGCAGACCTCGCCGGCGGGCGATCTGATCCGGATCAGTGGCGTCGCCCAGGACATGACCGAGAGCCGGGCCATGCGCGAAAAGCTGGCCCAGAGCGAAGCCCACTACCGGCGCATTGCCGAAAACACCAACGACATGATCGTCGTTTGCGGGGCCGACGGCATCATCTCCTACGTCTCGATGGCCTGCGAGCGGGTGTTGGGATTTGCCAGTGATGACCTCAAAGGTCGCAACCTGCTGCATCTGGTCCACCCCGAGGATCAGGCCCGGACCGTGAGCCAGTTTGGGCCCCTCCTGAGCGGTCAGATCAAGAACGATGCGCTGGTCGCCGAGTATCGCATGGTCCGCAGGGACGGCGAGGTGATCTGGATCGAGACGCAGCCCCGTGTTCTGCGGGATCCCGTCTCGAACAAGATCGTGGAGTTGGTCCACGCAATCCGGGACATCACGGCGCGCAAGCGGGCTGAACAGGCCCTGGCCGAGCGTGATGAGCAGTTTCGCCTGCTGATCCAGGGATCGCGCGACGTCATCATGCGACTGGCCCCCAATGGCCGGACCCTGTCTGTCTCTCCGGTCGTGCGGGATATCCTCGGCTTCGAGCCTGAGGATCTGGTCGGTCACTATACCAGTGAGTTCATGCATCCTGACGATGTGCCCCGCCTGGCGGAATACTATCGACGCCTGGCCGCCGAACCGGGCGTGCGTCTGGAGCCGATCGAGTCGCGGATCCGGAACCGTACCGACGAGTATCGCGTCATGGAGTCCCGGCCCTTTGCAGTCTGGGATCCCCAGACCGGCAAGCTGAAGGAGTTCATCGACGTTTCGCGTGACATCACCGAGCGCAAGGCCGTCGAGGCCGCCTTGATCCTGGCTCACCAGGAGGCGCGCCTTGCCCAGCTGGAGGCCGAGGCCAGCGAGCGCCGCTATCGTATCCTCGCAGACGGTGCGCGCGATCTGACCCTGCAGTTCGGGGCCGACGGCGTGATCCGCTATGCCTCGCCCTCAGCGATCAGTCTCGGCTATCAGCCGGATGAGCTGGTGGGACGGCGGATGATCGAGTTCGTCCATCCAGATGATGTCGCGGCCTCGATGAGCACGGCTCTGTCCCATTTTCAGAACACGGGTGCCAAGGCGACCGGCCACGCGGAGTCACGCGTGCGGACCAAGGCCGGCCACTATGTCTGGCTGGAGGGCAGCCCCTCCCTGGTCAAGGATGAGGCTGGGCAAACCCTTCTGGTCAACTCGACCTTCCGGGACGTCACCGAGCGGCGCGAGATGGAGGAGAACCTGATCAGGGCGCGCCAGCAAGCCGAGGCCGCGGCGGCGGCCAAGGCCGAGTTCCTGGCCAATATGAGCCATGAACTGCGCACGCCCCTGACCAGTGTGATCGGCTATTCACAGCAGATCCAGGGCGAAGGCGAGCTTTCCGACCGGGTGCGGCTGGCCGCCGACCGCATCGTCGCCGGCGGACGGACCCTGTTGTCGACGATCAATGACATCCTGGACTTCTCCAAGATCGAGGCCGGCGAGATCCAGATCCTGTCCGAGGCGGCCGCCGTCGGCCCGATCATCACCGAAACCCTGGATCTATTGCAGGGCCAGGCCGCGCAGAAGGGCCTCGATCTTCGCAGTGAAGGCGTCGATGCCCTGCCGCCCTTCCTGCTTTGCGACGCCAAGCGGATCCGGCAGGTGCTGGTCAATCTGGTCGGCAACGCCATCAAATTCACCCAGTCAGGCCAGGTCTCGGTCGCGGCGACCCATAATCCGCAGACCGGCCGATTGCGACTGGCGGTGACCGACAGCGGGATCGGCATTGCTCCCGAGCAGATCTCGCGGCTGTTCCTGCGCTTCTCGCAGGTGGATGGCTCGATCTCGCGCCGCTTTGGCGGCACAGGCCTTGGCCTGGCCATCTGCCGGGGTCTGGTCGAGGCCATGGGCGGCGAGATCGGGGTCGACAGTGTCGAGGGTCAGGGCTCAACCTTCTGGTTCGAATTGCCGGCCCCCGTCTGTGAGGCGACGAGCCTGAACCTGGAAGCCGAAGCTCCGGTCCTGCCGCCCGGATTGACGGTCCTGGTGGTCGACGACCAGAGCCGGATCGCCGAAGTCATCAGCCTGATGTTGCAGCCGCTGGGCCTGGCGGTGCATACGGTCGCCAGCGGCCATGAGGCCATCGCCGCAGCAGACGCCCAGCCCTATGATCTGATCCTGATGGACTGGCACATGCCAGGCCTGTCGGGCGTGAACACGGCCCAGGCCATCCGCTCCGGCACTGGACCCAATCGATTTTCCCCGATGGTCCTGTGCTCGGCCGATGCTGCGGCCTTGCCGGACTCCCAGGCCGCCCTGTTCGAAGGCCGCCTGCTCAAGCCCATCTCTGGCAACAGCCTGCTGGCCGCAGTCAGCGCCGCTCTCGACCCTGAACCCTTCGCAGCCGCCCTGCGGTCGGCCTGAAACCCGCCTTGTCCGGTAGCCGAAGCGCTCAGCTTCAGGCCGTCTGTCGGCTCGCCGGGCGCGGATTTCCGGCCTTCACATAGAGTCCGGCGTCGGCCCCCGCCTGGAAGGCATTGGTCACGCCCATCACCGTTTCGGACGCACCAAGGACAAGATAGCCGTCATCGACCACCTGGCCTGCAATGCGTTCGAGGATCGCCTTGCGCGTGCTGGTATCAAAATAGATCAGCACATTGCGACAGAACACGATGTCAAAGCGACCTAGGTGTCCTGGGGATTCCAGCAGGTTGAAGCGCCGCCAGGTCACCGCGCTGCGCAGATCACTCTTGATCTGCCAGCTTTCGCCCACCCGCTCAAAGTGCTTCATCAGCTTCTGGACCGGCAGCCCCCGCTGCACCTCAAAGCCCGAATAGATCCCGGCCTGGGCCTTGGCCAGACATTCGCGCGACAGGTCCGTCGCCATGATTTCAAGGCTCACGCCAGGCAGCAGATGGGCCACCTCCTGCCAGAGCATGGCGATGGAATAGGGTTCCTGGCCGGTCGAACAGGCAGCACTCCAGAGCCGGATCGGCCCGCGACGATTGCGGCCCAGGTCGACGAAAGTCCGCCGAAGCAGATCGAACGGCTTCTGATCGCGAAAGAACAGCGTCTCGTTGGTCGTCATGGCGTCGATCGCCGCCTCGACGATCCGCTCGACCGGGGCCCTGCGGATATCCGCCAGCAGGGCATCGACGGTTTCATAGCCACTGGTCCCGGCCACCGAGGCCAAGCGGGTGTTGATCAGATAGCCCTTGCTGGCGTCCAGAACGATCCCGGTCCGTGACTGCAGCAACTCCCTGAAATGCTTGAGATCTGGAGTGCTCATGCCGTTCCCACTCGTGTCCACTGCAGAAATTGCGGCGCCAGGGCCGACAGAGGATGGATTTCGGCGGGCACGCCCGCCTGGATAACGGAGCCCGGCATCCCCCAGACGACGCTGCTGGCCTCGTCCTGAACCATGACCGGCGCGCCGCAATCGGCCAGGGCCCGTGCCCCGTCGCGACCGTCATGGCCCATGCCGGTCAGAACCATGCCGGCCGCTGCCCCGCCCCAGACCTCGGCGGCGCTGATGAACAGGGGGTCGGCCGCCGGACGGCACCAGTGCACCTCGGGACCCTGATTGAGCTGGATGGTCGGCGTACCGTCCCGGCCGCGTTCGACGATCATGTGTAACCCACCCGGCGCAATATAGATAACCCCGTCGGTCACCTTTTCCCCGTGCTCGCCTTCCTTGACGGACATAGGCGTCACTCGCCCGATCATCTGGGCCAGGGCCCGGGTAAAGCCCTGCGGCATGTGCTGGGCGATCAGGATGGGTCCTCGCCAGTGGGACCCGAGGCCCGAAATCACCTCGCGCAGGGCCGGGGGACCGCCGGTGGAGGCCGCAATGACCAGCGCATCCAGGCGGACCTTGCGACCGGGGCGAGGGCCGCTGCGCGCGGCGGGCGAGACCGGCGCGACCGAGGGGAGCGCAGTTGGCGGTTTCAGATAGGACTTGATCGGACGATCGATCGCCGGAGCGCTTCGGCGACCGAGCTGAACGATCTTCTCGATGAGGTCGCGTTGATAGGCTTCCGCGCCACCGATGCGGCTGGTCGACGGCTTGGGGATAAAGTCGGTCGCCCCGAGGCTTAGAGCCCGCAGGGTGATTTCCGCGCCCCGCTCCGAGAGGGTCGAAGCCATTATGATCTTCAGGCGTGGCCGCAGGGCCAGCAACTTCGGCAGGGCCTCCAGCCCCGACATGTTGGGCATCTCGATGTCCAGTACACAGACATCGATCTCATGTTCCTCAAGCTTCTTGAGGGCCTGTACGCCATCGACCGCCATGGCCACGACGACGATGTCGGCCCGTGCGTCCAGCCATCGCGAGACCATGCCCCGTACGACCGCCGAATCGTCGACAATCATGACCCTGACACGGTCGGCCCGCGCGGTGGCAGGGGTTGGCTGGGCTGTCACGGGACGATCCCGGTCATCGACAGCTTGCTCTCCAGGGTCGACTGGTCGAAGGGCTTGAACAGATACTCGTCTGCGCCCTTCTCCATCGCGGCGGCGATGTGATCGAAGTCGCTTTCCGTTGTACAGAACAGCACCTTCGGGCGGGTTCCGTCCGGCGATGCCCTAAGGGCTCCCAGGAAGGTCAGCCCGTCCATATTGGGCATGTTCCAGTCCAGCAGTACGGCATCCGGCATGTTGCTGAGACAGGCTTGCAGGGCGTCTTCGCCGTCAACCGCTTCATCTACGGCATAGCCCAGGGCTTCAAGCATCCGCCGTGCCACCTTGCGGATCACCGCACTGTCATCCACCACCAGGAACCGGGTCATGCGGCCACACCCAGTTGCAGGCCTGCTGTCAGCAGTCGCGGTGCATCAAAGATCACCAGAAGGGAGTCCGGCAGTCTGAAGACGCCCGGAATGATTTCCGCCCAGCGTTGGGGCAGATTGTCCGGTGGCGGGATCAACTCGTCGGAATCCAGCTTCATGACGGACTCGACCTGGTCGACGATCAGGCCGTAGTTGTCACCCCCGACCTCGATCCCCACGGCCTTGGGCTCGGGCGCGCCGGCCTCTCGGGGCTGCAGTCCCAATCGCCGGCGCGCACAGACCGCCGTTACGATCCGGCCGCGCAGATTGAGCACACCCAGAATCTCGTGCGCCGCCAGGGGCACAGGCGTGATGTTGCGCGGATAGAAGACGTCCTGGATCGAGAGCGCTTCGATCCCGAACAGATGGCCGCCGACGCGGACGGTCACATAGTCGCGAACGCTCATGCCGCCTCCTGGGTCTGGGCCGCCTGGACGGCCGGCCCTGTCCGTGAATGTTCTGCCAGGGCCATGATCATGAAATGGTCGAGGTCAATGATTTCGGTCGCCCGGCCATTGATCAGGGCCGTGCCGATGATGCCGGTCTTGGTCGGGCTCAACTCGATCGTCACCGGGGTCTCGACCACATCGACGATGCGATCGACGGCTAGGCCCATGGTGTAGAGCATGCCGGCGACAACCAGCATGGGCTGTACGCCCTCGGTCTTGAGGCGCTGGTCGTCGTCCACGCACAGCACCGGCATCAGCTTGCCCCGATACTGCAGGGCCGCGCGCGAGCCGAGGTGTTGCAACTCGGCGACCGGCACATGCTCCAGACGGGTGATCTGGCCCAGTTCAACCGCCTTGAGCGCCCCGGATCCGACACGCACCAGCAACATGGTCTTGCGCTCGATCTTGGCGTCCTCGTCACTCGTGGCGGCGGCATCGATCGCCCGCCGTGCGGCCTGCGGCATCTCACCGGCGCGCTGCGACAGGCCATTGGGCTCGATGATCAGCACGACCGAGCCGTCGCCCAGAAGGGTCGCGCCCGAAAAGACCGAGATGCCGCGCAGCACACTGGCCAGCGGTTTGACGACGATCTCTTCGGTATCGATGACTTCCTCGACAATGACCCCGAAGCGGTGGCTGCCCACCTTCATGATCATCACGAAATTGGGCTGCAGGGCCTGGGTGAGGCCAAGCTCGGCGCCCAGGTCGATCAGCGGCACGAGCTGTTCGCGCAGCCGGACCATGCGGACCTGTTCGATGACCTCGGTCCGGTGCTCGGCACCTTCGCCGATCTTGATCAGTTCGAGCACGGCCCCTTGGGGAACCGCGAACCGCTCGCCGCTGGCCCCGACGATCAGGGCCGAGATGATGGCCAGGGTCAGGGGGATCTTGATGGTGACCGTGCAGCCTGAGCCAAAGGTCGACTGCAGGTCGATCTGCCCGCCGATCTGCTCGATATTGCTGCGAACCACGTCCATGCCGACGCCACGGCCGGAGACATTGGTGATGGCCGCGGCCGTCGAGAAGCCCGGCGCAAAGATCAGGCGATGGACCTGGCTCTCGGTGAGGGCCTCGGCGTCGCTGCGGGTCAACAGACCCTTTTCAATTGCCTTTTCGCGGATCCGGGCCGTGTCCAGGCCGCGGCCGTCATCGCGCAGGCGGATCACGATCGAGCCGCCTTCGTGATAGGCGGACAGGTGGATGGTGCCGGTTTCAGCCTTGCCCGCTGCCCGCCGGTCTGCCGGACCCTCCAGGCCATGATCCGCCGAGTTGCGGACCATGTGGGTCAGGGGATCGCGGATCTGCTCGAGGACCTGACGGTCCAGCTCGGTGGTCTCGCCTTCGAGAACAAGGTCAATCTTCTTGTCCAGCTCGTTGGCCAGGTCGCGAATGATCCGCGGCAACTTCTTCCAGGCCTGACCGATCGGCTGCATCCGCGTCTTCATGACGCTGTCCTGCAGCTCGCCGGTGATGGTCGACAGGCGCTGCAGGGGCGGAGAGAAACTATCGTCGGATCGGCTGCGATTGATCTGCAGAAGCTGGTTGCGGGTCAGCACCAGTTCGGAGACCAGGGTCATCATGTCTTCAAGGACATCGACACCGACCCGGATCGACTGGGCCGCGGCGATCGGTGCGGAATCTTCCTCCACGCTCTCCGCCGGGCGGGTTTCCGCCGCCGGGGCCGGGACCGGGGCCTCGGGCAGGGAGGCCGGTGCGAAATCGACCGGCCCCTCGGCCGCGGCGAAGGCCGCGTCGAGGTCCGCCGTAGAGACTTCACCCGGTCGCAGGGCGCGGCCCAGAACAGGATCATAGCCCTCGACCTGTTGCTCGGGTTCTGGCTCGGGCTCGGGCTCGGACTCGGACGTTTCAGGCGGGGGCGCACCCATCGCCATGGCTTCCAGGGCTGTGATCAGATCGCTGTCATCACCAGCCGGCTCCGCGCCTGTCGCGCCCAGGCCGTCGATCACCGTCTTGATACGGTCGATCGACTTCAGGACCAGGGTGACGGCCTCGCCGCTGACCTGCAGCTTGCCGTCCCTGAAACGCCCCAGCAGGGTCTCGCCGGCATGGGCCAGCGACTCCAGTCGACCCAGCCCAAGGAAGCCACAGGTGCCCTTGAGGGTGTGGACAAGCCGGAAGATCTTGTCGAGCGCCGGCCGGTCACCCGGATGGGCTTCAAACCGGACGAGCTCGATATCGATGACCTCAAGGCTCTCATTGGCCTCGGTCAGGAAGTCGGAGATCAGGTCATCCATGGGGGTGCCTATCGACTTGGCGAGATGGGACAGTCACGATCACGCGGCTCGAACCGAGCGCAGGAAAGCGTCGACCTCGGTCCGCAGGGTCGAGGCCTGTCGCCCCAGTTCCTGCGCGGCCATCACCACCTGCTGCGAGGCGGCCCCGGTCTGGTTGGCCCCAAGCAGCACTTCCGAAATGTTGCGCGACACATCCTGGGTGCCGTTGGCCGCCTCATTGGTATTGCGGGCAATTTCGCGGGTCGCTGCGGACTGCTGCTCGACCGCAGCATTGATCGCGACCGACACCGTGTTCATCTCATCGATCGTGCGCTGAATGTCGGCGATGGCGATCACGGTATCACCGGTGATCAGCTGGATTTCACTGATCTGGCTGGAGATGTCTTCGGTGGCCTTGGCGGTCTGGGTGGCCAGGCTCTTGACCTCGGCGGCCACGACCGCAAAGCCGCGACCGGCCTCACCGGCCCGGGCGCTTTCGATCGTGGCGTTCAGGGCCAGCAGATTGGTCTGGCCGGCGATGTCGCTGATCAGCCGGACCACTTCGCCGATCTTCTCGGCCGAACGCGACATGCGATCGATGGTTTCGCTGGTGGCCTGGGCCCGCAGCACGGCCTGACCCGCCATATTGGTTGAGTGATTGACCTGCTGGGCGATCTCGGCGACCGACTTGCCCATCTCGTCCGAAGAGGAGGCCACAATAGCGACATTGGCCGTGGCCTCTTCGGCGGCGGCGGCGACGGTGGTGGACTGCTCGCTGGTGCGGGTTGCCGTGTCGGCCATCGCGCGCGCCGTCGTCTCGAGCTCCCGGGCCTGGTCGGCGACGCTTCCGACAATCTTGCCGACGCTGGCTTCGAACCGCTCGGCCAGATCGGTCATTGCGCTCTGCTTTTCGAGCTCGATCGATTCCAGATAGATCGAAATTGAATAGTCCATGTCGAGCAGAACCGCCTTCATGACGGCGGTCATCTGATCGGCCAGATCCTTGCCGCCCTTGCGACGGCCAAGCTTCATGACCCCGCCGCCGAAAGCTTCGGCGATCATTTTTCGCATCAGGCCTTCCATCAGCTGGGCATAGCCGCCGATGTACCAGCGCGGCTCCAGGCCGATGCGCGCATGGACGTGGCCGATCTTGCGCACGCTGTCGATGTACTGCTGGTCGAAATTGCCGGATACGATAGAGGCCCAATGGCGCAGCTGAGCGGACTTGGCACCATCCATCTGGCCGTCGCCACTGAAGAAGCGACGAACGTCGGGCGTTGCGCGGACCTTGTCGTAGAACTTGTCCAGAACTCCGGGCAATTCCTTGGCGACAAGACCGCCGGCCGATCGCAGTGCAGCCCGGGCATCACGGTCGATGCCGAGGAAATCCAGACGCTGGTCAATCATGTCGTTGCTAGCCATGGGTCCGTTCCTGGTCGGGAATTGAGAGGTCGAGGCTGGTCCTTGTTAGTTAATGGCCAGTTACGGATCGGTCCTCGCCTGGACCTCCAAAAGCTAGGCCAAAGGTTGAATTCATCCCTTCAACGGGCGCGGAATCTGAATTGCCCTTTCCAGGCAAGAACCTCGGCCGGCTCAGGCTGTTGAGTTCCTATTTTCAAGTGCGACAATCTGTCCCGGATTCCATCACAAGCATATTTTTACAGACCTGTGTTCTGTTGTCCCGAGACCGGATCCCTGGAGGACAGAATGGCCGCCGACGCTTCGATGCCTATCCTTGTTGTCGATGACTACAAGACCACCATCCGGATTGTTCACAGCCTGCTGCGACAGTTGGGCTTTGAGAATCTCGACGAAGCTGCCAGTGGCGAGGAAGCCCTGGGCAAGCTGAAGCGCAAGCCCTACGGCCTGGTGATCTCGGACTGGAACATGGAGCCGATGACCGGCTACGACCTGCTCCGGTCCGTGCGGGGCGACGCCGCCCTGAGCCGCACGCCCTTCATCATGATCACGGCCGAGAGCAAGACGGAAAACGTCGTCGCCGCCAAACAGGCCGGTGCCAATAACTACATTGTCAAACCCTTCAACGCCGAAACCCTGAAGCAGAAGATGTCGACGATATTCGGAGAGTTCTGACAGGCGGCGGGCCTACCCCGCAGCCAGGGAGTTGATGTATCGGTGACCTCGCTCAAACGCCCAGCACCCGACCTTGATGTTGCTGCGGGCGATGACCGCCCGGCAGCCAGCGAGCTCGCGTCACTGCGTGAGAGCCTGATGGAGTTGCGCGCTGTTGTCAGCGGACTGGCTCCGCGTCGGATGGGGGGCGAGCGACTGCCTGCAGCCCGGGCTGAACTCGTTGCCATGCGCCGGGAAGCCGACGACGGCGTCTCCCGCATCCTGACGTCTGCAGAAGCCATTCTGGCCGCGCCGGAGACCGGGCCAGGGGATACCCACAACCACGCCATCGCCATACTGGAAGCTTGCGGCTTCCACGATCTGGTGGGTCAGCGGCTAAGCAAGATTGCGGACATCCTGGGCACACTGGAGGCCCGGCTGAACCGGGTTGCCGGATGCGCCGGCATCGTCGACGCGGAGGAGGCAGAGACGGCCTCCGAGCGGCTCTACCGTGAGCAGACCATCAATGGTCCAGCCCTCAATGGTCCGGACGTTCTCCAGAGCGAGATCGATCTACTCTTCAGATAGAAGAGACACGCCTGCGCCTGGCTGGACTGCACCACGCGAACCGCCGCTGATATGGCCGCGTTCGAGGCTGGCCGCAAAAAGCGGGATCACATCCCGTGGAGGACACTTTCCTGCGATTGGAGCGGATTGGCCCGGTAGCTGAAATTGCTGAACTTGACCGCTCCGGATCCGGCGGCAAACAGACCAAGACGAAGGCTCAGGAACCCGCCAAAGACGTTGTGATGCAGACCTGACACCTCCATCCGCGTCCCATGCCTTATCCATGTCCGGCCATCGTCATACGAGTAATGGTAGGTCACGACATTCTCGACATTGGTAACTCGTAACCGGAGTCTGCGGGCGTCCTGTGCGATCTGGGCCCAGGTCAGTTCCTCGGCATACTGGAAGACCTTCAGGGCCTTCGGCGCGAACCCGAGGCCGACAAAGGCCTTGTGATTGTAGAAAAGCAGGATCCCCGCCTCGGCTTCACCAAGCAACTCGATGGAGACCTCGGCCTCATAGGATCGATCACCAACAAGACAGGTCAGCGGTGCGGAGTTGAGCGGCGACGTGCCACGTCCCTGAATGCGAAGGCCGCCGGGTTCATAGACCGCTCGCCCGGCCTCATCCGGAGCCGGATCATGAAAGCTCCATTGCACCCCCATCCGGTCGACGGAAAAGTCATCAGAGAGTCCTGGCGCGGACGGTCCTGCCCTGCCCCCGCGAGGCTTGGGCAGAGGCTTCGAAAGGTCGCCTCCCAGGGCCCGGAGCCAGCCATCGGCGGTCCATTCGATGGGTTCCAGAAGAGTCTGCCGGCCGAGGGTCCGATAGCCATTTTCATAGCCGTGATAGACCATCCACCAATCACCGGCGGGGCCCTCCACGACCGTCGCATGCCCGCGCGACCACCAGGGCTCGGCCGCGCTGCGGGTGCGCACCAGAGGATTGTACGGACAATGCTCCCAGGGGCCGTGCACAGAGCGGGAGCGCGCGGCGATGACCATGTGACCTGTCGCCGGTCCAGCCGTGCCTCCAACCGCCGTAATCAGGTAAAACCAGCCGTCGCGGCGTAGAAGCTTGGGACCTTCGGGCGCAAAATTCTCAACAACCCAATCATCCGGATATCGCCATGGGGCATAGGCCGGTTCCAGAGGCCCGTCGGCGGCCAAACCGTCATCCGTCAGGCGGACCTTGCGCACGCCGTTGACGAACAAGTAGCGCTTGCCGTCTTCACCGACGACATGGCCCGGGTCGATACAGCCCTTGATGCCGACGTCGATCGGATCGCTCCAGGGTCCGCCGATATGGTCGGCCCAGATGACGTGGATCGACCAGCCTTTCCCCTCCGGATCCGCCGGGATGTAGATGAAATAGCGGTCGTTGTGCTTGATCAGATCGACGGCCCAGATCACGCCCAGCGGCTTCCTGAGCGCGGGGCCCACGGGGGTCCAGTTGACCAGGTCCGTGGAGCTCCAGATCACGAGACCCGGGTAGGAATAGAACGACGAGAACGTCATGTAGTAGGTTCCGCCATCTTTCAGGATGGTCGGGTCGGGGTGATCCCCGCTTAGGATGGGATTGAGATAGGTCCCGTTCCCCAGATCGGCCTTGCGTTGCGTCTCCGTCCCGACACCCCAGGCGGGCGTTCCCGGGGCAGCCGCCACCGTTTCCGACCGGGCCTGGGCAAGGCCCGGAAGCGCGGCGCCCGCAATCAGGCCCTTGAACAGAATCCGACGGGGAATAGCCATGAGGATCACTCAGTTTGATGGCAGGGGCAGGTTCAGACCGAAGGCCGTCCGTTCCCGGGATCAAAAGAGCGCCTCCACACCGCTGTGGAGGCCGCCCGGGAACGCCCAAGACCTCTAGGGCTTGGTCACGACGGGTGGCCGTCCGACCATGACGCCGCGACCATGAGGGGCAATGTAGAGGGTTCCGAATTCCAGCGGATCGCCCGTAATCGAACGCATGTCACCAAACTGGTGCGCGTCGTCATTGATCCGGAGCCAGCTCACCCCTTCATCTTCCGACCGCCAGAGTCCGCCCTGACCCGCAATCTTTCCAAAAACAAAGACTGTGGGGTAGCCGTCTTTCAGGCGGGGTGCGCCGAAGCCAATGGCCCAGGCCGCCTCAACCTTCTTGACGCTCTTGAACGGCGTATCGGCCGAGCGGGAATGAACGAGCCCGCCGGGCAAGGCGATCCAGAGATCGCGCATCCGCGTGGGCGTTACGGCAAGCTGCGACCGGTCCCAGGACTGGATCACGGGCAGGCCTTCGGCGATCATCTTGAATGACCCGCCACCATCGACGCTGACGAGGATTCGTCCGCCGGGACGATCGTGCAGGTAGAAGACCTGATCAACGACCTTGTCGGCGATCGGCGTGAGAGTCTGCTCTCTCTGGTCAGGCCAGCCGGCGGACGGGCTCCATGACTTTCCGCCATCTGACGAATGAAAGCCACCAGACCGCTCAGGAGCCCAAACAAGCGCCGAGCCCTTGGCGGAAATGGCTATCGCCCCCGGCCCCCTGTAGGGCTCGTTCGGCGGGCTGGCCACGACTGGTGTCGCAGCGAACATGTCCCAGCTTCCACCGCCATCCTTTGAGAAAAATCCGCGGGTCTTGCTGTTGTGAACCGTGCGAACGATCCATCCGGGCCTCTGGCCCGCATAGTCTATGCTCTCGTTTGTCTCGGTATTCGGGCGAAACAGACCGGCCTTCGGAGACTTTGTCAGATCGTCCCAGGCGCCACCGGCCGTATCTCCCATCGTTGCCAGAATTGTCGCCCCACCCGATGGAGAGACCAGCTGCGTCACGGCCCCCTCTTCCAGATTGGCAATATTGGCGTCGAAAATGAGGGGTTGATCCGTACCCGCAGCGGAGAGGTTGCGGCTGGTCCACACCCCGCCCCCATGGCCATAGGTCATTTCATCAGGGTTGAAGGGATTGATCTTCAGGTCTGAAAGCCAGCCGCCCATGCGACGCTCGGGGTTGGTTTCCTCCAGCCAGGGATAGTCGGAAACCGCAAAGCGCGCCTGCCGGCTCAGGGCCGACCAACGCGCGCCCTTGTCGCGCGACACAAAGACATCGTCATGGGGCCACCAGCGATCCAGGGTCGACACGACGACGGTTCCGTCTGGAGCGACATCGATGCCGGAGTAACCGCCGCGCAGGCCGTCACTGGGCTTGATCGGCGATATCTCCTTCCAGCCTGCACTCCCGGGATCACGACGGACCAGCTTGCCACCTTCGGCATGGCTGGGGTTCACGGCCCACGAAGAGCCGTCACCGACCGCAAAAGTCACATACATCGTGCCGTCCGCCGCAAAGGCAGCCCTTTGCGGCAGTTGTTGCGGCGCGCCCTCGACGGCAACGAAGGTGCTGCCCTTGTCCCGGCTGACATACAGCCCTCCCTTGCCGTCTGCACTGGCAAGGTAGAGGTCATTGGACGACGGCTCGAAAATCAGGAAGTTTATCGATCGCGCAGGTGAAGCCGTCAGCTTCGTAAAGGTCGCGCCGCTGTCCGTACTCCGCCAAAGTCCGTCCTGATTTGATCCAAAGTATACTGTGTTTGAATCCCTGGGATCGACGACCAGCCGTTCACCCGTGCCCCGTCCGTCGGCATTGCCACCGATCCGGATCGGCAGCTCAGTCTTCTTCCAGGTCAGGCCGCGATCATCGGATCGCAGGATCGCACCCTTGCGGGCCCAGTCCTGCAGATAGAGACCGCAAGCGGCATAGACCTTGTCCGGGTTGGCCGGATCGATGGCCACACTCAACACACCCATAAAGTCAGCGTCTTCACGCGGAAGGTGATCGAGCAGGGGCACCCAGGAGCGCCCCGTGAAGTCATAGCGATAGAGCCCGCCCACATCGGTGCGCGCGTAGAGAATGCCCTTTTCCCGCGGGTGATAGATGAAGCCATCGACATAGCCCCCCGCGCCGTAAGGGACGCTCTGCCAGTGATAGGCCTGGGACCCGGGGGTCGGCTGGGCCAATGCGCAGCCCGTTGAAATCAGCGTTGCCAGAATAGCCGAACGTAGTGCCTTGGCGGCCCGCTTACCAAACATGTCCCCTCCCGGTAGTTCGCCGATGATTGCGTTCTCGGCTCAACTTTGTGAGCGCTACCATAGCAACTGCACATTTGTCCTACAATATGTCGCTATGCCGAAGACCTGGAAATGGCCCAGCCGTTCCGGCTCCACCGGTCGGCGCACCCCGCAGCCTGCGAAGAGCGCAGAAGGGTCATGGCGACGCCCCGGTCGAGTCTTGGCGCGACGCCGCCGGGCGAAGCCGGCTATGGTGGGGGCCCAACGCGAAACCGAACCGGCCAGGAACCGCCATGACCCAGATCCCCCGGCTTGACGGTCCCAGCGCGGCACCCGCCTCAGGCGGCCCGGCCAGGTCCCTGGTGATCCTCCTGCACGGCTATGGATCGAACGGCGCGGACCTGATCGATCTGGCTCCCTACTGGGCCGCAGCGCTGCCCGACACGCTGTTCCTCGCCCCCGACGCGCCCCAGCCTTGCGACGGCGTGCCCTACGGGCGACAATGGTGGCCCCTGACCAGCCTGACGCCGGCCGCGCGCGCGGCAGGCGTACGTGTCTCAGCCCCAGCCCTGCAGGCCTATATCGACGCCCAGCTCGCCACCCATGGCCTCAGCGAGGACAAGGTGGCTCTGGTCGGCTTCAGCCAGGGCACGATGATGGCACTACATGTCGGGCCGCGCCGGGCGAGGAGCCTGGCCGGCATCATCGGCTTCTCCGGCATGCTGGCCGACCCGGCCGAACTGGCCGCCGAGGTCGTGACCCGCCCGCCCGTTCTGCTCGTTCACGGCGACCGCGACGAGGTCCTGCCTGTCGAAGCCCTGCATCAGGCCGAAAGCGGGCTCAGGGCCCTGGACTTCGACGTCGCGTCCCACATTTCGCCAGGGCTCGGCCACAGCATCGATGAGCCTGGCCTCCAGCTGGGCGCGCGTTTCCTGATCCAGCGCTTCGCCTGAACGGGATGGAGGCAGACGGCTAACCCGGCTTGCTTGCAACAGCCACCAGCGCGGTACAGGGCTTTGGCGTGAGCGGCCCTGACCGCAATCTCGCACGACCGGGAGACTCAAACCTCATGTCGAGCCGCTACGGCCTTTCCATTCGAGCCGCAGACCATGGCGACGTGGACGGCCTGGCCGAACTGCTCAGAACAACTGGCCTGCCCCTGGCCCGGGACAGGCTTGCCCAGCGTCTGAGGGCCATCCAGGAACAACCCGGCGTCCTGCTGGTCGCCGATGAATGGGGCCCGCCGACCGGCGTCATCTTGGCCCATTGGCATTCTGTCCTCACGGCCGACCAGAAGGTGGGGTGGATCTCAACCCTGTTCGTCGATCCGGACAGGCGGCGAAACGGAGTCGCGCGCTTGCTTCTCAAGGCGGCCTCCCAGGCCGCCCGCTCTGCGGGGTGCGGCGAACTTGTCCTTCACCCGCCGGTCGGCCCCGGGGAGCTGCGCGCATTCTGCCTGGCCACCGGGTTTGTCGAGAGCGGTGAGATGTTCACCCGGGCGCTCAGAAAGCGCGGCTGAGCGCCCCCAGACGAAAAGGCCCGCCTCCAGTCTTCGGACCCTGACCCGATCACCCCAGCTTGAACGTCGGTGGCGGCAGAGACAGCCGTGTATCGGCGACGGCCTCGCCCCGGAAGAACCGCACCAGCAGGGGCTGAACGTCAGGATGGGCCTCAAAGACGTTGTGGCCGGCGTTTTCGACGATCACCCGGGACTTGCGCCGGAACTGGGCGGCCACCTCGTCCTGCTCGGACATCGGCGTACGACCGTCCAGCGTGCCTGCCAGTAGCAGGGCGGGATGGTCGATCCGTAGCGGCGCGCGGAAGCCCTCGCCCAGATCAGCGCCCGGGACCACACCCAGCAGCTGCGGCATCGGGAAGTTCAGGGCCTCACCCAGCACGGCGGTCTTCGCCTCCCGTCGCACCAGGGCCAACCGGCCCGGCGAGATCCCCGACGCCAGGTCCGTCGCTTCGGGCATGCCGGCAATGCCGAGCAGGTTGGCAAACTCGCCCATGAAGGGCTTCAGTACCTCGGTCTGTCCGGCATCGAGCGCCAGATAGAGGCCCGGCAGCATGGCCAGGGTCTGGGGATTGGCGATCAGGCCACCCGACATGAGCTGAATGGCGAAGCCGCCGATCTGCAGCGTGACCGGCGCGCCGTTCAGGGTCGCGGTCAAGCTCACCGGCGCCGCCTCCATCCTGGCATGCACCCGCCGCATCAGGGCTGGCAGGTCCGGAATGGCCGCCCGCACGGCCGGGTCGGCGGCCAGCAGGCCGTCCACGTGGCTCAGCAGGGTGTCGACGGCGGAGGGCCGCTTTACGGTCTGGTCCTGCCCCTCAAGGCTGGCCAGGGCCACACGGTTCACCCGGTCGCCGTGGCGCTTGAGCATGCTCAGCGCCAGGTGCGTGCCGTAGCTGATACCCCAGAGGTCAACCTTTTCCGCGCCCAGGTGGCGACGCAGGTCGTCGATATCGTCGGCGTTCTGTTCGGTGTTGTAGCCGGTCATGGCCACGCCGGCCCTGGTCCAGTCGACCCAGGCTTCCTGAAAATCGGTGCGGAAATAGGACGTCAGTCCGGCTTGCGTGAACGGCGGCGGCGGGCGCGTCGAGGCCGGCCGCTCGGGGATGTGGTTGGACAGGCCGGTGCCGCGCTGGTCGAAGGCGATGACGTCGGCCACCTCGCGCAGGGCCATCATGATCGGAAACCGTGGCCCGGACAGCGCCCGTGTCGCCGTGCCCCCGGGACCACCGGCCAGATAGATGATCGGCGGCCCTGGCCGGGCTGCGGTCGATGCGAACCGGACATAGCTGAGCCGGATCTTGCGTGACCGGGGGTCGCGACGGTCTTCGGGGACCTCGAAGAAGCCCCGTTCGGCATCGGTGTCCTTGCCCTGCCAGCCCCTGAACCGGAAGGGGCCGGCCTCGGTCGGCGACACCGGGGGCGCGGTCTGCGCGAAGGCAAGGGCGGGAAGGGCGAGGCCGGCGGCGGCGAGCAGGGCGCGGCGTTGAAGTGATGTCTGGGTCATGCCCAAAGCTGAACCGCCGGCCGTGCGCTCCGCCACCGCCCTTCGGTCAAATGCGTGCCCTGATCGGCGAATGGCAGAGCCCGTCGGCCAGCGGCGCCCTATGAGTACGGACATGTGGCGAATCCTGTTTCTCACCCTTGTCCTGACCAGCCTCGCGCCCCTGGCCCGCGCCCAGGACCTGTCCTGGCAGACGTGTCAGGGGGCGATCGGCCCTGGCGGTCCAGTGCTCAGCGACTGCCGGCCGGTGGAGGATTTCGTCGATCCCCAGGGCCGGGCGCTGTGGATCCGCGCCACGATCCTCTCTCCGAAGGATACAAGGCCACGCGCCCTCTACCTGGCAGGCGTCGCGTCATCCGAAGCCTGGCTGAATGGTCGGCCTCTGGGTACCAACGGCCGTCCAGCCGCCTCCAGGGGCGCCGAAGTCCCCGGACGCTACCAGGCAATCTTTCCGATCCGCGAGACCAGCTGGCAGCCCGGCGACAACACCCTGGTCCTGCACCTGTCGTCCTTTCACGGCGGCCTGCGGTTCGCCCGGCCGATGAGTGCGATGGTCGTCCTGCCGCATCCCTATCCGCAACGCACCGCCCTGCTGGCCATCACCTTCGTGGCAGCCGGGACGCTGCTGGCGGCAGCCTTCGGGTTCGGCGTCATCCATGCCCTGCGCCGCACCGGCTCGAGCCTTGTGCTGGCCGCCATGGCCGGGGTTGCAGCTCTGCAGGCCGTGGTCGAGAGCCTTCGGCCGCTCTTCGACTATCCCTATCCCCTGCACGCCTGGCGGATGAGCACCATCTGGGCCCTCGCCGCCGTTTTCGCGGTGCTACTGGTGACCTATGTCGCCTCGCGCTTTCTGGTCAGGCAAAGGGGGCCGCTGGTCGGCCTGGCCCTGGGCCTGGTCGGTGCGACGGTCCTGCTGCCGGGCTTCGACATCAAGACGGTCTGGGCACTGATCATCGGCGTGGCCCTGTCTGCCCTTCCGGCCGCCGTGGGTGTGTGGCGGCGTCTCCCGGGGGCGCGGCTGACCCTGGCCTATCTGACCCTGTTCCTGGCCGTGGCTATCGGGTTCCCCGAATGGCTGGCCGACTTTTCCTTCTTCCTGCTGGCCACCAGTCTGGTGCTGCCGCTGCTGATGGTCGAGGTCGTGCGGCTGGGCCGCGACGATCGCGGCCGCGAGGCCGCCCTGACCCGCGCCGCCAGCCGCCCCGACCGCCTGACCGTAGCCTCGGCGCGCGGGGTCGAGCTGGTGCCCCTAGCCGACATCCTGGCCGTGGTGGGTGCCGACGACTATGCCGAACTGCGGCTGGTCGGGGGGCGCAGCCTGCTGCACGCCGCCCGGCTCGATGCCCTGATGGCCCAGCTTCCGGAGACCTTCCTGCGCATCCACAGGTCGGTCATCGTCAACCTGTCGCACGTGCAGCGCCTGGAGCGCGACGGCGACCGCTGGCGTCTGCTTCTGACCGAGGGCGCGCCCCTGCCCGTCAGCCGCTCACGCCAGGCCGCCCTGCGCGAGGCCCTGGACGCTGCCCCCTTGTGACAACGGTGCTGGCTTAGCGCCACGCGCGCGTCGTCCAGCACGGCGCAGGCTGACGGCCGGTTCCGACCCGGGGTCCCCGCACCTGCCGCGAGGAACCGACTGTCTCAATCTGCGACACTGCGCGGCCCGGCCGGCACCTTCTGGGCACACTCCACGACCATGACAAAATGATGTATTGGTAATTATTGAATAACTATACCTCCCACCTCAAATCCTTAAAAGTGAGTTATTCTCCAAGCAAGCGAAGTGTGATTTCAACTGGCACAACATATTAATGAGACTTGAATATTGTTAGTTTATTTTCGCTAACCACATGTCATGTTTCTCGCATGGCACTCGCCTTGCTCCTCCTTCCTTGGCCACTCCAGGCCCTGAAGGAACATTGAAAATGACCCGTACTTCTCTCCTCGCCGCCGCCGCCATGGTTCTGATGGCCGGCTCGGCCCAGGCTCAATCGACCACGACCGGCCAGACCAACGCGGCCAATGTGCGCGCCAAGCTGAACGCCACGATCCAGAACGTTAAGAGCGACGTTTCCGCGACTTCAGCCGCGATCGGCAACAGCCTGACCATTGGCGGCGGCACCGAAACCGGCGCTTCGGTCGTCAACACCCAGCGCTTCTTCGGCGATGCCACGGCCGAGCTGAACACCACGGTGAAGGACATCGGCGGCAAGGTTGACGCCACCGCAGCGGCGATCGCCAACAGCGCCACGATCGACACGGCCTTCGTCGGCAATATCAGCAATACCCAGTACGCCAACTACGATCCCACGGCCGTGCTCAATGCCACCGTCAACAACGTCGGCGGCGACATTGCAGCGACCGCCGCGGCCCTCAGCAACTCGGCCACGATCACCAGCAACTTCAACACGGCCAGCTCGACCCAGATCAACTATGCGGGCGTCAATGCCGCTGCGAACGTCACCGTGAAAGACGTCGGGGCCAAGGTCGCTGCGACCTCGGCCGCGATCGGCAACTCCCTCACCGTGACGGGCTTCTAGTTCGCCCCCGGCGTCCGCGTCGGCAACGACGCGGACGCCGTCTTTTTCCGCAGGAACACCCAGCCATGACCTTTCAACGCTGCAGCCTCGCGCTCATCACCGGGCTTGCATCCAGCCTTTCCGGGCTCGCCATGGCCCAGACCGCGCCGTCCAGCCTGTCGGCGGTCGAGGCCGGCTACGGCGGGGCCCGATCGATCGAGACCACGCGGTTCTCGCCGTCGACCCGCGACGCCAACGGCAATCGCGTGGTCCTGAACGGGGTCATCCAGCAGGGCTCGGCAAACAGCAGTCTGACCCTGGGCGGGCCGACCGCGTTCGGCGCGGGGGCCGACTTCTTTTCCGCCGGTGCCGCGGGCAATGCCTCGGCCTCAGCCACGGCCGCAGGCAATCTACTGACCGTGACCGTGACCGGATCGGGCAACACCCTGATCATCGACAACCAGCAAACCAACAGCGGCACGGTAAAGGCCGTCGCGGCGGTCGGCGCGAGCGTCGCCTCGGCGCAAGATCGATGAGCGGCGCGGCGATGACCCGTTCCGCCATCCTGCGAAACGCGCTCTCCGGTCTGGCGATCCTGACCGTGTCAGGCCCGGCCCTGGCCGCACCCCGGCCCGAGGCTCCGGTCACGCGAAACGATACCGCCTATACCCCGGCCCTGAGGTGCGCGCGCCAGAGCCTTGCCCCGCGCCCCCGGATCGCCGTCGGGCGGATCTCCGACCTGACCGGCAAGGTCGATTTCGAAACCGGGGCCAAGATCAGCCAGGGCGCTTCGCTGTTTGCGATCACCGCCCTGGCCCGGGCAGGCTTCCCGGTGGTCGAACGTCTGGACAGTTCGGTGTCCGAGATCGAGCTCAACTACGCCCGCCAGAAGCTACTGTCGGACACCCCCGAACGGGCCGGGACCAGCGGCGACAACTATCGCCGGATCCTGGCCGGCCAGATTGCCGGTTCCCGCTACTATCTGGTCGGCGGGGTGACCGAGCTGAACGAGAACATCCTGTCCTCCGGCCTGAATGCCCAGTTGGGCATCGGCAGCGGCGACGGCGCGCGGCTGGCGGGCTCGGACAGGTCCTATGTGCTCAATGTCGGGCTCGACCTAAGGCTTGTGGATACGCAGAGCCAGGAGGTCATCGATACGGTTTCGCTACAGAAACAGGTGATCGGCAAGTCGCGCGATCTCGGCCTGCTCGTCGGGGGACAGAGTGCCAACGGCCAGGTGAGCGGCGGCGTCAGTAGCATGGAGCCGGTCCAGGCCGCCGTCCGGGCCCTTGTCGAACGGGCGGTGCTGGAGCTGACGGCCCGCTTCTATGACGAGGCGGCCCGCAAGACCTGCCTGCCGGTGGCTGAGGCCGACCGGACCTGGTCCGCCCCCGAACCCGCCGGGCCCTGAGAGCCGACATAGGCTTCATGTCAATGCGCTGCGAAAACGCCCCGGAAGGAAAACCGCCATGGCTCGCCTGAACAAGACCCTGTCCGCCGTGGTGCTCCCGGCCCTGCTGGCCGGCTTCCTCGGGGGCTGCGCGACAACGACGGCTGATCCCAAGACCGGGCTCTATGCCAAGCCGCTGGGCGGCGCGCCTGCGACGGCCAACCCGACGCCCTATTCGGCGGCCCTGACCTGTCTCGGCGACCGCGCCGACCCGGTCCGGCGGCCGAGGATCGCCGTCGGAGCCCTATCCGACCTGACCGGCAAGCGCGACTTTGCGACCGGCGCGAAACTGACCCAGGGCGCGGGCCTCTTTGCCCTGACGGCCTTCTCGCGCGCCGGCTTTCCGCTGGTTGAACGCAGCGACCTCGTGATCTCGGATGCCGAACGGGCCTATGCCCAGGCCCACATGCTGTCAGACAATCCTTCGGATCCGGCCGATCCCGAGCGCTATCGCGCGGTGTTCGCCGGCGAAATCGCAGGGTCGGACTACTATCTGTCCGGCGGCCTGACCGAGCTGAACTACAACATCCGCTCTTCGGGGGTGGACGCCGCCATCGGCGCGACGGAGGCCAAGGGCCTGAAGGGCGCGCTCACCCGTAGCACCTATGTGATCAGCGTGGCCGCCGACCTGCGCCTGATCCGGACCCGCTCGCAGGAGATCGTCGCCGTCGCGTCCTACCAGAAGGAGATCGTCGGTCGCGAGACCAAGCCCGGCGTGTTCGATTTCGCCGACGGGGTCGTCATCGACATCTCGGGCGGCAAGAGCGCCCTGGAACCGCTGCAACTGGGGGTCCGGACCGTGATCGAGCGCGCTGTCTACGATTTCGCCGCCCAGCTCTATGCCCAGTCGCCGACGGCCTGCCTCGCGGGTCTGCCGGGTCCCGGGCCCGTGTCGATCCCGGCCCAGTCGCCGCCCCGCAGCCCCGGGCCTGCGACGGCCAGGCCCTATGACGGCCCATTCCTCGACAAGCGTACCTGGACAGCCTCCGGGCGGGCAGCCTCGGGTACAACCGGGGCCGCGGATGATCGTGGCGGTTTATAGCTTCTTTAAATATTTAAACCTGTAGTGGTCGCATTTTATTCCCTACAAGCGCCATAAAAGACACATAAAATGCCAATTTCAAATATTTACCTACATTTTATTCAAATAATTCTTCTGTGTTCTGAAGGCGTTACACCAAATAAAGACTTGAAACAGTAGGCAAAATAGGCCGGCGATCGAAATCCCAGCCTGTAGCCGACCTGAGAAATAGGCTCGTCGCTTGTCGCGATGATCCGGGCCGCCTGCTGCAGCCTCAAACGACCCTGGTAGGCAATGAAACCCGTTCCGAACGTCCGGGAGAAGCAGCGCGAGAAATAGGCCGGCGACATGGCGCAGCGTGAGGCGGCCTCTTCCAGGGTGAGGGTCCTGAAGGGGAACCGGGACAGTTGATCCAGGATCGGACGGAACCTCGATAGCGACGACAGCGGGCTGGAGAGGTCTTCAGGTGCAGGTCCGAAGGTCTGGCTGATCGCCAGAACCAGGGCCTGAAGCTGAACCGCGACAGCCTGGCGGGGCAGTTGGGACTGGATCGACTGGTTCAGCCAGTCCAGCAGGACCCTGATGCGCAGACGCATCGGATCATCGAGCGCGCTACTGCGCGGGCCGGCCGGCGGGGCGACGACGCCAGGATCGAGCGCCAGGGGATCGAACTGCACCAGGGTCCAGGCCCGCGGCCCTTCGGAAAAATCGAAGTCGTGGATGGCCATCGCCGGTGCGTACAGGAGGGTGCCCGCCGAAAACGGCAGCAGGGCGTCCTCGCAAAGGAATTGGCCCGCACCGTCCTCGATCAGCACCAGCTCGGCCGGTCCATGGAAATGCAGGAAACGCCTGGGCAGGGGCTCATCGGCCTCCTGTCGCACCTGCTGCACCCGCGCCACGAGGCCGGGTGCCAGGGGCACGGGTTCGGAGAGCGGCAGCAGCATGACAAGAATCTTATAGCGTATCGCCAGAATTCCCACATCTGATCGCCGCGACGCGCGAAAATTCGACAGCTATCCTGCCGCCCAAGTTGCCAAAGGTGCAGCACGGGGAGCGATGGAATGAAGCTCAAGGCCTTTCACAAGCGCGCCCCCGACCGCAGCGGGCCCGCCTTCCCATCCCGTCAGAAGCCAGGAGTCGACATGAACTGGATCAGCCCGTGGAAAGCGGCGGCCCTGCTGGTCTGTGCGGCGGTGGCGCTCGGGCTCCCGCCCGACGCATCGACACCCGCCCAGGCCGCGCCGCCCAAGGCGGCCGCTCCGCCGATCGACAGCCTCACTGACGAGGTTGTGTATCACATCTTCATGCGCAGCTTTCGCGACAGCAACGGTGACGGGCAAGGCGATCTGAACGGTGTCACCGAGAGCATCCCCTATCTGCGATCGCTCGGGGTCACCGCCGTTCTGCTGACGCCGCTCTATCCCAGCCGCGTCTACCACAACTATTTCGCCACGGACTTCACCGGGATCGATCCGGAATACGGGACCATGGACGACTTCCGGCATCTGGTCGCCGAGCTGCACAAGGCGGGCATCAAGATCTATCTCGACATGGAGTTTCAGTACCTCGCCGAAGGCCATCCCTGGTGGACTGCGGCACTGGCGGACCGGAACTCCCCCTTCGCCGACCATCTGCTCTGGCGCGACCGGGCGGCGGGCATGGCCGAAGACGGGCCGTTCAATCTTCGCGAGATCCGCCACTTCGGCCGGGACACCCACGGCGTAACGACCGTCGACCTCAAGGCGCCCTCCGTCCGCGCCTATTTCGACCGCTACCTGCTCGACTGGGTCGATCCCAACCGCGACGGCCGGTTTGACGACGGCGTCGATGGCTTCCGCCTCGATCACATGATGGACGACCTGGATTCGCGGGGGCTGCTGACCAACCTGTTCGTCGAGTTCTGGAAGCCGCTGTTCGACACGCTGCGCGCCACCAATCCTCGCCTGACCTTTATCGCGGAACAGGCGGACTGGAGCGACTATGGCGAAAGCTATCTGACCCGGGCCGATACCAGCGCCATTTTCGCCTTCCCGGTCGAAAAGGCCCTGCGCGGCTTTGACGCCACGGCGCTGGCCACAGCCCTCGACCAGACGGCGCGGATCACGCCCCCGGGCAAGCACCAGCTGCTCTTTGCCGAGAACCACGACGTCAGCCGCATCGCGTCGGACCCGCAGATTTCGCCGGAGAAACTGCGAACCGCCGCAGCCTTGGTCTTCCTCCTGAAGGGCACGCCCATTCTCTATTACGGACAGGAGCTGGGCATGCGCGGCGCCGGCGACGCCGGCTATGAGACGGACGAAAAAGACATCCCGATGCGCGAGGCCTTCAAGTGGTCCGCGACGGACGCCGGCCCAAACCAGGCCCTCTGGTACCGCCGAGTGGGCGAGCGCTACTGGGATCAGCGCTATGCGCGCGACCATGACGGTGTCTCGGTGGAAGAGCAGGACCCCAAGGCCGACTCCCTGCTCAACCGCTATCGCAAGCTGGCTGCGCTGCGCCGCAGCCATGCCGCCCTGCGCGGCGGCACCCAGCTTGTCCAGGCGGTGAAGGGGTCGCTTCTGGTGATCGAACGCAGCGGCGGCGGCGAACGCTTCGCGATCGTCGCCAA
>NZ_QAII01000029.1:96527-98476 GCF_003060965.1 Caulobacter sp. HMWF025 | reverse complement strand
TGCATTTTCTTTGCGCCCCTCCATCCGCCGCAGGGGCGGCTGGGTGGCGCGCTGGCGCGCCAAGGCGCTTCACGTGTCAGCGGAACCAGGGGTTCCCGCCACAAGGGCGGGAATGACGGAGCCTTCTGGATCGGGTTCAGGCTTCTGCCCGCCCACCCGCGCCCGCCACTTCGCCTTGAGCATGTGCGACGTCTCCCGCGAGCCGTCTGGGCTCCAGCCCGGCGGGCCGAACATGTAGCCCAGGACCTCGCGCGGCGACTTCGCGCCCAGCACATCGCGGCCGATGCCGACCCACTCGTGGAAGACATTGTGCAGCAGGTTGAAATTGCCGAGGTTTTTCACCGTGCCATAGCGGCAGGGCTCCTCGTCGACCTCGGGGATGAAGGTGCCGAACATCCGGTCCCAGATGATCAGGATGCCGGCATAGTTGGCGTCCAGATAGCGGGCGTTGCGGGCGTGATGGACCCGGTGATGCGAGGGTGTGTTAAACACCGCCTCGAACCAGCGCGGCATGCGTTTGACCGCCTCGGTATGGATCCAGAACTGGTAGACGAGGCTGATGCCTTTCTGGATGGCCACCATGGCCGGCGGGAAACCGAGGAACGACAGGGGCAGCCACAGCAGCCAGGTGCCGGCGACGCCGCCCGTCCAGGTCTGCCGCAGGGCGGTCGAGAGGTTGTAGTGGGTCGAGGTGTGGTGGTTCACATGGCTGGCCCACCAGAAGCGCCGCTCGTGCGCCAGACGGTGGAACCAGTAATAGGTCAGGTCCTCGGCGAAGAAGAGCACCACCCAGGCCCAGATCGCCGTCATCGGGATCGTGAACAGGCGGTGCTCATAGGCCCACAGGGCTGCAGCGAAGATCAGCCCGCCAGTGAACAGCCCTGCGACCGTGCTGCCCAGGCCCATGGCCAGGGAGGTGGCCGTGTCGCGGGTCTCGTAATTGGCCTTGGCCTTGCCCAGGCGCGCCAGGGCGATTTCCAGGATGATGGCCAGCACAAAGAACGGGATCGCCATCTGGACGGGATCGAACTCGGCCTTCATGCGGCAAGCTCCTGCGGCGGCCAGACCGGGCCGGTGACGGAAAAGACCGGCGCGGCATCGGCCAGGACCAGCTTCAGCTTCCCCTGCTGCGGTGTGGCGGCGGCGACGGCGGACCAGCGGGTATCGCGGGCGATATAGCCGTCACCACGACGCCAGAGCACGAGGACCTGGTCCCCGTCCCGCGCCAGGGCCCCGGCCCCGTCGGCCGAGATCCAGACGGCGGACGGCCGGTGGTCGGGAAACTCCTCGGCCAGCAGGGCGTTCAGCCCGGCAGAGTCGAGCGGCGGTGTCGGCCGGGCGATCCGCGCCCAGGCCGCGAGCCCGACCAGGGCGGAGATCGCCACCGCCGAGCCGAGCAATTGAATCAGCAACGCTTTTTCCAAGCTGACGCTGTCCTCCCCTTTTTTGTCCAGCGTCGGGGACGGCGGGGGATCGGTCAAGCGCGGCTTTGGGGTCCCTCCCCGATCCGTGCTTTACCGCAGCGCGCAAATATGGCGCCATGACCGCCTGACGTGTCGGGGGAGATTTGCATGTCGTTGATGTTTGAGCCGCTGCGCAAATACGCCCAGTTCGAGGGCCGCGCGCGCCGGTCGGAATTCTGGCTGTTCACGCTGTTCCAGTTTCTGGTGACGGTCGGCCTGGCCATCCTGGTCGGCATAACAGGGGCGAGCGTCGACACGCTCGACGTGCCGGGGAAAGAACCCAATCTGCTCGGCGGCCTGCTGGCCTTCGCGCTGATCCTGTTCTGGCTGGCCATGATCATTCCCAGCCTCGCGGTCACGGTGCGGCGACTGCACGACAGCGACAAGTCCGGCTTCTGGATGCTGCTGCACCTGATCCCGTTCGGCGGCTTCGTGATCTTCATCTTCACCCTGCTCGACGGCACCCCTGGTCCCAATCGGCATGGG
>NZ_QAII01000029.1:72229-96517 GCF_003060965.1 Caulobacter sp. HMWF025 | reverse complement strand
CACCACCACTATGCGCCCGGCACCGCCCCGCCGGCCGAGTCCTGACGACGGCACGGCGCTCCCCTCCGGGAGCGCCGCCTGGAGGTCACCGGCCCTAGAATTTGCGGGCATAGCCGATCGACAGCACGTTGGCGTCGGCGGCGTCGTTGTCGCGGAACTGCTGGCGCGTGTAGTCAACCCGCACCCCGTTATGGTCATCGAACCTGTACTGGGCTCCGATGCCATAGTTCACGCTGTCGGCGTCGAACTTCGACTCGGCTCCGGCCAGCCGGGTCTTGAACTGGGTGTTGCCGTAGCCGAGCCGCGCCAGCAGATCGAGATTGGGCGTCAGCGGCAGGAAGCCCACGCCGTAGACGGCGGCCGAATGGGTCTGTTCGAAGGTCGAGCGCACGCCGGCGGTGTCAATGTTGTCGTCCTTGACCCCGCCGCTCACTTCGCCTTCGACGCCGAAGTGCGGCGTGAGCTTGACGCCCAGCCGCCCCTGCAGGGTCCCGGTGTCGGCACCGCCGGCGCGCGAGGTGCCGTAGCCCAGGGTGCCGTAGACTTCGGACGAGACGGTCTGGGCCTGGGCCAGGACCGGCAGGGCGGCGACCGACAGGGCGGCCAGGGCCGCCGGCATGAGACTTTTCATGGTTGTACTCCGTTGTACTGATGCCCCTCAGCCCGCCCTGACTAGTCGCGGCTTGCGGCCGCGATGGGACCCGGAGCGGGCCGGTTTGCGGCCGTTGCGTGTCGCTTCAGACATGTCCGGGGCGATTGTGGCCCTGCCGTATCGTTCCCTCCGACTTGCGAAAATCTGCGCCTGTGACCGTCAGGCCGCACGGCCGAGAAGGGATGACGCGCCGCCCGGCCGTGCTATGGATGCCCGGAACGAGAAACAAGACGCGCCTCGCCGCGCGCCAGCGTCATTGGGACCAGTCGCTTGCCTCAAGCCGTCATCGCCGCCACCGGCCTCTACACCCCCCCGCACAGCATCTCGAACACCGAGCTGGTCGAGGCGTTCAACACCTTCGTCGAGCGCTTCAACGCCCGGAATGCTGACGCGATTGCCGCCGGCGACGTGGTCGCCCTGGCCCCGTCGTCGCCCGAGTTCATCGAGAAGGCCTCGGGCATCAAGTCGCGCTTCGTGATGAACAAGGACGGCATCATCGATCCGGAGATCATGCGTCCGGTCATCGCCGAGCGTCCGAACGAGGAGATCTCGATCCTGGCCGAAATGGCGGTGGAAGCCGCAAAACAGGCCATCGCCGCCTGGGGCAAGCCGGTCAGCGAGATCGGCGCGGTGATCTGCGCCGCCTCAAACATGCAGCGGGCCTATCCGGCCATGGCCATCGAGGTGCAGCAGGCCCTGGGCATCGAGGGCTTTGCCTTCGACATGAACGTCGCCTGCTCGTCGGCCACCTTCGGCATCAAGACCGCCGCCGACTTCGTGGCCAGCGGCAGCGCCAAGGCCGTGCTGATGGTCAATCCCGAGATCTGCTCGGGTCACCTGAACTTCCAGGACCGCGACAGCCACTTCATCTTCGGCGACGTCGCCACGGCCGTGATCATCGAAGATGCCGACCAGGCGGTCGGCGGCTGGGAGATCCTCGGCACCCGGCTGAAGACCGTGTTTTCCAACAATATCCGCAACAATTTCGGCTTCCTGAACCGCACGGCGCCGGAAGGCATCGGGGCCAAGGACAAGCTGTTCGTCCAGGAAGGCCGCAAGGTGTTCCGCGAGGTGGTGCCGATGGTCAGCGAGATGATCGTCGAACACGCCGGCGACCTCGGCGTCGATCCCCAGGCCCTCAAGCGCCTGTGGCTGCACCAGGCCAATATCAACATGAACGAGATGATCGGCCGCAAGGTGCTGGGTCGCGACCCGACCCCGGGCGAGAACGTCATCATCCTCGACACCTATGCCAATACCAGCTCGGCCGGCTCGATCATCGCCTTCCACTCGGCCAATGACGACTTCGCGGCCGGCGAGACGGGGCTGATCTGCAGCTTCGGCGCGGGCTATTCGGCCGGCACGGTGTTTGTGCGGAAGCGGTAGGCCGCCGCACGCCGCCCATTTCCCCATCACCGGGCGCAATGGGCGGCCTGCCCCGCGCTTGCCTCTGGCGGCGCGCGGCGCGGCGTATAGAACTGGGACTGTTCCGGATTCCCGAGGCCGCCCATGCGATTCCCTGACCGTCGAAACCTTCTGCTGGGCGCCGGCGCTCTGGTTCTGACCGCCTGCGGCGGCAAGGACGGCAAGGCGGACCAGACCACGGCCCAGCGCGTCGAGGCGACCAAGACCCTGCGCATCGGCCTGGAAGGCACCTATCCGCCGTTCAACTTCCAGGACAAGGACGGGCAGCTGGCCGGCTTCGACGTCGATTTTGCCCGTGCCCTGGCCGAACAGATGGGTCTGAAGGCCGAGTTCAGCCCCTCGCCGTTCGCTGGCCTGCTGGGCGCTTTGGAGTCGCGCCGGATCGACGTCGTCATCAACCAGATCACCATCACCCCCGAGCGGGCGGCCAAGTACGACTTCTCCAAGCCCTATACGGTGTCGGGCATCCAGATCATCACCCTGAAGGGCAAGGGCGGCCCCTACAGCCCCGCCGAACTGGCCGGCAAGAAGGTCGGGGTGGGTCTGGGGACCAATTACGAGAGCTGGCTGCGGGCCAATGTGCCGACGGCGGATGTCCGCACCTATGATGACGACCCGACCAAGTACCAGGACCTCAAGGCCGGGCGCATCGATGCGGTCCTGAATGACCGTCTGGTCGCCGCCGACTTCGTGAAGAGCTCGCCCGAGTTCGTCGCTTCGGGCGCTGCCTTCGCCGCCCAGAACCAGGGCGTGGCGATGCTGAAGGACCCGGCCATGAAGGTGCTGGTCGACCAGGCCATCGATGCCCTGCGGGCCAACGGCAAGCTGGCGACGATCTCGCAGACCTGGTTCGGCGCGGACGTGACGCAATAGGCATGGACGCCACGCTCGACCTGCTGCGGCAGTCTGCGCCGCTGTTGCTTAAGGGGGCGGGCTATACCGTCCTGCTCAGCCTGATCGGCATGGCACTGGGGCTGGTGCTCGGCTTTGGCCTGGCCCTGATGCGGCTGTCGCGCATGGCCCTGCTGCGCTGGCCGGCCGGGGTCTATGTCTCGGCCATTCGCGGCACGCCGCTGCTCGTTCAGCTGTTCCTGATCTATTACGGCCTGCCGCAGTTCGGGATCGAGCTGCCGCCGCTGGTCGCGGCCGGCATCGGCTTTTCGCTGAACATCGCCGCCTATGCCTGCGAGATCCTGCGCAGCGCCATCGCCAATGTCGATCGCGGCCAGTGGGAGGCCGCCACCGTCCTGGGCATGAGCCGGGGCCAGACCCTGCGCCGGGTGATCCTGCCCCAGGCCGCCCGCACCGCCGTGGCCCCCCTGTCCAACAGCTTCATCAGCCTGGTCAAGGACACCTCGCTGGCCGCCACCATCCAGGTGCCGGAACTGTTCCGCCAGACCCAGCTGATCACCGCCCGCACCTTCGAGATCTTCACGATGTATCTGGCGGCGGCGGCGCTCTACTGGATCGTCTCGACCCTGCTGGCCGCCGGCCAGGGCTGGCTGGAACGCCGTGCCGCAGAGGGCCGCCGATGAGCGCCGTCGAGGCCCGGGGGCTGGTCAAGCGGTTCGGCGTCATGCCCGTGCTGCGCGAGATCGATCTCGACGTCGCTGCGGGCGAGGTGGTGGCCATCATCGGGCCCAGCGGCTCGGGCAAGAGCACCCTGCTCCGCTGCCTGGCCGGGCTGGAGCTGCTGGACGGCGGCAACCTGCGCATCGCCGGAGTCGAGGCCGCGCCCCGCGCCCCCCTGGCCCGGGCCCTGAACGGTCGCGTCGGTTTCGTGTTTCAGGGCTTCAATCTGTTCCCGCACCGCACCGCCCTCGAAAACGTGATCGAGGGTCCGATCGTGGTGCGACGGCAGTCCAGGGACGCCGCGCGGGCCCGTGGGCTGGCCCTGCTGGACAAGGTCGGCCTGGCCGACCGGGCCCATGCCTATCCGGGTGAACTGTCCGGCGGCCAGCAGCAGCGCTGTGCCATCGCCCGGGCCCTGGCCATGGATCCGGAGGTCATTCTGTTCGATGAACCGACCTCGGCCCTCGACCCGGAACTGGTCGGGGAAGTGCTGTCTGTGATCCGCGATCTGGCCGTTGAGCGGCGAACCCTGCTGATCGTAACCCACCAGATGGACTTCGCCCGCGACGTCGCCGACCGAACGATCTTCATGGATGACGGTGTTATCATTGAACAGGCCCCCTCGCGCGAGCTGTTCGGAGCGCCTAAGGAGGAGCGGACGCGACGATTCCTCGGCAAGGTGGCCGCAACCGGGCCATAATCTGGCCAACGGTACCCTCCAACACCTGGCTGTCGACGCCGCGTGTCCGTCAGGCGAGGTAAAGTGAAACCCTATATCGAACTGAAAGGCGCCACCGGCGCCGTCTACCGCTACAAGCTCGCCGAGGATGCCGATCCCCGGACGACGATCGCCGGCAATTTCGTCTATCTGGACGAGATCGGTACTGTGCTGCTCGCCGGTGAGACCAACAACCTGGTCGGTGCCAACGAGCGCTGGAGCGAGGCGGTCAAGCGGCACCATGCCAAGGCCCTCTACACCCGCCTCAACGTCTCGGGAGCCTCGCGCACCGAAGAGTTCGCCGACATCGTCGCCGCGCTCGACCCGGTCATGAACCGCGAGGCCTGACAAGCCGTCCCCATGGGCGCGCCGCTTCGCTATGCTGAAGCCCATGCGCCCCGAGATTCTCTTTCCCCTGTTCTCGCCGGTCTCCACGCTCAAGGGCGTGGGGCCGCGCGTGGCCCCGCTGGTCGAGCGGGTCGCGGGAAGCCTTGTCCGGGATGTGCTGTTCACCGTCCCGCAAAGCGTGATCCGCCGCAGCCGGGCCACGGCCGATACCGCCGTCGACGGCCAGGTCCAGACCTTCTTCGTCAGTATCGATGCGCACCAGCCGCCGTCCCGCCTGGGCCAGCCCTGGAAGATCCGCACCTGGGACGACACGGGTTTCATCACCCTGACCTGGTTCAAGGGCCATGGCCCGCATCTGGAGCGTCAGCATCCCGTCGGCTCCCGCCGGGCCGTCAGCGGCAAGGTCGAGCGCTTCGGGGTCGAGATCCAGGTCGCGCATCCCGAGTATCTGCTGCCCGAGGAGCGGGCCGACGAGATCCCGCCGTTCGAGCCGGTCTATGCCGCCACGGCCGGACTGCCGTCGCGCACCTTTCGCCGGTTTGCGCTCGAGGCCCTGAGTCGGGCCGCCGAGCTTCCCGAATGGCTCGATCCTGCCTGGCAGGCCCGCGAAGGCTTGCCGTCCTGGCGGGCCGCCTTTGTCACGGCCCACAATCCGGTCGGCGAGGCGGATGTCTCGCCCCTGTCGCCGCATCGACGGCGACTGGCCTATGACGAGCTGCTGGCCCACCAGACCGCCCTGGCCCAGCGCAAGGCCGCCCGCCGGGCCCAGCCCGCGCCGGTTATCCCGGCCAGCGACCTGGCCGACCGCGCCGAGAAGGCCCTGCCCTTCCGCCTGACCGGAGCCCAGATCCGCAGCCTCTCCGAAGTCCGCGGCGATCTCGCCTCCGGCGAGCGCATGAGCCGGCTGCTGCAGGGCGATGTCGGCTCCGGCAAGACCGTGGTGGCCATGCTGGCCGTGGCCGATGCGGCCGGCGCCGGCCTGCAGTCGGCGATCATGGCCCCGACCGAAATCCTCGCCCGCCAGCACTACGAGACCATGGCCGAGCCGCTTGCAAAGCTCGGCCTGTCAGTCATTCTGCTGACCGGGCGCGACAAGGGCGCGGGCCGCGCCGCCAAGCTGGCCGGCCTCGCCGACGGCACCCATGCGGTCGCCATCGGCACCCATGCCCTGTTCCAGGATGATGTGGTCTTCCAGGCGCTGGGCCTGTCGGTGATCGACGAGCAGCACCGGTTCGGCGTCAACGAGCGCCGCCGCCTGCAGGACAAGGGGGCCGGAGACGGCAAGGGCGTCCACCTGCTGGCGATGTCGGCCACCCCGATCCCCCGCACCCTTGAACTGACGGTGTTCGGCGACCTGGACGTCTCGCGTATCGACGAGAAGCCGCCAGGCCGCACGCCGGTCGCCACCCGGGCCGTACCCATGCCGCGCCTGCCCGAGATCGTCGGGCGCCTGAAGGCCGCCGCCGAGGCCGGGGCCCAGGCCTTCTGGATCTGCCCCCTGGTCTCGGAATCCGAAAAGATCGACCTGCGGGCCGCCGAGGACCGCGCCGCCGACCTGCGCCAGATCATCGGCCCGTCGGTCGGTCTGGTGCACGGCCAGATGCCGGTAGCCGAAAAGGACGCGGTCATGCAGGCCTTTGTCGAGGGCAAGGTCTCGGTGCTGGTCGCCACGACCGTCGTCGAGGTCGGGGTCAATGTGCCCAATGCCAGCATCATGGTCATCGAGCAGGCCGAGCGCTTCGGCCTGGCCCAGCTTCACCAGCTTCGCGGCCGCGTCGGCCGGGGCGCGCGGGAAAGCTCGTGCGTGCTGCTCTATGACCTGCCCCTGTCCGACACCGCCCAGCAGCGGCTGGATATCCTGCGCAAGTCCGACGACGGCTTCGAGATCGCCGAAAAGGACCTGCAACTGCGTGGTGGCGGTGACCCGCTGGGTCTGAAACAGAGCGGCTTTCCCGCCTATCGTCTGGCCGATCCGGTGGTCCATCGCGACCTGATCGCCGTCGCCGCCGACGATGCCCGCCTGATCCTGGCCCGGGATCCGGACCTCACCTCGCCCCGTGGCCAGGCGGTGCGGGTGCTGCAGGAACTGTTCGACTGGAAACCGGTCTCGACCCTGCACGACGCAGGATAAGGCCCTCGCTTGAGCGCGCTGGAGCAACTCTCCCCCTCCGGATGCTGCGCATCCTCCTCCCCCACAGGGGGAAGATGACTCCATCTGCCCCCACAGGGGGCGGACGACCTGCGCAGCAGGTCAGGTGGGGGCAAGTGATCTGTCAGCGTCAAAAAGGCGCTCAACCTTTCGGGACGTTGGTATAAACCCGCCCCATGCTGCGCCTGTCCGAACTGAAGCTGCCCCTCGACCATCCCGCCGACGCCATGGCCCCGGCCATCTGCGCCCGGCTGGCTATTTCGCCGGATGACCTGCTCGACTTCACCATCGCCCGCCGGGCCCATGATGCGCGCCGCAAGTCGGCGATCCTGATGGTCTATTCGGTGGATGTGACCGTTCGGGACGAGGCCGGGGTCCTGGCCCGTTTTGCCGGCGATCATCATGTTCGCCCGAGGCCCGATACCGACTATCGCTTCGTCACCCGGATGCCCGATGACTATGCCGGTCCGCGCCCGGTCGTGGTCGGCGCGGGTCCCTGCGGCCTGTTCGCCGGCCTGATCCTGGCCCAGATGGGCTTCAAGCCGATCATCCTGGATCGCGGCAAGGTCGTGCGCGAGCGTACCAAGGACACCTGGGCCCTGTGGCGACGAAGTGAGCTCAATCCGGAGTCCAACGTCCAGTTCGGCGAAGGCGGGGCCGGCACCTTCTCGGACGGCAAGCTGTACAGCCGGGTCAAGGACCCGCGCCATCTGGGGCGCAAGGTGCTGGAAGAATTCGTCAAGGCCGGTGCCCCGCCCGAGATCCTGACCGAGGCCCATCCCCATATCGGCACCTTCCGCCTGGTGACGATGGTCGAAAGCATGCGCGAGACCATCGAAAGCCTGGGTGGTGAGTACCGCTGGCAGCACAAGGTCGAGGAGATCGACGTGGCGACCGCCGCCGAAGGATCGCGCAAGATCAAGGGTTTGAAGCTCTCGAACGGCGACTACCTGGCCGCCGAACATGTGGTCCTGGCCGTCGGCCACAGCGCCCGCGACACCTTCGAGATGCTGTACGACAAGGGCGTCGAGATCGAGGCCAAGCCGTTCTCGATCGGGGTGCGGATCGAGCATCCCCAGTCCTGGATGGACAAGGCCCGGTTCGGCGACTGCGCCGGTCACCCGGACCTTGGGGCCGCAGACTACAGCCTGTCGCACCACTGCTCGAACGGCCGCACGGTCTACAGCTTCTGCATGTGCCCCGGCGGCACGGTGGTGGCGGCGACCTCGGAGCCCGGCCGTGTGGTGACCAACGGCATGAGCCAGTATTCGCGCAACGAGCGGAACGCCAATTCAGGCTTCGTGGTCGGGATCGATCCCGAGCGCGACTATCCGGGCCATCCGCTGGCCGGAGTCGAGTTCCAGCGCAAATGGGAGTCGCTCGCCTATCTGGCCGGCGGCTCGACCTATGCCGCGCCGGGCCAGAAGGTCGGCGATTTCCTGGCCGGGCGGCCGTCCACCGAACTGGGCGTGGTGGCCCCGTCCTACAAGCCGGGCATACACCTGACCGATCTCAGCCAGTGCCTGCCCGATTTCGCCATCGCCGCCATGCGCGAGGCCCTGCCCGTCTTCGGACGGCAGATCGCCGGCTATGACCATCCCGACGTGCTGCTGACCGGGGTCGAGACCCGCACCTCCTCGCCGATCCGCATCACGCGCGGCGACGACTTCCAGAGCCTGAACACGGCCGGCCTGTTCCCGGCCGGCGAAGGCGCGGGCTATGCCGGGGGCATTCTCTCGGCCGCGATTGACGGCATCAAGGTCGCCGAAGCCGTGGCGAAGGCCTACGCCCTCAAGACCTAGTGCGCGGCCGCACCCTTGCGGTGATGCCAAAGGTGCAGCAGTCCGGCGATCACGCCACCGATGACCAGGCCGACGACGGCCGAGCCGAGGGCAAAGGCCAGCCAGCCGGTGACGGGCCCTATGACCGGAACGCCATGCGCCCAGTGCGAGAAGCCTTCCACCCAGTGCGGGATCGGCGTCAGGTGGAAGCGCTCCAGACCATGGACGATGATCCCGCCGCCGACCCACAGCATGGCGGCCGTGCCGATCACGGTCAGGGCCTCCATGGTGACCGGCATCGCCTTGACGAGACCCCGTCCCAGGCCACGCAGGCCGGCATTGTTGCCCTTGGCCAGATGCAGGCCGATGTCGTCCATCTTCACGATCAGGCCGACCACGCCATAAACACCCGCCGTGATCAGCAGACCGACCAGGGCCAGGGCTGCGGCCTGCACGAGCAGCGGCTTGTCAGCGACGTCCGCGAGGGCAATGGCCATGATCTCGCCGGACAGGATCAGGTCGGTCCGGATCGCGCCATTGACCTTCTCGTTCTCAAGCTCGCGACCACTGAGGGCCAGTTCCTCGACCGCTTCGCCTTCATGTTCGGGCGTGAACGCCTCAAGGATCTTCTCGGTGGCCTCAAAGGCAAGATAGGCCCCGCCGACCATCAGGATCGGTGTCACCGCCCAGGGCGCGAAGGCACTGAGCAGGAGCGCCCCGGGCAGCAGGAACAGGAACTTGTTCCGCAACGACCCCATGGCGATCTTCCAGACGATCGGCAATTCGCGGTCGGGCGTGAAGCCCATCGCATAGCCCGGCGTTACGGCCGTATCGTCCACCACCACCCCGACGGCCTTGGTCCCGGCCTTGCCGGCTGCCCCAGCGACATCGTCCAGCGAGGCCGCAGCGATCTTGGTGATGCCGGCGACGTCATCCAGCAGGGCGGCGAGACCAGAAGGCATGGGGAAACCTCGGCAGGGGCAGAACAGGCGATTGGCGCGCAAGGTGTGGTGATCCGCGCCGAATGTCGACCGGGACCCGTGTGGTTGTCCTCCTAAAGCCCTTGCGTGACGCTGGGTGAGCACTGGAAGCCTGTGCCCATGGACATCGCCGCCGCCCTCGCCCGCCTTGCGCCGCGCCTTTCAGTGAGCGCCACAAGCGCCCGGAACGCCCATCGGCTGTCGGGCGGAGCGAGCCTGGAAACCTGGGCCTTCGATCTGGATGACGGCACGCCCCTGATCCTCCGGCGCCGGCCCGACAACGCCCCGCCGCGCGACACCGCCCAGCCCCTTGCGCATGAGGCGGCCCTGATCCGGGCCGCGGCCGCGACCGGCGCGCCGGTCCCGGTCGTCGTCCATGTCTGCGAGCCGTCCGACGGCCTCGGTGAGGCCTATGTCATGGGCCGGCTGGAGGGCGAGACGCTGGGCAAGCGCATCGTCCGCGGCGCGGCCTTTGAGACCGTCCGCCAAGGTCTGGCACACCGCTGCGGCCAGGTCCTGGCCCGGATCCATGCGACGCCGCCTGAAACCCTGCCGGCCCTGACCACCTCGGACGCCCTTGGCGAACTGGCCCGCTATGAGGCCATCTATCGCCAGACCGAGGCCTGGCGGCCGACCTTCGAGGCCGCTTTCCGCCAGCTGGAGCGCCTCGCGCCCCGCTCCGACCAGCCGGTTCTGGTGCATGGTGATTTTCGCAACGGCAATCTGATGATCCATCCAACCGGGGGTCTGGTGGGCGTCCTCGACTGGGAACTGGCTCATCTGGGCGATCCGGCCGAGGACCTGGGCTGGATCTGCGTCAACTCCTGGCGTTTTGGCCAGTGGCGCAAGCCGGTCGGCGGCTTCGGCGACTATCAGGCCCTGCTGGACGGCTATGCCGAAGCCGGCGGCGGCGAAATCCCCCTGTCCCGCCTGCAGTTCTGGCAGGCCCTGGGCTCGCTGAAATGGGGCGTCATGTGCCTGATGATGTACGCCAGCTTCGCCACGGGGGCAGACCCGTCGATCGAGCGGGCGATGATCGGCCGCCGGGTCAGCGAGACCGAAATCGACCTCGTCCACCTGCTGGAGGTGATGGCATGATCACCTGTCCCACCGCCGCCGAGCTGCGTGAGGGGCTCGACCGCTTTGACCGGCTGGACGACGGCGACGGCCGCCATGCTTTCCTGGCCCGGGTGGCCGACAACGCCCGGGCGCTGCTGGCCCGAGAAGCCGAGCTGGGCGCCGCCGCCGAGGCCGGCGAGCAGGCCAGGCTCAGCGCCCTGCTTGGGCGGGACGGCGATGTCCAGACCCTGAACCGCCTGCTGTGCGAGGCCCTGGCGGCGGGAACGCTGTCTCCGACCGATCCGGCGGTTATGGCCCATCTGCGCGCCACCGCCATCGACCGGATCGCCATCGACCAGCCCACCTATTGCGGGTTGGAGGCCCTGCTGGTCACCCGGGCCTGAGCGTCGGCCTCGATGTCGGCATAGAACAGGTTGTAGCCGTCGACCTTGTGCCGGTCGGCCCAGGAGCCGGCATCGCGCAGGGCGGTCGATTTGGGCCGGCCGGTGTGCAGCACCCCGTCCTCGCACTGGGCCCAGACCTGCCGCTGCAGGAAGGCCGGACGCGCGCCCCACTCCAGGCCCGTGGCATTGGCGGCCCCGAGGTTCAGTCGGGCGGGTGCCCGCATCTCGGCCGTCCCGCCCAATAGCGGATTGAAGCACAGGGCCTTGCGGCCGTTGAGGTCGATCAGCTGGTCGCTGTCGTCCCAGATCAGCGACCTGTGGCTCAGGGCCTGCAGGCGCTGGAAGTCGCCCTCTTCGCTGGACGCCCAGGCGGCCACGCAGCCGGTCCGGGTCGGGGCGTCGCAGGCCGGCAGGACCGCCATCGGCCCATATTCGTCGGCCGGCACTACCGTCTCGATCAGATAGGCCGCCACCAGCCGGCGCTTGACCAGCGGGTCGCTGCCGACCTCGTCGCGCAACAGGCGCGCGGCCATCGACCCGCCCTGCTCGACCCCGACCAGGATGAAGGGCCGGCCCCGGTTGTACTGACTCAGATAGAGCCGGAAGGCGGTGCGGACGTCGCCATAGGCGAAGCGACGGGCCTCGCGGGCATCATCGCGCAGGGTCAGATAGGTGTAGAGGCTGGCCTGCCGGTAGCGCGGGGCGAACACCCGGCCGACGCGATAGAACGGTCCGGCATAGTTGGGCAGCACCACCCGCGACAGAAAGCGCTGCGCCTTCGGCTGGTCGATGGCCCCGTTCCAGTCCTGGCCGCCGTCGAAGGTGGTGGGGTGGACGAAGAAGACGTCGACCGGCGGCTCGCCCGGCGCGGGCCGCGCGGGCAGCCTCGGCAGCAGGGCCCAGGCGGCGGGCCGCGCATAGTCCGGAGCCGGCGGCGGCTTGTAGGCCAGGAACGGCACCTTGGGGTCCAGGGCATTGCTGAGGATGTCGTAACGCCAGACAAAGGCCGCCGCGACCAGCAGGCCGGTCAGCAGCACCGCCCCGGCGAAGATCCAGCGTTTGAAGCCCTTGAAGCGCTCAGCCATACGTCGTGGTTACACCAAGCGCTCCGGCCCGCGATAGCCGAAAATCACGACTATTCCACGCGCCGGAGGCCCGCAGGATCAGGCCCCCTCCTGCCCGATGATCGCCACCGAACAGACATTGCTGGCCGGCGCACCACCCAGATTGTGGGTCATGCCGAACACCGGATCCTTCAGCTGCCGGGGACCGGCCCGGCCCTGCAGCTGCAGGTACATCTCGTAGAGCATCCGCAGACCCGACGCGCCGATCGGATGGCCGAAGCACTTCAGCCCGCCGTCAATCTGGCAGGGCACCCCGCCGTCGGCGTCGTAGAAGCCGTCCATCACGTCACGCCAGCCCTGCCCCTCGGGCGAGATGAACAGGTCCTCCATCGTCACCAGCTCGGTGATCGAGAAGCAGTCATGCACCTCGATCATCGAGATCTGCTCGCGCGGCCGCTCGATGCCGGCCTCGCGATAGGCCTTGCCGGCCGCAATGCGGGCCGTGTGGAAATGGCTGCCGTCCCAGCCGTTGTACTGGCTCTCATAGCCGTTGGAGACCGACAGCTGCAGCGCCTTGACCATGGTCAGGTTCTTCTTGCCCATCGCCCTGGCGATCTCCGGCGTGGTGACGATGGCGCAGGCCGCCCCGTCCGAGACGCCGCAGCAGTCGAACAGGCCCAGCGGCTCGGCGATCATCGGGGCGTTCAGCACCTGGTCCACCGTGATCGGCTTCTGCAGGTGGGCCTTGCTGTTCTTGGCCCCGTTGGCGTGGCTCTTGACCGAGACATGGGCGATGGCGCGCTTCAGGTCGTCCTTCGACACCCCGTGCTTGGCCCGGTAGGCGCTGGCCAGCTGGGCGAAATTGCCCGGGGCCGAGCCGTTGGGCATGACCTGCGGCGTCAGGGTGCCGGGATTGGCGACCGGCAGGCCGCCATAGCCGGTGTCTTTCAGCTTCTCGACGCCCAGGGCGATGGCGATATCGGCCGCCCCCGAAGCCACGGCATATACCGCGCCCCGGAAGGCTTCAGAACCCGAAGCGCAGAAGTTCTCCACCCGGGTCACGGCGATATTGGGCAGGCGCAGGGCGATCGACATCGGCGTGCCGCCCTTGCCCGTACCCATCTCGTCGACATGGGTCGAGAACCAGGCCGCGTCCAGCTGGCTGGGTTCAATACCGGCGTCGCTCATGGCCTCAATATAGGCCTCGACCATCAGGTCGTCGGGACCGGCGTCCCAGCGCTCGCCGAACTTGCTGCAGCCCATCCCGAGGATGGCGACCTTGTCGCGAATGCCCTTGGCCATGGTGGTCTCTCCTATTCGGCTGCGACGGCGGTTTGAGCGGCCTGGGCGGAACGGTCCGGCGCGGCCTTCCAGAAATAGCGGACGAAGCCGCGCTTCTCGTCGACGTCCTTGATCCGGAACACCATCTTGACCGGCAGGCCGGTGTCGACGTCGCCGGGCGACACGTCGGTGATGTCCATCATGATCCGGCCGCCGCCTTCGAAGACGATCATGCCGTAGTGGTTGGGCGGGGCCATCGAGAAGGTCAGGTAGTCGGCCGAGTAGCTGAGCACGCTCGCGCGACGCTCGGCGAAACGGTACGGCTCCTGGGTATCGACTGCCGGATTGTTGGGGGCCACCGAGATGCGGGTGCGGGGAAACTGCACGACCCCGGTCTCGCGGCAGCGACCGCCGACCAGGCCCAGGATCATGTCCTCGTTGCGATAGAGGGTGGTCAGGGCGGTCTTGTTGTCCTTCTCGGCCCGCATGCCCTTGTCCCATTCGACAAGGCCATTGAAGGTCAGGAACTTCATGTAGTTGGTCTCTTCCTGGCGATCGGCCAGCGAACCGCTGACGCCGCGGGCCGGACGGGTACCCTGCCCCGTGGCCCGGAACACCAGCGCCTCGGCCCCCTGGCCAAACTGGGCCACGACGATGATCTCGCCGGCCTGGGCCTGCTCCAGGGCATGAGCCAAAAGGATCGGACCATGGGCACAGCCGGCTTCGCCCATCACGGCAGCCAGGTTGTCACGCACCGCCTCGGGCCGGATGCCCAGCCCCTTGGCCAGGGTCGCGGCCATGCCGGCAAAGGTCGAGGGGAAGCAGAAGTGCGCCACGTCCGATGCGGCCACGCCCGCCGCCTCAAGGGCCCGCTTCACGGCCGGCGGCACCAGCTTGACGATGCCCTCGTCGCGGATCCAGCGCTCTTCCCACGCATAGTCGAAGCCGCCGTCATTGCCTCGGAAGTGGTCGACGAAATCATCCGTCACACTGCCCCGACCCAGCAGTTCAGCCGCGCCGGCGTCTGCGGTCACCACAAAGGCCGCCGCGCCGTCACCGCAGTCCAGTTCCAGCGCCGAGGCCGCGCGTGTCCGGCGATGTTCACCCGCCGTCACGAGCGCGGCCCGGGCCACCCCGCCCTGCACGGCTGCCAGGGCCTGGCCCAGGGCGGTCAGACCGCAACGCTGCGAACCGGTGACGTCGCTGGCGCTGATGGACTTCTCGAGAGTCAGGGCCGCCGAAACGATGCCGGCATTCAGCCGGTCGGCAAAAGGGGCTGTCGTGGAGGCAAAATAGAGGGCGTCGATCTGGCTGCGGTCATCGGCGGTGCCGAGCGCATCGCGGGCAGCCTCGACGGCCATGGTCAGGGCGTCCTCGTCCCAGTTGGCCATGGAACGCTCGCCCTTGCCCTTGGACCTCAGGTTCGGGGCGACCCAGGCATTAGCCTCGACCACCGCCCTGCGGCTCAGACGTAGACGCGGCGCATAGGCGCCCCAGGCGGCGATGCCGACCATGTTCCGATCACTCCCTGACGTCGGCTGACCCGACTTGTCAGGGGCAGATTAGGCGCGGTGGTGGGACCGGCAAGTGTGACGTGGCGGCAGTTTCGCGCTCAAGCCCATCCGTTTCCGCAAGAGCGGGATGGACGGTAAGGGCTCACCGGTACGGATCGTCCGTATTCAGATAGCCGGCCACATAGTCCTGGACCCCGTCCTCCAGCGACGCCATCGGCGCGGTATAGCCGGCCTCGCGTAGCCGGCTCATATCGGCCTGGGTGAAGTACTGGTACTTGCCCTGCAGCACTTCGGGCATGTCGATATAGCTGATGTCCGGAGCCCGTCCGATCGCCCGGAACGTCGCCTCGGCCAGGTCCTTGAAGCTGCGCGCCGCACCGGAGCCCAGATTGTAGACGCCGTTGACCTGCGGATTGTCCGACAGCCAGCCGACCACATCGGCGACGTCCCGCACATAGACGAAGTCACGCAGCTGGCCGCCGTCCTCATAGTCGGGATTATGCGACTTGAAGAGCTTCACGCCCTCGCCGGCCGCGACCCGGGGCCAGATCTGGCAGACCACCGACTTCATGCCGCCCTTGTGGTCCTCGTTCGGGCCATAGACGTTGAAGAACTTCAGCCCCGCCCACTGCAGCGGGGCCCGACCGCGCGCCGCCTCGCGAACGGCATAGATGTCGAACAGCGCCTTGGACCAGCCATAGGCGTTCAGGGGCCGCAGGGCTTTCAGCGACTCGATGTCGTCCTTGCCGTCGAACCCCAGCGTTCCGTCGCCATAGGTCGCCGCCGAGGAGGCATAGATCATCCGCCGGCCATGGCGCGCGCACCAGTCCCACAGGTCACGGGACAGGCTGAAGTTCGAGTGGATGATCTTGTCGGCGTCGGGCTCCGTCGTGGACGAGACCGCGCCCATATGGATGACCAGCTCCACGTCCTCGCCGCGCCGGCCCAGCCAGTCGAACAGGACCTCCGGGGCCACGAAGTCGGCGATGGGATGCTTGGCGATGTTGCGCCACTTGCCCAGGGCTGCATCGCGCAGGCGGTCGCAGACCACCACATCAATGGCCGGATCCTCGCACAGCCGCGCGACGATGTTGGAGCCGATGAAGCCGGCGCCGCCGGTGACGAGGACGGTGCGACGGGTCATCGGATCAGGCCGCGCGCTTGGTCAGGGCGTCGTATTCGAGGAGGTTGGCGACCAGGGCCTCGAACTGGCTCATCGGAACCATGTTCGGGCCGTCCGATGGGGCGTTGTCGGGATCGGGGTGGGTTTCCATGAAGACGCAGGCCACGCCGATCGAGACCGCCGCCCGGGCCAGGACCGGCACGAACTCACGCTGGCCACCGGACGAGCCGCCCAGACCGCCGGGCTGCTGCACGCTGTGGGTGGCGTCGAAGACCACCGGGCAGCCGATCTCCTTCATGATCGGCAGGCTGCGCATGTCGCTGACCAGGGTGTTGTAGCCGAACGACACGCCGCGCTCGCAGGCCATGACATTGGGATTGCCCGCGCCCGTCACCTTGGCGATGACGTTCTTCATGTCCCACGGAGCCAGGAACTGGCCCTTCTTGATATTGATCGCCCGGCCGGTCGCCGCAGCGGCCAGCAGCAGGTCGGTCTGGCGGCACAGGAAGGCCGGGATCTGGATCACGTCGACGGCCTCGGCGACCGGCGCGCAGTGGCTGATCTCGTGGACGTCGGTCAGGGTCGGCAGGCCGGTGACCTCGCGGATCTCCTGGAAGATCGGCAGGCTGTCATGCAGCCCGATGCCGCGCTGGGCGTTGGCCGAGGTGCGATTGGCCTTGTCGTACGAGGTCTTGTAGATCATTCCCACGCCGAGGCGCGCTGCCATCTCCTTGAGGGCATGAGCCGTTTCCAGCGCGTGCTGGCGACTCTCCATCTGGCAGGGCCCGGCAATGATCGAGAGACGCTCGCCATTGCCGATGCGGACAGGCGTACCGGTCGGGGTCTTGACCTCGACAACGGCATTGGGGGCTACGGCTTGGGGCTGACTCAAGGCAAGGCTTCCGGCGAGTGATGAATTCAGGCCAGACAGGTGGCCCCAGAAGCGGAACGGTGCAAGTGCGGATCGACATCCAAGGCGACGGACCCCTCCTGGTGTGGCTTCGCAAGGACCTGCGTCTGGCCGACAACCCGGCCCTTGAGGCAGCCCTGGCCACCGGCCGGGCGGTGGTCCCGGTCTACATCCTCGACGAAACGCCGGGCATCCGCCCGATGGGCGGGGCTTCTCTCTGGTGGCTGGACAAGTCGCTGCAGGCCCTGTCAGCCGACATCGCGGCTCGCGACGGACAGCTGATCCTGCGGCGCGGCCGGGCGGCTGCGGTGCTGGACGATCTGATCGCGCAGACCGGGGCCACGGGCGTGGTCTGGAACCGGCTCTATGACAAGGCCACCACCGACCGCGACGCAAAGATCAAGGCCGACCTGAAGGCCCGGGGTCTGGCTTGCGAAAGCTTCAATGCCGGCCTGCTCAACGAGCCCTGGACGGTGAAGAACGGCTCGGGGGAAGGCTACAAGGTCTTTACCCCCTACTGGCGGGCGGCCCGCGAGCACATTGCCGACCTCCATGTGACCCAGGCACCGGCCGCCCTGCCCGCTCCACTCAACCCACCGGCTAGCGACCGGCTGGCCGACTGGGGCCTGCATCCCTCAAAGCCCGACTGGTCCGGCGGCTTTTCGCTCTGGACGCCCGGCGAGGCCGGTGCGGCCGAGCGGCTGCAGCAGTTCCTGGCCGGCAAGGTGCTGAACTATGCCGACCAGCGCGACATTCCGGGGGTCGAGGTCACCTCGCGCCTGTCGCCGCACCTGCATTTCGGCGAGATCGGCCCGCGTCAGGTCTGGGCCGCGACCCGGGCCGCGATCGCGGCGGGCCAGGTCCCGGCCGCACAGGGCGACAAGTTTCTGTCCGAGATCGGCTGGCGGGAATTCAACCATTCCATCCTGTTCCACCGGCCCGACATCACCACCGCCAATTTCCGGCCGGAGTTCGACGCCTTTCCCTGGAACCGCGACGACGCGGCCTTCACCGCCTGGACCCGGGGCCAGACCGGCTATCCGATCGTCGATGCCGGCATGCGCGAGCTGTGGACCACCGGCTTCATGCACAACCGCGTGCGGATGATCGTGGCCTCGTTCCTGGTCAAGCACCTGCTGATCGACTGGCGCGACGGCGAGGCCTGGTTCTGGGACACCCTGGTCGATGCCGACCTGCCCAACAATGTCGGCAACTGGCAGTGGACCGCCGGCAGCGGGGCCGACGCCGCCCCCTACTTCCGCATCTTCAACCCCATCACCCAGGGCGAGAAGTTCGACCCGCGCGGCGTCTATGTCCGGCGCTGGGTGCCGGAACTCGCCAGCCTGCCGGACGCTGTTATCCACAAGCCCTGGACGGCCCCGACGCATCTCAGCATCACCGCCAAGCGTATCTACGCTCGACCGATCGTTGATCACGCCTTTGCCCGCGAACGGGCTCTGGCCGCCTATCAGAGCCTGAAGGGCGGCTGACAGGATTTACGACCCCGGTCACGCGAGCCTTAATAGCTGGAATGAACATGCGGACCGCCATGACCTACTCGGACACAGTGCTCTGGAAAGATCCCGCCCTGAAGAGCGCCCCGGGCGCCTTCCGGGCTGTCGTGCGCATTGCGGCTGAAAACTGGGCCATCGGCTCGCTGGTCTTCATCCTGCCCTCGGGCAAGCGGTTCGAGATCGCCGGCAAGGAGCCCGGGCCCCATGCGGTCATCCAGGTCCGTGACTACCGTTTCGTGCGCCGCGCCCTGGCCGCCGGCGACATCGGCTTTGCCGAAGGCTTCATGGCCGGAGAATGGGAAACCCCGGACCTGACGACGGTGCTGGAGGCGTTTTCCCTGAACTTCGACCGCCTGCACGAACTGGTCGAGGGCAATGGCGTGATGCGGGTGTTCAACGCCCTGCTCCACCTGTTCAACCGCAATGACCGCAAGGGCTCGCGCAAGAACATCCATGCCCATTACGACCTGGGCAATGCCTTCTATTCGCGCTGGCTGGACCCCAGCATGACCTATTCGTCGGCCCTCTTTGAGCATCCGGGCCAGTCCCTGGTCGAGGCCCAGACCGCAAAATATGCCGCCCTGGCCCGCACCCTGGAGCTTCGTCCCGATCACCATGTGCTGGAGATCGGCTGCGGCTGGGGCGGCTTTGCGGAGTTCGCGGCCAAAGAGGTCGGCGCGCGCGTCACCGCGATCACCATCTCGCGGGCCCAGCACGACTTCGCCCGCCAGCGCCTGTTCGAGGCCGGGCTCGCCGAGAAGGCCGACATCCAGCTGATCGACTATCGCGACGTGCAGGGCCGCTTTGACCGCGTGGCCTCGATCGAGATGTTCGAAGCCGTCGGCGAGGAGTACTGGCCGACCTATTTCGGCAAGGTCCAGGACGTCCTGGTCCCCGGCGGCCGGGCCGGGCTGCAGATCATCACCATCCGCGACGAGCTGTTCGAGCACTATCGGACCCAGACCGACTTCATCCAGCGCTACATCTTTCCGGGCGGCATGCTGCCCAGCGAGGAGCGGCTCAGGGCCCAGACCGACCAGGCGGGCCTCGCCTGGACCGGGATCCACCGGTTCGGCCAGAACTATGCCGACACCCTGGCCCAGTGGGCCGTGCGCTTCGAGGCCGCCTGGGACGACATCAAGGGGCTGGGCTTCGACGAGCGCTTCCGCCGCCTGTGGCGGTTCTATCTCAGCTATTGCGAGGCGGGCTTCCGCACGGAACGCACCAATGTGATCCAGCTGGGCCTCAGCAAGGCCTAGACGTTTCGCCTTCGCGTCATGACCTTGGGTGTGCCTAGATAGTCAAAAGCACAACGAGGTCGCGCCCCATGAACCTCTACACCATGGTCCTGGATTTCCACGGGGGGACCTACATCACCCAGTTCGACGCGCCGACGGCGGTTGATGCGGTCACCGCCTGGTGCGGCGAACTCCAGGACGAGCAGCTGCTGGGCGAGGTGTCGTCCGACGTCGCTGAGGGCATCATGGTCGACGCGGTCGAGAACCGGCTGGTCGAGGTCGAGGGCCTGCACAATGTCTGGTGCGCCGCCACCACGGCCGGTGGGCCGCTGGCCCTGCTGAACGTGATCGAGACGCACACCGGCGCCGGCTAGACCCCCATCGCCCTGCGCGTCGCCGCCGCCTTGGCCCGGAAGGCGACGCGCTCGGCCTCGGGCATTTTCGACAGGGTCTTCAGCGGCATCATCATCCGGCCCAGCCCGGCCAGCTGCCGTTCATGGCGGTCGATGAAGTCCCAGTAGAGGGCGTTGAACGGACAGGCGCTGGCGCCCAGCCGGTCCTTGACGTCATAGCGACAGCCTTTGCAGTAGTCGCTCATGCGGTCGATATAAGCCCCGCTGGCGGCGTAGGGCTTTGACCCGACGATGCCGCCGTCGGCAAAGGTGGCCATGCCGCGCGTATTGGGCATCTCGACCCACTCATAGGCGTCGGCGAACACCACCATGTACCAGTCGTCCACCGCGTCGGGGTGCACGCCCAGCAGCATGGCGAGGTTGCCCGTCACCATCAGACGCTGGATGTGATGGGCATAGGCATGGTCACGGACCGCCGTCACCGCATCGGCCACGCAGGCCATGTCGGTCTGTCCGGTCCAGTAGAAGGCCGGCAGCTTACCCTGGGCGTCGAGCGCATTGCGCTGGCCGTACTCCGGCATCTTCAGCCAGTAGACGCCGCGCACGAACTCGCGCCAGCCGAGGATCTGGCGGATGAAGCCCTCCACCGCGTTCAGCGGCGCGCGCCCCTCGCGCCAGGCCGCCTCGGCCCGGCGACAGATGGCCAGCGGATCCAGCAGGCCGATATTGAGGGCCGGCGAGATCAGGCTGTGCCACAGGAACGGCCGCCCCCAGCTCATGGCGTCCTGCCAGTCACCGAAGCCGGCCAGCATGTCGTCGAAAAAGTGGTCGAGGACCGCTGCAGCCTCATCGGGATTGGTCGGCCAGCCAAAGCCGTCGGCGGTTCCGAAATGATCCTCAAAGCCGGCTGCGACCCTCGCCATCACCGCCTGGGTGACCGGATTGGGCGGCGTGCGCAGGCGCTGGGGCGGTCTCACCCCGGCCGGCAGCTTGCGGCGGTTCTCGGCGTCATAGTTCCACTGCCCGCCCGCCGGCTTGTCGCCGTCCATCAGCAGGCCGGTCTTGCGGCGCATCTCGCGGTAAAAATACTCCATCCGCAGTTCCTTGCGGCCCTCGGCCCAGGCCGCGAACTCCTGGCGCGAGCACAGGAAACGGTCGTCCTCACGGGTCTCGACCGGCACGGACAGGGTATCGGCCAGGGCCAGAAGATGGGCCTCCAGGCTCCACTTGCCGCAGGCCGTCCGGATCACCCGGCCCAGCCCCGCCTCGTCTAGGGCCCGGCGGATCTCGCCGGAAATCGAGCCGGTATTGGCCGGGTCGTCGAGGGTCACGTAGCGAACCTGGATGCCCCGGGCCCGCAGCCGGTCGGCAAACTGCCGCATGGCTGACCAGACCAGGACCAGCTTCTGCTTGTGGTGCTTCCAGGCCGTGGCCTCGGCGACCGACTCGGTCATCAGCACCAGATCGTTGGCCGCATCGAGCCCGGCGAGGGCCGAAAGGCTGTCGCTCAGCTGGTCGCCCAGGACGAGACGCAAGGCCCCCTGCCCCCGGTTCATGCGAGACTGTCCATCTGCTGAGGCCTGCCTTCAGGAAAACTGGGCTTGCAACGCTGCCCTCAGGCACGATCTACCATGCGTCACCGCCTTTGCAGCCAGAAGCGTTCCCAGAACCCGCCATGTCCGTAAAATCCAGCGTCCTGGACGCCATCGGCAATACGCCCCTGATCCGCCTCAACCGCGCCAGCGAGGCGACCGGCTGCGAGATCCTCGGCAAGGCCGAGTTCATGAACCCCGGCCAGTCGGTCAAGGACCGCGCCGCCCTCGGCATCATCCGCGACGCCGAAGCGCGTGGCCTGCTTAAGCCCGGCGGCCGCATCGTCGAGGGCACGGCCGGCAATACCGGCATCGGCCTGGCCATGGTCGCCTCGGCCCTCGGCTACAAGACGACCATCGTCATCCCCCGCACCCAGAGCCAGGAAAAGAAGGACGCCATCCGCCTGCTCGGGGCCGAGCTGGTCGAAGTGGACGCCGTTCCCTACTCCAATCCCGACAACTATGTCCGCTATTCGGGCCGTCTGGCCGAAGACCTGGCCGCCACCGAGCCCAACGGCGTGATCTGGGCCAACCAGTTCGACAATGTCGCCAACCGCCAGGCCCACTACCTCAGCACCGGTCCGGAAATCTTCGACCAGACAGAGGGCAAGGTCGACGGCTTCATCTGCGCCATCGGCTCGGGCGGCACCCTGGCCGGGGTCGCCCAGGCCCTGCGCGAGCGCAAGCCGTCGGTGAAGATCGGCCTCGCCGACCCCTACGGAGCCTCGCTCTACAGCTGGTACAAGGACGGCGAGCTGAAGGCCGAGGGAACCTCGATCAGTGAGGGCATCGGCCAGGGCCGGATCACCGCCAATCTGGAAGGCCTGGTCGTCGACCACCCCTTCCGTATCGACGACACCGAGATGCTGAACGTGGTCTTCGACCTCGTGCAGCACGAGGGGATATGTCTGGGCGGCTCATCGGGCATCAATGTCGCCGGGGCCATCCACATGGCCCGCGCCATGGGCCCCGGCCACACCATCGTGACCATCCTCTGCGACCACGGCTCGCGCTACCAGAGCAAGATCTTCAACCGCGCCTTCCTTGAGGAAAAGGGCCTGCCGGCTCCGGGCTGGATGTAGGATGAGCAGACCAGAAGATTTTGAGTTTCTTCCGCCCTATCTGCTCGAGTTGATGAAGCATCGAGCGGTTGGCGTGGCTTGGCCCGTCAACGCTATTCCAGCAGTCATCGAGGCCACTCGAAGCGCAGGGCGGATCAATCTCGGTGGCGATCTTCAAGTCGCGGGCTCCGAAGGCGTGTGGGAGTCTGCAAACCAAGGCCTTTGGGTCTTTCCGGCTGAGCTTGCCCAGGCGAACGCGCAGGCTGCTGAAGTCGCGGCTGAAATCGCCCTGAGCAAGTTCCTGGGTCTCTGGAACAGCGGGGCGTTTCTCGACGAGGCTGTGGCAGGGTGTCCCGACCTCGCAGGCCAATCGTTTCAAGCAGTGCTTGAGCGGCTCGATTTCAGTTGGAGTATCCAGACCGCTTAAGGGCCAGGGTGCCCTTGCCCTGCGCCGCCGATCCCGCGATCCTGCCGGCCTCAAAACTGGGGCGAGTCAGACCCCGAAAGGCCGTGCCATGCCCATGACCACCGTCGCCGACCCGCTCGTCTCCACCGCCTGGCTGGCCGAGCATCTGGAAGCGCCGGACGTGCGCATCGTCGATGCCTCGTGGTTCATGCCGGGCACGCCGCGTGATCCGAAGGCCGAGTTCCTGCTGGCCCATATTCCGGGCGCAGTGTTCTTCGACATCGACGAGATCGCCGACGAGACTTCCGACCTGCCGCACATGCTGCCCAGCGCCATCAAGTTCGCCTCACGGGTGCGCAAGCTAGGCCTCGGCGACGGCTCGCGGATCGTCGTCTATGACAGCCTGGGCATCCTGCCGGCCGCCCGGGTCTGGTGGACCTTCCGGGCCATGGGCCACGAGGATGTCGTGGTGCTGGACGGCGGACTGCCCAAATGGATCGCCGAGGGTCGTCCAGTCGAGGACGGTCCGGCCCTGGCCCAGGAACGGCATTTCACCCCGCGCCTGCAGGCCGACATCATCCGCTCGGTCGAACAGATGAAGACCGTCGTCGAGACGGGCCGCGAGCAGATCATCGACGCCCGTCCGGCGGGCCGCTTCACCGGCGAAACCCCCGAACCCCGTGCGGGTCTGCGCGGCGGCCACATGCCCGGGGCCCGCAATATTCCGCTCGCGGCCATGATCGCCCCGGACGGCACCCTGCTGAGCGCCGAAAAGCTGGCTCCGGTGTTCGAGGCGGCGGGGGTCGATCTGGCCCGCCCGATCGTCTCGACCTGCGGATCGGGCATCACCGCCTCGGTCGTCGCCCTGGCCCTAGCCCGCCTCGGCCGACCGCGCACGGCGGTCTATGACGGCTCCTGGACCGAATGGGGCGGCCGCGACGATACCGCCGTGGTGACCGGCGAGGCCTGATCGGGCGGAGCCGAAGGGGCTTCAACCGGCCAGCGCCGCAAGCCCCTACCTGACCGGCTGTCGCCGGTCGTCCGCCCCCGGCGGGGGCGGACAAGATCATCTTCCCCCTCCGGGGGAAGACGGTCGCGAAGCGACCCGCAGGGGGCAAGTGTCTCACGTATCCACCGTCATTCC
>NZ_QAII01000029.1:60081-72219 GCF_003060965.1 Caulobacter sp. HMWF025 | reverse complement strand
GGGCGAAGTGCGCGCGCACTTCGCCGGCATTTCACGACTCAGCTGAACCAGGGGTTCCCGCCACAAGGGCGGGAATGACGAGAGGGTATGGGGATAGGCGGTAGCCAATCCCCATCAACCGACAAACAAAACCCAGCCCGATCAACCCCTTACAAAAATCCTGATCGCGCCAATCAGACGCACTGAAAACGTCCGGCATAATCATCCCACCTCGTCGCGGGGAAGGGCGCTTGGCCAGCGACCGAAGCGGCGGCGGGGTGTGGTCGAGCGGGAAGCTCAATCGATGGCAGGAAGAGGACACTGTGCTCTTGGGCTGCCAACCCTGTCGTGTCTGGCGGCGGTCGGCCGTGGATCACAGAAACGACGTCACGGCAGGGGTCGGGCGAGCAGCAGGCCGGTTCGGGAGAACCGGCAGTCCGGGTCGGGGTCGCACCCCGGTCCGCCCGTCGGAGGCTTCAAGGCGGCGAGGCCCAAACAGGGCTCAAGCGCCGCGCGCCTCTGAAAGAACGACCGCGCGGAGCGCTCGTCTTCGTCGAAACGGTATTTTCTATCCTTCATCCGGGCGAGGCCCGGGCGCTTCGCGACCCTTCCCATCACCATCGCAGCATTTTTTGCGCGAGGTTGCAGACGCACGCCTTCTCCCTTCCCCCTTGGATGGGGGAAGGGAGTCAACAGCACAATGAGCATTCCCGCCTTGAACCCGCTATGCCGAGCGCTCTAAACCACCCTCGCCGCCCTTGCCCTCCCGAGTTGACCGCCCCATGGACCAGGACACCCGATTGATCCGCGCCGGCCACGGCCCGACCGCAGCGGCCAAGACGGTCAATCCGCTGATCCAGCGGGGCTCGACCGTGCTGATGGCCGACGCAGCCTCGCTGTATGACGACGACCAGGTCACCTACGGCATCACCCGGCTGTCGACGCCGTCGGCCCTGCAACAGGCCCTGGCTGAGCTAGAAGGTGCCGAGAACGTCACCCTCTATCCGTCGGGGCTCGCGGCCCTGACCGGAGCGCTGATGGCCGTTCTGAAGGCCGGGGACGAGATCCTGGTGGTCGACAGCGTCTACAAGCCGACGCGACGCTTCTGCGACCGGTTCCTGGGCCGCTACGGCGTGACCACCCGCTACTACGATCCGGCCCTGTCGGCTGAGGCCCTGCTGGCCCTGGCGACCGACCGGACCCGGCTGATCCTGCTGGAAGCCCCCGGCTCCCTGACCTTCGAGATGCAGGATGTTCCGGCCATCGCGGCCGCCGCCAACCACCGGGGCATCCTGACCCTGATCGACAATACCTGGGCCGCCGGCCTGCTGTTCAAGCCCCTGGCCCATGGCGTGACCCTCAGCGTCCAGGCCCTGACCAAATATGTCGGCGGCCATTCCGACTGTTTCATGGGCAGTGTGGCGACCAATGATCCGGCGATCATCGCCCTGCTCGACGAGGCCATGTGGGATGTCGGCTGGTCGGTGTCGTCCGACGATGCCTACACCATGCTGCGCGGTCTGCGCACCCTGACCACCCGCCTGCCCCGCCATGCCGAGAACGGCCTGACCGTGGCCCGCTGGCTGCAGACCCGGCCCGAAGTGTCGCGGGTGCTGCACCCCGCCCTGCCCGGCGATCCGGGCCATGCGATCTGGAAGCGCGACTTCACCGGAGCCTGCGGCCTGTTCGGCGTGGTCCTCAAGCCCGTCCGGGCCAAGGCGGTCCATGCCTTTATCGACGCTCTGCAGCTGTTTGGCCTCGGCTTCTCATGGGGCGGCTACGAGAGCCTGGCGATCCATTGCGATCCGCAGCTCCACACCCGCACCGTCCCGACCGGCCTTGAGGGCCCACTGCTGCGCCTGCATGTCGGGCTGGAAAGCCCGGACGACCTGATCGCCGACCTCACCCGCGCCCTTGCCGCCCTGACCCAGGAAGCCTGACCCCATGACCACCCATATCGCCCTTCTGCGCGGGGTCAGCGTCGGCGGCCAGCAGCCGATCGACGCGGCGACCTTCGTCGCCCTGCTCGGCGATCTGGGTCTGCAGCAGGCCCGCGCGGTCAGTGGCGCGAACAATCTGGTGTTTGACAGTCCAGAGCGGACCGGAGCCGAACTGCAGGCCTTTCTGGAAACCGAGATCATGGCCCGGCTGGGGCTGCGTACCGATGTCTATGTCCGCACAGCCCAGGCCTGGGCCGCGATCATCGCCGCAAATCCGTACACGGATTTTGCCGAGAACGATCCGGGTCTGCTGATGACCCTGTTTCTCAAGGACGCGCCCGACAAGAAGATCATCGGGGCCCTGCGCACCAGGCTGACCGGCGGCGAGCAACTGCGGGTCGAAAGCCGGCAGCTCTACGTCACCTATCCCAACGGGGTCGGCGGCTCGAAGTTCAGCAACGGCATGATCGAAAAGGCGCTGTCGACGCGGATCACCGGACGGCCCTGGACGGTCGTCCAGGCCCTGGGCGAAGCCACGTCAGCGGTCAGCGACTGAAAGAGAATGGCGCGCCCTGCTGGATTCGAACCAGCGACCGCTCGCTTAGAAGGCGAGTGCTCTATCCAGCTGAGCTAAGGGCGCGGATCGCGAGTCGGGACCTAATGGGTCCAGGGCTGGCGGCGGCCGGCGGCGAAATTGTCCGCATAGGCCTTGATGATGCGCTTGGGAGTCTTCGGGTCGAACAGCTGGAAGGCCAGGCCATGCTTCTGGGCATAAGCCACGGCTTCTTCGCGGGTCTCGAACGTCAGGCGAACCTGGCCGTTCATGTCGCTGGACTGGGTCCAGCCCATCAGCGGGTCCGACTTGCGGGCCGAAGCCGGTTCGAACTCGAGCAGCCAGTCCTTGGTCTTGGCCTTGCCGGACTGCATGGCGGTCTTGGCGGGGCGATAGATGCGAGCCAGCATGAATCTCTCCAAAGGCCAGAATTCTTGTCGATGGTCGGAGCGGCAGGATTTGAACCTGCGACCCTCTGGTCCCAAACCAGATGCGCTACCAGACTGCGCTACGCTCCGAAACACCGGCAGGCGGCTGCTCTACAGGGGTTCGGCGCGCGGATCAAACACGAACACCGTAAATCGTCGCAATCAGGGCTTGGGGAAAATCCGGTGCAGAACCCTGTCCCCGGGCAGGATGCCCAGCTCTGCGGCCCGGCCACCCGCGATTTCCAGAACGCCGAGGATCATACCGCCGGACGGCAGCGGGGTCTCGTCATGCGGCCGCGCATTGCGGACGATCGACAGGATCTTGCCGCTCGGGGCTATGTAGAGAATGTCCAGCGGGATCAGGGTGTTCTTCATCCAGAACGCTGCGGGCTGGGGCCGGGCGTAGGTGAACAGCATGCCCCGATCAGGCGCGAGGCTCTTGCGGAACATCAGTCCCTGCCGCTGCTGCGCGAGCGTCGCGGCAATCTCGACCTGAAAACGAACGCGGCCGCGACCGGTGATGATTTCAACGGTTTCCGCAGCCGCCGCCGGTTTGGCCTGAACGGACGCCGCCGCGAAGGCTCCGCCGAGAGCGGCCAGAAAAGCTCGCCTGTGGATCGGATTACTCAACGCCACGACAACTCCGCCCAGGATCAGATGCCCCGCAAACGGGGGCGACTCCCCGAGCCTAGCGCGTCCGGCCCCGGATTAGAAAGGGCCGGAAGTCGCTCAGGCCTCGCCGGGATTGATCTCGGCGACCACCAGACCCTTGGGGCCCTTGGCAAAGCGGACCAGCACGTCATCGCCGGGCTGGAGGTCTTCCAGGCCGCCCCGACGCAGAGTCTCGATATGGACGAAGATGTCGCCCGGCTCGGCATCACGCACGACAAAGCCGTAGCCCTTGGTGCGGTTGAACCACTTGACCTTGGCGTGCTCGGCAGGGCCCTCCGGTGCCAGGGCCTGGCGCCCGCCGCTGCTGTCCATCCCGGACCGGAAGCCGCCGCCCATGGCGTCACGCTCACGTCGGGGTGGCGCGTCGGCAAAGGTCCGGCGCGGACGCTCCAACGGAACCGGCGCGGACGTCTCGTCGAGGTCGACGACCTCGCTGACCTGCCAGCCCTTGGGTCGCCGCACGACGTCACAGACGATGACGGCCCCCTCAAGCGCCGTTTCACGTCCGCAGTTCCGCAGCGAGGTCACATGCAGAAGGACGTCCTTGAGACCGGTCTGACCGGGGTCGTCGGGCACAATGAACCCATAGCCCTTGCCGGCATCAAACCACTTGATGCGACCGCTGATCCGAACGAGATCCTCATGCGCGGCCACTGTATCGAAATCGTAACCAGACATTCCGCCCCTCTGGCCCGCCCGAAAAACAGATGGAGCGAGCACCAACGCGATAACAGTGTTCTCGCGTGAGGAGAGCCGTCAATGGCGAATTCGCGCCAAACGCATGGCAGGGCGCTATCCGCGACATTTCGTCGCGGACACAGATGGGAAATAATTAGCAATGACGTGAGGCTGGTAGTCCCTAGGGGAGTCGAACCCCTCTCTCCAGAATGAAAATCTGGCGTCCTAACCGATAGACGAAGGGACCACATCATCGTCCGGAGACGGAGACATTGTCAGAGAGCCGTAGTCTAGACCTCGCGGGTGGTAGTCCCTAGGGGAGTCGAACCCCTCTCTCCAGAATGAAAATCTGGCGTCCTAACCGATAGACGAAGGGACCACGGCCCCGCGAGGAAGCGGGTGTATAGCCGCGCCCTTCTGGACACGCAACCCGCCCGGAAGCATTTTTTCGGGGTGTCCACAGCCACGCTGAACCTCATCCCCGCCACAGATCGTCTCGGCACGAAAACCGACTGACCGATCAAGCGCTTGGCCCGGAAACACCTCAGGCTTCAGCCGTCCTGGCCCGCGGATCTGCAGCGTCCTCGATCTCCAGCTGGACGCCGTTGCGCCCCATATAGTCGTCCGGCTTCAGACGCCCGGCCACATGCAGCGCCCCACCGCCAGCCAGCAGGCGACGACCAAGATCGGTTTCGGCACTGCGCCAGGAGATGGCCTTCAGCCGCTCACCTGTCGGTCCGACGAGATCCATCCGGACATGCCCGCCTTTCAGCGCCATGACCCGGTCCGGCCTGACGGCCGTCAGGGCAAACATCGGCTCCGGATTGCCCGGGCCGAACGGGGCAAGACGCTGGAAGTCCTCGTAAAGCGCCCGGTCTGCGGCCCTGGGCTGCACCAGCGCATCGATCTCCACGGCTTCGGGTCCGACCGCTTCCATCTCGCCAGACAGGCGTTCTTCGAGAAAGGCCCGCAGCTCCGGGATGGTATCCGGCCGGATGCTGAGCCCCGCGGCCATGGCATGACCGCCTCCCGACATCAGCAGTCCCGCCTCATAGGCCGACTGGATCGCCGCCCCCAGATTGACGCCCGGCTGCGACCGCCCCGAACCCTTCCCGACATTGGCCGCACGATCTATGCCGATCACGACGACGGGCTTTCGGTAACGCTCCCGCAGCCGGCCGGCGACGATGCCGATCACGCCGGGATGCCACCCCTCCCCGGCCACCACGATGACGGAAGCGTCCGGGTTGAAATTGCTGCCGCGTTCCAGAACCGCGACAGCCTCCTCGACCACGCCGGCCTCCACCGCCTTGCGTTCGGTATTGAGGCCGTCCAGCTCCTCGGCCAGCATCCTGGCCTCTTCAGGGTCGTCCGTTGAGAGGAGCCGCGCCCCGAGATCCGACCGCCCGATCCGACCGCCGGCATTGATGCGGGGCCCCAGCACAAAGCCGGCATGGAACACCGAGGCTGGGCCAGTCCCCTTGCCGACCTCAAACAGGGCCTTGAGACCAGGATTGGCCCAGTTGGACATCACGCGCAGGCCGAGCGTGGTCAGTGCCCGATTGAACCCCACGAGCTGGGTGACGTCGCACACCTCGCCCAGGGCCACCAGATCCAGCCACTGGCGTGGATCCGGCTGCGGTCGTTCATCGGTGAACAGCCCCCGCTTGCGCGCCTCGCGGTTCAGGGCGGTGAGCAGGACAAAGGTCACCCCGGCTGCGGCCAGGACGCCCTGCCCGCTCTGGCATCCGGGCCGGTTGGGATTGACCACAGCCGCCGCTGCGGGTGGATCCTCGCGCATCAGGTGATGGTCAATGACCACCACCTCCAGGCCGATCGTCGCCGCACTGGCGATGGCGTCATAGGCCGCCGCACCGCAATCGAGGGTGACGACCAGCTCGGCCCCGGACTCGCGGATGGTCTTGAAGGCCGCCGGACTTGGACCATAGCCCTCGGTCAGGCGATCCGGGATGTAGATCGGCAGTTCGACGCCCATATGGCGAAACCACCGGACCAGTTGAGCCGCGCTGGTCGCGCCATCCACGTCATAGTCGGCGAAGACCATGGTCGGGCGGCCGGCGACGAGCGCATCGATCAGGATTTCGGCCGCCCGGTCCATGTCGGTAAAGCTGGAGGGGTCAGGGAACAGGGCCTTGAGGGTCGGGCTCAGATAGTGATCGGCTTCACCCGCCTTGACGCCGCGAGCAGCAATGGCGCGAGCCAAGGGCTCGGAAAGGCCGTGCGACTGCTGGTGGGCTCTGACGGCGACAGGATCGACCGGCCTTGCACGCCAGGCCCGTCCGCTGAGCGATCGGGTGACATCGAGGAAAGCTTCGCCCCCGGCATCCGCATGAAGGTCAGCAGCCATGGCTCAGCGCCCTCCACAATGAGGGCGGGCGGCTTGGAAGGATTTGACGGAGAGAACCATTCCGGACCCTAGCCCGTTTGGCGGATTCGCTCCATGCGACGTCAGGCCAGCTCGTGCATCGGGCTACCCCGGGCCTCGCTCCGAACCCGCCGCTTCATCCGAACTTCACGGACGGTGCCGGTCGACGAGTTCATCACCAGGGTATGGGTGTGGACGAAGCCGTCCTTATAGGTAACGCCTTCCAGAAGCGCGCCCCAGGTCACGCCCGTGGCGGCAAAGATCGCATCGGCGCGGACGATGTCATGGAGATCGTACTTCCGGTCCAGGTCCGTGACGCCCCAGCGAACAGCCCGGGCGCGCTCGTCGGCGTTGCGAAACAGCAGACGCCCCTGAAACTGCCCGCCGACACACTTCAGGGCTGCGCAGGCCAGGACCCCTTCGGGAGCCCCGCCCGAGCCGACATAGAGATCAATTCCCGTCGAGGGATCCGAGGTGTTGATTACGCCGGCCACATCGCCATCCGTGATCAGATGAACCCGCGCCCCGACCGAACGCACGGAGGCGATGATCTCTGCATGGCGCGGACGATCCAGCACGCACACCGTGATTTCCGAAGGCGCGACGCCCTTGGCTGCGGCCAGGGCCTGGACGTTCTCCGCTGCGGTCTTGTCGAGGTCGATCACGCCCGCTGGATAGCCCGGACCACAGGCGATCTTGTCCATATAGGTGTCAGGTGCGTTCAGCAGCGTTCCCTTGGGCGCCCAGGCCATGACGGCCAGAGCATTGGGCATGGCCTTGGCGGCAAGCGTGGTACCCTCAAGCGGGTCCAGCGCGATGTCGATGGCGGGTCCGCCCTTGCCGACCTTTTCACCGATATAGAGCATGGGCGCTTCGTCGCGTTCGCCCTCGCCGATCACGATCTCGCCGTCGATGTTCAATTCGTTCAGCGCATTGCGCATCGCATCGACTGCGGCCTGGTCAGCCGCCATTTCGTCGCCGCGTCCGACCATGGTCCAGGAGGCAATTGCAGCCGCTTCGGTCACGCGCACTGCGTCCAGGACCAGTGAGCGGTCCAGGGTGTTCGAACTCATCCGTCTCTCCCAGCCCGTGGCGAGGCTATTCCCAATGTCGTCTCGTGCCGCCTTGCCGACGGCTTTTTAGATGCGCGCAACGCGCAACAGACGGGGACGCTCTAGCACGGCCTGAAGTTTTTCGATGCGCGCAATTGCATCCAGCAGGTTGGATTCAGGTGTCGCATGGGTGACGAGCACAATGGGGACCCCACCCGCTCCTTCAACAGGCTTCTGCAGGAAGCTGTCGATCGAAACCCCGCATTCGGCGAGTGTTTCGGAGATGGCGGCGATCGCGCCGGGCTCGTCGCGGACCATGATCCGCAGATAGGCCTTGCCGACCGACTTGCTGGGATCAACGGCAACAAACGGCTTCAGATCGCCGGCCGGAGCCTGGAAGACCGGGCGAACGGCCTTGGTCATCACATCAGCAATGTCGGCGGCCACGGCAGCGGCTGTCGGGCCAGCGCCCGCACCGGGGCCCTGCAGGAAAATGCGACCCACCCGGCGACCTTCAATGAACAGGGCATTGAGTGCCCCGCCGGCCTGGGCCAGCGGATGCTCCAGCGGAGCCAGAGAGGGATGCACCTTCACGGCCACGCCGTCTGTTGTGCGCGAAGCCGAGGCGACCAGCTTGATCCGGTAGCCGAGATCCTTGGCCAGCTTGATGTCCAGGAGTTCGACAGCTTCGATGCCCTCGATCTCTGCGGCGGCGAAGTTGGGGGCGCAGCCGAAGGCCAGGGCCGCCAGGATGCTGATCTTGTGGCCGGCATCAAAACCGCCGACGTCCATGGTCGGGTCGGCCTCGGCATAGCCCAGGGCCTGGGCTTCGCGCAGCACGTCGCCGAACGAGCGGCCCGTCTTCTCCATCTCGCTGAGAATGAAATTGCACGTGCCGTTGAGAATGCCGGCCACCGAGTCGATGTCGTCGCCAACCATCGCCTCGCGCATGAGCTTGACGGCCGGTACGCCGCCCATGACGGCAGCCTCGAACAGAAGCGGCACACCGTTCGCCTCGGCCAGGGCCGCCAGCTCCGCGCCATGCTCCGCGATCAGGGCCTTGTTCGCCGTGACAACAGGCTTTCCGGCCTTCAGGGCGGTTTCGACCGCAGCCTTGGCCGGCCCGTCGCTACCGCCGACGAGTTCAATGAAGAGATCGATGTCGGGTGACCCGGCCAGGGCGACGGGATCGTCGAACCAGGTCAGGCCAGAGATGTCGATCGTGCGCGGGCGGGACTTCGACCGCGCCGAAACCGCCGTCACAACCGCACGATCGCCAGCCGGAGCGAAGGTTGGCCGCTCGGCGAGAAACTGCAGCAGTCCGCCGCCGACCGTACCCAGTCCCGCAACGCCGACACGCCAGGTTTTGTTCGTCATCTTCACGTCCTATCGCGGGAACGTGGCGACGACCTATCGAAGACCGTCGCCACGACACTGAAGTCCATTCGAGCAAGCTTTTCAGCCGCGCTCGACCGTATTGTGGGCCTTGGCCAGGATAGCGTCGGCATTGGCGATGAATTTCTTCACGTTGCGGGCCGCCTGCTTGATCCGGTGCTCGTTTTCAACCAGCCCGATCCGCACATAGCCCTCGCCATACTCGCCAAAGCCGATCCCCGGAGCGACGGCGACGCCGGCTTCCTCGATCAGCAGGCGCGAGAACAGCATGGAGCCGGCCGCCTCGAAGGCCGGCGGGATCTTGGCCCAGGCAAACATGGAGGCCGGAGGATTGGGAATGTCCCAGCCCGCACGCTTCATGGACGACACAAGGGTATCGCGACGCCCTTTGTAGATGGCCCGGATCTCGTCAACGCAGTCCTGCGGACCGTTGAGCGCTGCCGCGGCAGCGACCTGGACAGGCGTATAGGCCCCATAGTCCAGATAGGACTTCACCCGCGCCAGAGCGGCGCAGATGCGGGCATTGCCGACCACCATGCCGACGCGCCAACCGGCCATCGCATAGGTTTTCGACAGTGAATTGACCTCGACCGCAATGTCCTTGGCCCCATCGACCTGCAGCACCGAAGGCGGAGGATTGTTGTCGAAATAGATCTCGCCATAGGCGACGTCGCTGATGACCAGCAGGTCATGCTTCTTCGCCAGGGCTATGGCGTCCTTGTAGAAGTCCAGATCAACCCACTGGGCCGTCGGGTTCGACGGATAGGACAGGATCAGCACGGTCGGCGGCGGGGCCGAATGCTTCACGGCCCGGCTGATGTTCGAGAGATAGTCCTCCGGCGACAGGGCTGGAACATGCCGGATAACCCCGCCCGCCATGATGAAGCCGAAAGCATGAATCGGATAGGCGGGATTGGGGCAGATGATCACATCGCCAGGCGCTGTCAGGGCCTGGGCCAGGTTGGCGAAACCTTCCTTGGAGCCCAGAGTGGCGATCACCTCGGTGTCTGGGTTCAGCTTCACGCCGAAGCGACGGTCGTAGTAGCTGGCCATGGCCTTGCGCAAACCCGGGATGCCCTTGGACGCCGAATAGCGTCCGGCCTTGGGGTCACGGGCGGTCTCGATCAGCTTGTCGACAATGTGTGGCGGGGTCGGCATGTCGGGATTGCCCATGCCGAAGTCGATGATGTCCGTTCCCTCGGCACGCAGGCGCGCCTTGATCTTGTTGACCTCTTCGAAAACGTAAGGCGGAAGGCGACGGATGCGATGAAAATCGGTGCTCATTTGGGGGCTCAATGCGCCGCTCCGGCGCGTCGGGAGCAAAAGTCGGGCATGGATAGACCCCAAGCGGGGCCGCGCCAAGCCAGTTTAAGGATGATTATGCCTCCGTCGCCCTATTGGGGCTGGGACGGAGGCGCGGTAGCTCGGCCGCGGGCGGCCTTGGCGAAAGCTTCGGTTTCCGCGCGGTCTGCGTCGGTGGGCGCGCCGAAGTCCGGAGCCTTGGCAGCGGCCCGGGCCTTGGCGGCGAAGGCTTCCGTGCCAGAAAGCGTGAACAGGCCCGCGTCGACCTTGCGGCGAAGCGCCTCTCCGGCCGCCTGCTCCTCAGCGACCGCAGCCTTGAAGCCCGCAGCCGAACGCACATCACCCGGAACGGCCGGGATGGCAGAAAAAGTCGGGAGCGCGCCCCGTCGATCGGCCGCTACACGGGTCGCATCGGCTACAGGCGAAGCGGGATCAACGGCAGCATTCGAGAACGGCAGGGCGCAACCGGCGACAGCCAGCGCCGTAAAACCCGTGAGTACGCCGAGACGTACGATTTTGCCTGTTTCACCGTTCATCTTGTCTCTGGTCTTATGCGATGATCGCGGCAAGCGAAAGGCCGTGCGCGGCAGGTTGCGAGCCGATCCGGAAGAAACACGCGGGAGGAACCAGCATGGCGACGGCGAAAACACCCTCGAAGCCCCGTAAAGCGGCGGCCCCGAAGGCAAAAACCACCTCCGCCAAGCCAAAGAAGGCCGTTCCGCCGCCCGCTCCCGAGGCCGCGCCGAAACCCAAAACCGAATCAGCCAAGGCCACCCGGCCGCCCACGCCCCCGCCTGTTCCGAATTTCGACAGCATCGTTTCGCCAGACCAACGCCAGATGCTGGAAACGCTTTCTGCCAATCTGGCGCGGGCGGCCGTCACGGCGCAGGGGGCAATCGCCGAGGCTGCGCTTCGCCAGGCCGACCGGCCGGCCGCCCTGACGCCAGACCCCTTCCATGTCGCCCCGGCCATGAACGAGGTGATGTCGCGCCTCGCCGCCCAGCCGGACAAGCTGATGCGCGCCCAGGCCGACCTCTTTGGTCGTTACATGGATCTTTGGCAGTCTGCGGCCCGTCGCGCCGCCGGCGAAGAGCCCCAGCCTGTCGTGACCCCTGCAAGCGGAGACAAGCGCTTTAACGACCCCGACTGGGTTTCCAATCCGATGTTCGACATGATGAAGCAGTCCTATCTGCTCTCGTCGAACTGGTTGAACAGCCTGGTTTCCGGTGTCGAGGGGGTGGATCCGTCGACCAAGCGGCGCGTCGAGTTCTTCACCAAGATGCTCACCGACGCCTTCTCACCGTCGAACTTCCTTATCTCGAACCCCGCCGCACTCCGGGAGGCCATGCAGACCAACGGCGAGAGCCTGGTCCGCGGCATGGAGAACTTCGCAGCCGACCTGGAGCGCGGTGGCGGCCAACTGGCCATCAGCCAGACTGATCTTGAGAAGTTCAAGGTCGGCGAGAACGTCGCGACGGCTCCAGGCAAGGTCGTCTACCAGAATGACATCCTGCAACTGCTGCAGTTCGATCCCACCACCGAGCAGGTCCACGAAATTCCACTGCTGATCTTCCCGCCCTGGATCAACAAGTTCTACATCATGGACCTGCGTCCCGAGAACTCGATGATCCGCTGGCTGACGGGTCAGGGCTTTACGGTCTTCGTGGCCTCATGGGTCAATCCCGATGCCAAACTGGCCGCCAAGACCTTCGAGGACTACATGCTCGAGGGCGTCTATGACGCGACCCAGCAG
>NZ_QAII01000029.1:3916-60071 GCF_003060965.1 Caulobacter sp. HMWF025 | reverse complement strand
GACAAGCGCATCAATTCGACGACCTTCTTCGCGGCCCAGCAGGACTTTGCCGAGGCCGGTGACCTGCTGCTGTTCACCAACGAGGAATGGCTGCAGTCCATCGAGCAGCAGATGGACCAGACCGGCGGTTTCCTGCCCAGCCAGTCGATGGCCGACACCTTCAACGCCCTGCGCGGCAATGACCTGATCTGGTCGTTCTTCGTCAGCAACTATCTGATGGGCAAGGAGCCGCGGCCCTTTGACCTGCTGTTCTGGAACGCTGACCAGACCCGCATGCCCAAGTCGCTGCACATGTTCTACCTGCGCAACTTCTATAAGGACAACGCCCTGACCCAGGGCCTGCTGTCACTGGGCGGCGAGACCCTGGACCTGAAGAAGGTCAAGACCCCGATCTATGTCCAATCGTCCAAGGACGATCACATCGCTCCGTTCCGGAGCGTCTATCGCGGGGCAAAGGCCTTCGGTGGTCCGGTGACCTTCACCATGGCCGGCTCCGGCCACATCGCCGGCGTGATCAATCACCCTGACGCGAAGAAGTACCAGCACTGGACCAATGAGGCCCTGCCGGAAACCGTCGACGCCTGGATATCGAACGCGACCGAGCATGCCGGGTCCTGGTGGCCCCACTGGTCCACCTGGCTGAAGGCACGCTCCGGGGCCCTCGTCCCGGCCCGGGATCCCGCCAAGGGGCCGCTGAAGCCGCTGGAGAATGCGCCCGGCAGCTACGTGCTGGTTCGCTCCGACGTCTGATGACGGAGATCGCCCCGATGGCAGGGCGAGAACGGTAGGTCAGAGACCTGCCGCTTCCTCCAGCCCAAGGGCGAGATTGAGGTTCTGCACGGCTGCGCCTGAGGCCCCCTTGCCCAGATTGTCCAGCAGGGCCACCAGCCGGGCCTGACCGCCGGCGTCCGAGCCGAACACGAACAGCTTCAGGCCGTTGGTGCCGTTCAGCCCTTCAGGATCAAGCGACGTCAGCGACGAGGCTTCCTCGAGCGAAGCGACCTCGACGAACCGCTCGCCGCGATAGTGTGCGGCATAGGCGGCCTGGATGTCCTTCAGCGTCGGCGCGCTGTTCAGGGCTGCGAGGTGAAGCGGCAGTTCAACCAGCATGCCCTGCGCATAGCGCCCGACTGCCGGTGTGAAGATCGGCCGGGTCGAAAGCCCGCCATGCTGCTGGATCTCCGGCACATGCTTGTGCTGCAGGCCCATGGCATAGATGCGGTAAGGCACCCTGGTGTGGTTAGCGGCGGTCTCGTCCTCAAACTCGGCGATCATCGCCTTGCCGCCGCCGGTGTAGCCCGAGATGGCGTTGAACGAGACGGCGAGATCTCCGGGCAGGATCCCGGCCGAGACCAGCGGACGGGCCAGGGCGATCGCGCCGGTCGCATAGCAGCCCGGATTGGAAATCCGCTTTGCGGCAGCGATCCTGCCGCGCTGCTCGCCGTCCAGTTCGGCGAAACCATAGGTCCAGTCCGCGGCCGTGCGATAGGCGGTCGAAGCGTCGATCACCTTGACGGCCGGATTCTCGATCAGGCCCACGGCCTCCTTCGAGGCCTCGTCGGGCAGGCACAGGATCACCGCATCGGCGCTGTTCAGCATGGCCGCTCTTGCGACCGGGTCCTTGCGCTTGTCGGGATCGATCGAGATCAGCTGAAGATCGGTACGCCCGACCAGGCGCTCGCGGATCTGCAGACCCGTGGTACCGACTTCGCCATCGATGAAGACCTTCGGCGTCATGCAGACTCCCATCAACCCGGACAGAGGGACAAAGAAAAAGGGCGCTCCGGTTTCCCGAAGCGCCCTTTTCCAAACACGGCGAACCGCGTTTAGCGCTTCGAGAACTGGAAGCTGCGGCGGGCCTTGGCCTTGCCGTACTTCTTGCGTTCAACCACGCGGCTGTCGCGCGTCAGGAAGCCGTGCGGCTTCAGGACGGGGCGCAGCGAGGGTTCGTAGTAGGTCAGAGCCTTGGATAGGCCGTGACGGATCGCGCCGGCCTGGCCCGACAGGCCCGAACCTTCAACGGTCACGGTCACGTCGAACTGACCCAGGCGGTCGGTAACTTCCAGAGGCTGGGCGATCATCATGCGCAGAACCGGACGAGCGAAGTAAACTTCCTGCTCGCGGCCGTTGATGATGATCTGGCCCTTGCCGGGCTTGATCCAGACGCGAGCGATCGCGTTCTTGCGCTTGCCGGTCGCGTAGGCGCGGCCCTGGGCGTCGATCTTGGGTTCGGCCGGGGCAGCTGCTTCCGGGTTGCTGGACAGGCTGGCCAGCGCGTCAAAGCCTTGAGCTTCAGACATGACTTAGGCGCTCCGGGTGTTTTTGGCATTGCGCGAGGCGAAATCGATCGCTTCGGGGCTTTGCGCTTGGTGCGGGTGCTCACCGTTGTTGTAGATGAGCAGATGCGTCAGCTGCTTGCGAGCCAGCGGGCTCTCCTTGGGCAGCATGCGCTCGACGGCCTTTTCGAGGACGCGTTCCGGGAAGCGGCCTTCCAGCAGCTTGCGCGGGGTGGTCGACTTGACGCCGCCCGGGTGACCGGTGTGGCGGTAGTAAACCTTGTCGTCCATCTTCTTGCCGGTGAACTTCACCTTGTCGGCGTTGATGACGACAACGAAGTCGCCGCAGTCAACGTTCGGGGTGTAGTCGGGACGGTGCTTGCCGCGAAGACGCATGGCGATGAACGTCGCCAGACGACCGACAACGGCGTCCTGGGCGTCGACCACGATCCACTTCTTCTCGACCTCGGCGGGCTTCAGGGAAGCCGTGGTCTTTTGCATGGGATTGATCCGTATTCCTTGTGCGTCGGGATCCAAGAAAGCAGATCCGTTCGCGTGAGGGGCGGCAGATACGTGAGGGCGTCGAACCTGTCAACATTAGACGTGAGAAATATCCAAAAACCCTTATGGAGCAAGGGATTGGAAGATACGGTATTATATTACCTCACAACTGTCTTAAGTTCGTCATGGGCCCTTGGCATAGGAATGCCGTTATAGATTAACAGCCGAGTCCATCATGCCGATCTCCCGTCGAGGCTTTGTGGCCTCAGTCGCAACCAGCATCGCCTTCTCGGGTCTCGCCGCGCGAGCCCAGGATGCCGGGCAAGACCCCGAGACCTATCGGAACGAGGTAGAGGGCTACGGTCCGCTGATCCCGGATCCGCGCCGGATGCTCGATCTGCCCGCCGGCTTTAGCTACCAGATCATCTCCCAGGCCGGAGAAACTATGACTGACGGCTTCCTCGTGCCTTACAAGGCCGATGGGATGGGCTGTTTTGAAGCTGGTGACGGCAAGGTCCTGCTGGTTCGCAATCACGAACTCTCGGTCACTGAAATGGACTACGGCCCATTCGGATTGGGTGGACGCCTTGCCTCTCGTCTCGACCGGTCACTGGCCTACGATATCCATGAAAGCGGTATGCCCCTGCCCGGCGGCACGACGACGATCCTGTACGACCTGAAATCGGGCCAGACCCTGCGCCAACACCTGAGCCTCGTCGGAACGACTGTAAACTGTGCCGGCGGGACCACGCCCTGGGGCTCTTGGCTAAGCTGTGAAGAGTCCACCCTGACGAGCGGTCTCGAAGTCGGCAAGGATCATGGCTACGTGTTCGAGGTCCCAAGCGCTTCCACGACACTGGCTCCCGGCCTGCCACTGAAGGCGATGGGACGCTTCAAGCACGAAGCCGCCTGCATCGATCCGCGCTCCGGTGTGGTCTATATGACGGAAGACGTCGCCGACGGGCTCTTCTACCGGTTTCTTCCGAATGACCGGCGCAACCTTGCGGCCGGCGGCCGGCTGCAGGCCCTGGGCCTCGTCGATGCGCCGGAGGGGGGCGACACGCGCAATTTCGAAGAGCTGAGCTTCGCGCCACGCAGCTGGAAATCGGTTCGCTGGATCGATCTGGACGGGGTCGACAATCCCAATGATGACATTCGTCGCCGCGGTCATGAGCGGGGTGCCGCCCTGTTTTCGCGCGGCGAGGGCCTCTATTTCGGAAAAGGTGAACTCTATTTTGCCTGCACAGCTGGAGGGGCGATCGCTGCCGGTCAGATCTTCCGTTATGTCCCCAGCCCCGTCGAAGGCCAGGCGGGCGAACGCGACCAGCCCGGCCGCCTTCAACTCTTTGTCGAAAGCGCCGACACCCAAGTTCTGGACTATGCGGACAATCTGGTCGTCGCGCCCTGGGGCCACATCATCCTGTGCGAGGATCGCTATTCAGATGTCGATCGCAACCATCTGCGCGGCGTGTCCCCCGACGGCAAGGTCTACACGGTTGGGCGAAATGTCTTCACCGGGAATTCCGAGTTCGCCGGGGCCTGTTTCTCGCCTGATGGTTCGACCCTGTTCGTCAACATCCAGAACCCGGGCATCACGCTCGCTGTGAAGGGCCCCTGGGGAAGCCTCAAACTCTAGCCCTAAGGCCCACCCTGGCCGCCGGCGATGAACGGCGGCCAGGGGGCTGCATTGGGTGTCAGAGACCGTGCCTATTTTGCTGTTCCGGCCTCAAACCCGAAGGCATGGCGCATGATCTGGAAGATGTAGGACTCCTCGACGACGCCCCGGACGAGATAAGCTCCGGGCCCATCGGCAAAGACGCCGACATCTTCACCGGAATGGGCCGCGCTCGGCAGATTGGCCAGCGCCTGCTGGTGATAGTCGACATCTTCCATGTTTTCCCGGGACGGATCAGCTCGCAGGTCCTGCCCCTCCGGGCCGCCGGGACCCGTCGCGAAACTCAGGACCGTGTATGGCTTTCCGTCGCCGGCCCTGATCGGCTCGCCTTCATTGCCGGCGAGGCCGAGGATCGGCGCGTTGCGTGCGGCATAGCCGGAGATCACAAGGCCATGACTATGGTCGGCCGTCACGATCACGAGCGTGTCCTTGAGGTCCACCTTATCGAGGGCCGCCTGGACGGCTTTCGAGAACTCGATCGTCTCGGTCAAGGTCCGTTTGGCATTGTTGAGGTGGCTGCCCATGTCGATCTTGCCGCCCTCGACGAGCAGGAAATAGCCCTTCGGATTGCGGGCCAGCAGATCAATCGCCTTGCTGGTCATCGCCGCCAGGGTCGGGACATCCTGCCCCAGCGCGGCTCGCTCGACCTCATAGGGAAGATGCTCATTGGCAAAGAGACCAAGGACGGGTCCAGTTGCGGCAGGATCCAGAGCCTGCAACTGATCCGCCGTCGTGACATAGGCTGAAGCGGGAGCCTTGCGCCATTCGGTCGTAAGGTCGCGGCCGTCACCGCGCCGCCCTCCTGCGCCCTCCGGAAGAAAGCGCGACCGCCCTCCCCCCATCACGACATCGAGTCGAAGGCCTGCGGGCGTTTCAAGCAGTTGCCTGGCGATGTCCTTGCAGCCGGCCTGGAGCGCCTCGACGGGCATGTCGGCATCGCTCTCCCAGTCCCTATAGACGGTGTGCGCATACACACCCGCCGGCGTGGCGTGGGTGACGCGGGTCGTGGTCACGGCACCAGCGGCGAGGCCATGGGCCTTGGCCAGTTCGGCGATGGTCCGAACCCGGGTGCTTTTTTCGCTGGCGCACTGCTCGGGAACCGCCGCGCCCGTCAGACCAATGACCTTGTTCCGGGTTTTAACGCCGGTGGTGATCGCTGTGATGCCCGCGGCACTGTCAGTGACCTGGGTGTCGTGACTGTAGGTCTTGGACAGGGCGGTCCAGGGCAGCTTTTCGAACGAGAGGCTGTTGGACTCACCGTCCACGCCCCGCATCTGCCCCTCATAGATCCGGGCCGCTGCGACGGTCGAAATCCCCATGCCGTCGCCGATGAACAGGATGATGTTCTTGGCGCGTCCGGTATTGGGCGTCACGGCCAGGGACCGCGCCAGCGCGGCTTCACCCGCCTTGAAATAGGGATCAGACGGGGTCTGGGCAAACGCGCCGGACGCCAGAAACGAAAGGGCAAGGGCCAGAGAGGTGTTGCGGATCACAGCCGGACGCTCCTGAAGGTACCGGCCTGCTTTGCTTCAACCCTGTGACACTTTTTCCGGTACGGACGCCGGCCCGGGGAATTTCACTCAGACGCGCCGGACCCGCCAGGCGAACAGCGCGGCCGTTCCGAGCAGCACGGCGGCTCCCGCCTGGTGCACGACCCCGAGCGAGACCGGCACATGGACCATCAGAGTCCAGATCCCCAGACCCGCCTGCAGGGTTACGATGCCGGCGACACCAAAGGCCATGACCTTGGCCTCTCCGGGGAGGTGCCGTGACCGGCGGGCCATGAAGGCCAGGCCAAGCGCCGCCACAAACAGCGCATAAGCGACGATACGATGGTGCAACTGAACCGCGCCCTGACTGTGCGCCAGGGTGCTCCACAGCCCCTTGCCCCAGTAAGCATCCGGTAGCAGCGCACCATTCATCAGCGGCCAGTCATTATAGACCAAGCCAGCGTCATTCCCCGCGACCAGGGCTCCGAGAAGACACTGAAAGAAGACAAAGCCAAGGAAGGCGAGCGCCCAGCCGCGCCAGGGCGATTGCTGCTCGATTCGCGGCGCTCCCGCCCAGGCATCAAGACCCGTCCAGAGCAGCAACACAAACAGGTTCAGGGCCAGGCCGAGATGGGTCATCAGGCGCTCGGGCGCGACAGATACCCTTTCCGAAAGGCCACTGGACACCATCCACCAGCCGATTGCGCCCTGCAGGCCACCCAGGCCCAGCATGACCGCGCAGCGCCAGATCAGACGACGCGGAATCATTCCCCGGATCAGGAAGAAGACAAAGGGAATGGCGAAGGCGGCACCGACGACCCGGCCCAGCAGTCGATGTCCCCACTCCCACCAGAAAATCGTCTTGTAGGCCTCAAGCGTCATTCCGGCATTGACCAGCCGGTACTGCGGGATCTGTTTGTAGAGCGCGAAATTTGCCTGCCAGGCAGCCTCCGACATGGGCGGCAACGCCCCCATGATCGGCTTCCATTCGGTAATGGACAGGCCCGAGTCGGTCAGGCGCGTTGCACCGCCGACAACCACCATTGCAAACACCAGCGCGGCCACGGCGAACAGCCAGAGGGCCACGGGACGGGAACGGTCTGAACGCAGAAATGACGTCATGACGACGGAGAGAGCGCCTGTTCTTGGCCGAAATTGGGCCGCGTCGTCCGTACTCCCGCCGCGCTTCCACGTCCATGGGCCATGACGTACGTAAGGGTTCGTGCGATGATCCGACCTGCAGTCCTTGACTGTGCGTGAGGAAGGTCCAGATGAGCAGTATCGGCGTGTTCTCGGCCGCCATCATCGGCATTCTGGCCGGCTGGGTTGCGGACATCGCCGTAGCGCAGCGGCATTCGCTGTTCGCGAAGCTGCTGATCGGCGTGATCGGATCCTTCATCGGTGCCTTCATCGCCCAGCGACTGGGGCTACCCCTGCAGGGATTCTGGGGCGGACTTCTGGTGTCCGCCGTCGGGGCTGTGCTTTTTCTGGCCGTCCTCGGCCTTGTTCGGAGACCCGCTTGAGTACGCCTCTAATCCCCGCCCGACTGCGCAAACTGATTGGCGGCATCGGCATAATGGTCTTCCTCGCCGTCTATATCTGGGCGGGTACCAGCCTCTACGATTTCCTGCCCGACAACCGAGCCATCCACCTGATCTATTTCATCGTTGTTGGAATGGGCTGGGGCCTGCCGCTGATGCCGCTGATGTCGTGGATGGGCAAGGCCGACAAGCCCATGAAGTTCTAGGGCGTCGAGACCTTCAGCCCCGAAACTGAAAAAGGCCGCCCCGAAGGGCGGCCTTTCCATTCTTCCGTCTATTCCCTTTCGGAAATGGTCGGAGCGACAGGATTTGAACCTGCGACCCCTTGACCCCCAGTCAAGTGCGCTACCAGGCTGCGCCACGCTCCGACGGAAGAGGCGCTCTTATAGGCGCCGCTCCTGACCTCCGCAACCGGAATTGCGGGGAATTTCAATCACTGCTGGGGATGATCCAAAAGCAGGTCCAGCCTCGCCTTCGAGGCGGTGAGCTCGTTCAGTGACGCGACAAGACGCCCCCGATGAACCGCATCGATTGTACCGGCGACCTTGAGGTCGGGCGCAGGCGGGCCAGCGCCCCGGACTGCAGGTAACCCCAGCCCCGCAGCGATAACAGAGCTCAAACCCTGCTCACGATGGAGAGCCTGGACATCCTTGATGCTCAGGCCGGCACCGTGAAGCAAGGCACGAACACCCGTCAGAACCGCGACATCCTGGGGCCGGTAGAAGCGGCGACCGCCCGCTCGCTTCATGGGGCGGATAAACGAGAATCGGGTCTCCCAAAAGCGCAGGACATGCTGGGGAACGCCCAGCACGTCAGCCGCTTCGGAGATGGTGCGGAAGGCATTGGGTCCTTTCGCCACCGCGATATGGACCTTAGCCGCCGAGCGCGCGATCAATGCGCGCCTTCATGACCTGCGACGCGCGGAAACCGATGACGCGGCGCGGCTCGATCTCGGCAGGTTCACCCGTCTTGGGGTTACGGCCCATACGGGCGCGCTTGTCGCGCACCTGGAATACGCCAAAACCGGAGAGCTTGACGGTTTCACCGGTCTCAAGCGCTTCAGCCACAAGGTCGAGGGTCCGTTCAACCAGGCCAGCACAGTCCTGGCGAGTCAGACCAACCTCTTCATGAACTGCCTCGCAGAGGTCAGCCCGAGTCAAAGTCGCGCCCTTCATGACGCCCCCCCCCACGCGCTTAGGCGGGCCCCACGGGACCGCGCCAGATTGAACACACCTGTATCACTCAGAAACGGGGCGCGCCCATCACCCTGAGAACGCTCACAGTTAACTCCGACTGCATGACGCTAATATCGCATGAAGTCAAAGCCTCAAGGCCAAGACCTAACCCGCGCCCGCTGAGTGGGCAGAGCCCGAGACTAGAGGCGCAGAAGGCAGGCACCCCAGGTCAAACCACCGCCCATGGCCTCCAGCAGAAGTAACTGCCCGGGCTTGATGCGGCCGTCGGCCACGCCATGGGCAAACGCTAGAGGAATTGAAGCGGCCGAGGTATTGGCGTGAATGGCGACCGTGGAGATCACCTTGTCCTCGTCCAGCCCGACCCGATGGGCGACACCCTGAAGAATCCGCTGATTGGCCTGGTGAGGAATGAACCAGTCGACATCCGCAATCTCAATGCCGGCCTTGGCCGAAGCCGCGCGTATGGCCTCTGAGATATTGACGACCGCGTGCTTGAAGACCTGGTTCCCCAGCATCCGCAGCTTGCCGACCGTCCCAGTGCTCGATGGGCCGCCATCTACATACAGCAGGTCCTGCTTGGTGCCGTCCGCCCGAAGGGCGAAGCTGAGCAGACCCTGGTCGGCGGTTGTCCCCTGCCCGTCGCGCGGCTCGAGGACAACGGCCCCGGCTCCATCGCCGAACAGAACGCAGGTTCCACGGTCGGTCCAGTCCATCAAACGGGTCATGGTCTCTGCCCCGATCACCAGGGCGCACCGCGCATGGCCGCGCGCCACGAAGCCGTCGGCAACGCTCAGCGCATAGACAAAGCCCGAGCAGACAGCCTGGATGTCAAACGCGATACCGACGGGGGCACCCAGCTTGCGCTGAACAATCGTCGCGGTTGCCGGAAAGGTCAGGTCCGGCGTCGTCGTCGCTACAATGATCAGGTCAACATCAGCGGCCGTCTTTCCGGCCTTCTCGAGGGCAGCCCTGGCCGCCTCGACCGCGAGATCAGATACCGCCTGGTCGTCATCGGCCTGGTGGCGCTGGTGAATCCCGGTCCGCTCGACAATCCAGGCATCGCTGGTGTCGACAAACTTGGCCAGGTCGTCATTCGTCACGATCCTGGACGGCAGATAGGCCCCGACACCCGTCACGGCACTTCGGACGACACTCACGCTGTCGCTCCCTCATTACCGCTACAAACCGGCTCCGGCGCGGACGACGCCGTCAGGCTTTTCAGATTGCGGGCGATCTGAGCCGTAAAGTCGCTGCGCGCCAGATCGACAGCGACCCGGATGGCAGAAGCAAAGCCGCTCGAGTCAGCACCACCATGGCTTTTGACGACAATCCCATTGAGTCCGAGCAGCGGTCCACCATTGACCCGGCCTGGATCCAGTCGCGCCCGCATCTTCTTCAAGGCACCGGAAGCGATCACGGCCCCCAACATGGCCAAGGGGCCCGAGGTCAGGGTCGTCTTGATCTCATTGGAGAAGAACCGCGCAAGGCCTTCGGCGGTTTTGAGGGCCACGTTTCCGGTAAAGCCATCCGTCACGACCACGTCGACGGTGCCGTAGGCTATGTCCGTGCCCTCGACAAACCCCCGATAGTCGAAATCAAGCTGGGCTTCCCTGAGAATGGCATGCGCTTCCCGCACTTCCTCATGGCCCTTCTGTTCCTCCGAGCCAACGTTCAGCAGGCCGACCGTCGGCCGCGTTGACCCATGGACCGCGTGATGGAAGGCGGCTCCCATGATGGCAAACTCAACGAGTTGGGCCGCATCGCTTTCGACATTGGCCCCGACATCCAGCACCGCTGTAATCCCCTTCATCGTCGGCCAGCTGGCAACGATGGCAGGGCGTTCGAGATCAGCTCCCATGCGGAGGATCAGCTTGGAGATCGCCATCAGAGCGCCGGTATTGCCTGCTGAAACACAGGCTTGTGCTTCGCCGGCGCGCAGCGATTCAACCGCGTTCCAAAGGCTGGACCCCTTGCCCCGGCGCATGGCCTGGGCAGGCTTCTCGTCCATGGCGATGAACTTCTCGGTGTGACGAACATCACAGACAGCGCGAGCCGCCGGAACCTTGGCGAGCTCGGCATTGATCTGGCTCTCGTCGCCATGCAGCAGGAAACGCACGCCAGAATGAGCGGCAGCCGCCTTGGCAATGCCAGGCACGACAATCGACGGGCCATGGTCACCGCCCATGGCGTCGATGGAGATTACGATGGATTGGGACACTTTGGCGCCGTCAGCTCCTGGACGATCCTGACATCCCGACGGGACAGTCAGTGATATTTTGGCGTGTCTAACACGCAAAAGCGGCGAGTCGGACTGGCTCAGTCCTCTTCACCTTTTACCTTAAGCGCTTTCAGCGCGGAAAACGGCGAAATCTCCGCAGTCGGCTGCGGCGGCTCGAAAACGGCCCCCGGCTTCCGCGGAAAGGGATCCAGTTCCAGCGCCAGATGCTCGACCACGTAGCCTGATACGTCCACCATATCGTTCTCGAGAATATCGGGTGGATCATCGGCCTCGGGATCCAGGGCCAACTCGCCGCCATCATCCTGGGGGGCCTGATCACTGTCACCGGAGATCACGTGAAGCTTGAAGCGCGTGTCGATCGTGCTTTCCAGATCATCCGCCGTCACGCTGCAGGTCTGAACTACCCGGGCCCGAATTAGACCGGACACTTCCGCCCCGTCGAGCCAGGGGGTCAGATAGACCTCCGCCTCCAGCGTCTCGATGGACACAAGGCCCAGTTGCCGGGCCAGGGTCTTTCGCTGCTTGTCGTCGGGTGAAAGACGAACGCTTACACCACCACGATCAATGCGACCGAGGCTGACCTGACAGGGCCAGGCCGTCTCTACAGGTTCGGCCATTTCGCCTCTCCATCCAGCAAATCGTTCAGCGACTGCGCCGCAAAAGACTCGCGGGCACTGAGCACATAGGCTGTCAGGCCCAAGACGTCGCCATCGCCGCGTTCTTCGAGTGCCGTCCTGCCGAGGAGGTCAGACAGCGGCTGAGTATCGGGCAATGATGCGATCACTTCGTCGAAGGCCTTCAATCGACCATAGAAGGCTCCGGCCAGCTTCTTCATTTTCTTTCCGACCGCAGTGTCTGAGACACCGATTTCACGGAATGCGTCGTCCAGTCCCCGAACATAGGCGTCGAAAACGGCCTGGGACGTTTCCTCCGCCAATGACCCCTGTCCCTTCAGCCGCTCCAGAAGCAGCACGACATGAAGCGAGAAGAGCTCAAAGCGCCCCTCGAGCGAATCGCGGACACCGAACTGCACGTACAGCGGTGCAAGGCGAGCCTGTGCCACGGCACCCGCATAGAGCCTTCCACCCGCAACCTTGGCGGGCCTTGGCTTCAACAGCCGATCCAGAATCATTCAACGCCTCTATTTCGCCGCGACCCGGACGTAGATCGGCAACCGATCGACGCGGACCATTGAACTAAGCCCCCGCGGACGATAGGTCAAAGTCCAGCATTCTTCCGGTCCCGGAGCCCGCATGTTTCGTCCTGCCGTTTTCGTCGCAGCCGCCCTCGGTCTGTCCGCTGTGGTGTCCGGCTGCACACCGCTGACGAGCTATTCCGGTTTCCAGGCCATTGAGGCCAAGCCGGTCGACATGAAAGTCGGAGAAGACAGCAAGTCGACCCTGATGGAAAAGCTGGGTTCGCCTTCGACCGTTTCGACCTTCGACCCCAACACCTGGTACTATATTTCTCAGACGACTGACCGGGTGGCCTTCTATCAGCCCCGGGTGATCAAGCGCGACGTGGTGGCCATCAAGTTCAATCCGGCCGACGAAAAAGTAGCCTCGATCAATACCTACACGCTCAAGGACGGCAAGGTGATTGCCTACAACGGCCGTGAGACCCCGACGCGTGGCCGCGAGATGACCATCCTCGAGCAGCTTCTGGGTAACGTCGGCCGCGGCGGCCTCCTGCCCCAGGACAATGAAGGTGTTCCTGGCACCCGTCCCGGTGATCGCCGCTAGAGAACCGGCACGCAACGACGACCAGCCATGTCTTGACGCCGCTGGCTCAAGACAAAGTCGCCTTCGAAAGGCATGGCTGGTGCGACACTTTGGCCCTGTGCAGGCCTGACAGGGCAAAGATGCCTTCTCCGTGAGCGACATCGCAACACTTCGGAAACCCGGTACGAGCCACACTGCCCCAACAGTCGGCAACCTTTGCTTGGGTTGCTGAGAGCATCTGGAAGTCCGGGGGCCGAACTTGAACGGGATGGATCTCTCTCCGCTGTCTGTGCTTGTCGTCGATGACAACGCAAACATGCGGAAGATCCTCGGGGCGATGCTCCGTTCGTTTGGGCTGCGCAAAATTCACGAGGCCGAGGACGGGCTCAGCGCCCTGAAGATTGTAACGACCCTCGAGATCGACATCATCTTCACCGACTTGATGATGCAGCCCGTGGACGGCCTGGCCCTCATTCGGTGGATCAGAACCTCATCGGCCAGCCGATCGGTCTTCGCCCCGATTATCATGATCACGGGCCACGCGACCCAACGGACCCTGAACGAAGCGCGCATGGCCGGCGTAACCGAGTTCCTGGCCAAACCCCTGACAGCGCGCGGTGTGATGCACCGGATCAATGAGGTGATCCACAATCCACGCCCGTTTGTGAAAGTCAGTGACTACTTTGGCCCGTGCCGGCGGCGACGCATCGATCATGAGTTCGTCGGCGAAGAGCGACGGGGTGCGCCTGAAGGCGACGAGCCTTTCGATCCGGAAGACGTCTACTAGAATCCTTCACGCCGGGAGAACGCTGCCCGGCGGTCTGGCCGCTTCGACCCAAAAGAAAAACGCCCCGGAGGTCTCCCTCCGGGGCGTTGCCGTTCAATCGCCAGTCGTGATCAGGCGCTGTGAGCCAGAACAGCCAGCAGCAGCAGAGCGACGATGTTGGTGATCTTGATCATCGGATTCACGGCCGGACCCGAGGTGTCCTTGTAGGGGTCGCCGACGGTATCGCCGGTGACGGCGGCCTTGTGAGCCTCCGAACCCTTCTTGTGCAGGACGCCGTCCTTGTCGGTGAAGCCTTCTTCGATGACCTTCTTGGCATTGTCCCACGCACCGCCGCCACTGGTCATCGAGATCGCAACGAACAGACCGGTCACGATCACACCCATCAGCATGGCTCCGAGCGATGCAAACGCATCGACCTTGCCTGCGATGGCCTTGATCACGAAGAACAGAACCACGGGTGAAACAACCGGCAAGAGGCTCGGCACAATCATCTCGCGGATAGCGGCCTTGGTCAGGATATCCACCGCCTTGCCGTACTCCGGCTTGACCTCATAGGTCATGATACCGGGGTTCTCGCGGAACTGGCGGCGGACTTCAGCAACGACAGCCTCGGCTGCGCGGCCAACTGCCGTCATGGACATGCCGCCGAACAGGAACGGCAGAAGACCGCCGAACAACAGGCCGACCACGACATAGGGATTGGACAGGTCAAAAGTGACCGGCCCCATGCCTTCAAAGAAGCTGCCCGGCGCTGCATTGGCCGAGAAGAACTTCAGATCTTCGGTATAGGCTGCAAACAGAACCAGGGCCCCAAGACCAGCCGAACCGATGGCATAGCCCTTGGTGACAGCCTTCGTCGTGTTGCCGACCGCATCAAGAGCGTCGGTCGTGACCCGGACTTCCGGCGGGAGGCCCGCCATTTCAGCGATACCACCGGCATTGTCGGTGACCGGTCCGAACGCGTCGAGCGCGACGATGAAGCCGGCAAGGGACAGCATGGTCGTGGTGGCGATGGCGATACCGAAGAGACCCGCCAGGTTATAGGTGACCAGGATGCCGACGATGATCGTCAGCGCGGGCAGCGCGGTCGATTCCAGAGACATGGCCAGGCCCTGGATCACATTGGTGCCGTGACCCGAGACACTGGCCTGCGCCACCGACTTCACCGGGCGGAAGTTCGTGCCCGTATAGTACTCGGTGATCATCACGATCAGGGCGGTCACGGCCAGACCGGCCAGACCGCAATAGAACAGGCTGTTGGCATCAAAGGTCTTGTCGCCGACCGTAACGGCGGCAGGGACCAGCTGGTTGATCACATACCAGACAGCCGGAATGGACAGAACGCCCGTCACGATCAGGCCCTTGTAGAGCGCTCCCATGATGTTCTGGCTCTTGCCCAGGCGCACGAAGAAGGCACCGACGATCGACGTAACGATGCACACCGCGCAGATAGCGAGCGGCAGCAACATCATGGAGGTCACCGCCTCAGTGCCGCGGAAGAAGATCGCGGCAAGAACCATGGTGGCGACCGTGGTCACCGCATAGGTTTCGAACAGGTCAGCCGCCATACCGGCGCAGTCACCGACATTGTCGCCGACATTGTCGGCGATCGTGGCCGCGTTGCGGGGGTCATCCTCCGGGATGCCTGCTTCAACCTTGCCGACCAGATCGCCGCCGACATCAGCACCCTTGGTGAAGATGCCGCCCCCCAGACGGGCAAAGATGGAGATCAGCGAGGCACCGAAGCCCAGGGCGACAAGTGCATCGACGACAGGCCGGCTGGTCGCTTCAAGGCCGAGGCCAACGGTCAGGACCGCATAGTATCCCGCAACGCCGAGGAGGGCGAAGCCGGCCACCAGCATGCCGGTGATGGCACCGGACGTGAAGGCCAGGGAAAGGCCCTTGGCCAGCCCTTCGGACGAGGCCTGGGCTGTTCGCACATTGGCCCTGACCGAGATCAGCATGCCGGCAAAGCCGGCGGCTCCCGACAGCACGGCTCCAACCAGGAATCCACCGGCGGCCCAGGCGCCGATCAACAGATAGACGCCGACCAGAATGACGGCACCGACGACAGAGATGGTGAGATATTGACGACGCAGATAGGCTTGAGCGCCCTCCTGGATCGCCGCAGCGATCTCCTGCATCTTTGCATTCCCGGGCGATGCCCGCATCAAGCTGGCCGTTTGTACGGCGCCATACAGCACCGCCAGCAGCCCGGCCGCTATGGCCAGTGTAAGCCAAAGACTCATTAGGTAATTGCCCCTTCGCGCTTCCAATCACGAGAGGGTCGCCGTTTCGGTACCTTGCCCTTGATGACGATCAAAAGGCCGTACGATACGACGGGCGGGTCTTATGACCTCATGCCCCCTCGATGCTCCCTCCTGACGCACGATCGGCGCCAAGAGGAGAACACTGCCAAATGGATTGGGGCTGCGCAACCCGAACCGGGATCAAGGTCGGGGCCACGGGGCTTTGTCCAGACTGGGCTAGGGCCTGACGACGGAGCCCATCTGCACGATCATCGAGGGTCTGCGAACGCCGGAAGGATGGGGGACCTGCTTGCGCGGAATCTGCTTGGAAATCTCAACCGAAGCGACTTTGCCCTTGCCGACGAGCGCCGCGACCTCCTTGAGAACCGCAGCCTGCAGCTTGGCAGAGTCGACCTCATTGTAGCTGTCGGACTTGGTAAAAGGCGTGCGATGGGCGGCTCGGACAATCGCATCCCGCAGGATCGGCTCCTGATTGGCCAGAACCGTGACCGGCACATCAGTGGCCATCCTGAGGGTCAGATTGACGAAGACATAGTTCACCAACTTGCCGCCATCGATGATCGGAACGGCAAACGGCTGGATTCTGACCGTAGGATCAGGAGGAGCCCCCTCGCCTTCCTTCTTCTTCTCCGAGTTCGCCCAGGCCGGGCTTGCGGAGGCAAGAAGCATGAGGCCGAGCAAGGCGCGGCGCGTCGGGATGGAAAAACCGGTCATCGGACTAGACTAGCGAAAAAGCCTTGAGCCTTCGCTACCGACGGGCTGTGGTCAGCCGTGCAGCCAGCCAAGTTGCTCAGGCGTAATGTCCTTGCCCTTGAAGAGCGCACAAACCCCTTCGCCCTCGACGAACTCGCCTATATCGCGAACCGGCACGCCGCTCGCCATGGCGGCGGCCTGGAAAGCGGCTACATCGCCTGGATCAACGGCACAGACGATCTCATAGTCATCCCCGCCCGAAGCCAGAGACATGCGCGCCTCGCCGGCCTCCGGCTGAGCGCTAAGCCAGTGACGGGCACCGGGTGAAAGGGGAAGACGGTCAAGGTCAACATTGACCCTCAGGCCACTGGCCTTGGCCACATGCCCGGCGTCTGCGAGCAAGCCGTCGGAAACGTCGGCGGCCGCGCGGGCATAAGCCCTTAGCGCATCGCGGATGCTGAGCCGCGGCGGCGGCATCCGGTAGCGGCGGGCCAGGCCACCACCCGGGTCCTCGACCTCGCCCCAATGAGCCAGAAGGCCCAGCCAGCCGTCACCAATGGTGCCGCTGACCATGAGACGGTCGCCGACACGGGCCCCTCTGCGCAGCACGGCATCGCCGCTGGGGGCCCACCCAAGGAAGGTCGCCGAAACGACAAGCGGACCGGATGTCGTGACGGTATCGCCTCCGAGAAGGCTGACATCGTAGAGCGCGCCGTCTTCTGCAAGACCGTAGGCAAAGAGTTCGCGGTCCGCGACGGTGGTACCCGAGGGCCAACCGACCGCGAGGAAATAGCCATAAGGTTCGGCCGCCTTGGCCGCCAGGTCAGAGAGGTTGGTTCTCAGCAGCCGGCGGGCCACAACATCAAGAGCCTCTCCGGTCAGGAAGTGAACGCCGGCGACCATGGCGTCTTTGGTAATCACCAGGTCGTGGCCCGGCCGCGACGGCAGCACGGCGGCATCGTCGAGCAGATCCAGGGCAGCAGGGTCACCCCGGGTCAGCGGACGCAGCAAGCGTGCTATATGGTCGAACTCGTTGGCTGGCGCCGTCTGCTCTGACGGGCCATCATCTGCAAACCAGTCGTCTTCGCCGTCAGCTTCGTGCATCGCGGGCAATCGCGTCGAGGGCGCCATTGATGAATCCGGCCTCCGGTCCTTCGAAGAAGGATTTGGCGATTTCAACATATTCGTCGATGACGACTTCGGTCGGCACATCGCGACGATGGATGAGTTCAAAGGCCCCGGCGCGCAGAACCGCCCGGGCAGTCGCATCCAGCCGGTCCAGACGCCAGCCGGAGGCAAGTCGCTTCACGATAGCCTGATCGATCTCGGATTGATGGCCGACGACCCCTTTGGCCAATTCGGCAAAAAAGGTCTCGTCGGCGGCGGCCATCTGCTGGCCGTCGACGTCGCGGTCAAACCGGTGTTCCGAGAACTCGCGAACCACAGCCTCGACACCAACGCCCGAGACTTCCATCTGGTACAGCGCCTGCACCGCGGCGAGCCGCGCCACAGACCGCGGTTGAATGCGTTGGGCCTTGCTCATCGGGTTTGCCCCAGCAACTGACGCTTGAGGGCTACGGTCTCCAGGCAGGCCTTGGCCGCCGCGCCGCCACGATCACCTTCGCTAACGCGGGCTCGCGTCCAGGCCTGGTCTTCCTCGTCAACCGTCAGAACCCCAAAGCCAATGGCAAGACGCTTGCCGATGCACAGGTCCTGCAGACCACGAGCCGTCTCATTGGCCACGATCTCGAAATGATAGGTTTCGCCACGGATCACGCAGCCCAGGGCGACATAGCCGTCATAGCGAACACCGACCGGCTTGTGTCCGGCCTCTTCCGCCAGAGCCACCGCGCCAGGGATCTGAAGGGCACTCGAGACGGTGATCACATCGTAATCCGCCCCGTAAGCCTCAATGGCCTGGGCGGCCCCGCGCAGCAGTTCGTCGGAGATCCCCGAATAGCTTCGGCCCTCCACGATCAGCAGGCGGATTTTGTCTTCAACCATCAAGCTCGAACTCCAGGGCCGAGGCCGACCGTTCGCCGACAAACTCAAGACCCACCAAAACCAAACTGTGCCTAAGTCTCGTCTTCTGCGACGTCACTCAGACCTTCTTCACCCAGAAACTTTGCGAAATCGCTAGTTTCCTTGAAATCGCGATAGACCGACGCATAGCGGACATAGGCCACGTCATCGAGCGCCTTCAGCGCCTTCATGACCATCTCCCCCACAGTAGACGAAGGAAGTTCCGTCTCGCCCATGCTTTCGAGCTGTCGAACGATTCCATTGATCATGCGGTCAATTCGTTCGGCGTCCACAGGACGCTTCTGCATCGCCAGAGAAATTGATCTGACCAGCTTCTCACGATCAAACGGCGAGCGACGCCCGGACCGCTTGAGAATTGTCAGCTCACGCAGTTGAACGCGCTCGAACGTGGTGAAACGCCCACCGCACTCGGGACAGGCGCGACGGCGCCGGATCGCCGCACCATCTTCCGACGGGCGGCTGTCCTTGACTTGGCTTTCAGCGTGTCCACAGAACGGGCATCGCATGATCTAGCCCCCTCCGGCTGCGTCGAACCTATTAGTTGTAGATCGGGAAGCGTGCCGTCAAGGCCAGGACTTCCTCACGGACCTTGTCTTCAACCGCACCGTTGCCGTCGGCACCGTTCGCGGCAAGGCCGTTGATCACTTCGCCAATCAGTTCGCCAACCCGGGCAAACTCGGCTTCCTGGAAGCCCCGCGTCGTGCCGGCGGGCGTGCCGAGACGGATCCCTGAAGTCACGGTGAACGGTGCGGTGTCGAAGGGGACGCCGTTCTTGTTGCAGGTCATGTTGGCACGCTCGAGGCTGTGCTCGGCGTCTCGGCCCGTGACGGACTTGGGGCGAAGATCCACCAGCATGAGGTGGCTGTCGGTTCCGCCTGACACGATGTTCACGCCGGACTTGCCCAGAGCCTCAGCCAGGGCGCGGGCATTGGCGACAATCTGACGCGCATAGTCCTTGAACGCCGGCTGGAGGGCTTCGCCGAAAGCGACGGCCTTGGCCGCAATCACATGTTCGAGCGGGCCGCCCTGCAGACCGGGGAAAACTGCCGAGTTGACCTTCTTGATGATGGCTTCGTCGTTGGTCAGGATCAGGCCACCGCGAGGTCCCCTGAGGGTCTTGTGGGTGGTCGTCGTGACGATGTGGGCGTGCGGAATCGGGCTTGGATACACACCACCGGCGACGAGACCCGCGAAGTGGGCCATGTCGACCATCAGATAGGCCCCGACGCTGTCGGCGATCTCGCGGAAACGGGCGAAATCGATCTCGCGGCTATAGGCACTGCCGCCGGCGATGATCAGCTTCGGCTTCTCGCGCTGGGCAATCTCGGCGACGCTGTCGTAGTCGATCAGATGGTCCTGCTGGCGGACCGAGTAGGACACCGGCTTGAACCACTTGCCCGACTGATTGGCCGGTGACCCGTGAGTCAAATGGCCGCCGGCAGCGAGGTCCATGCCCAGGAAATTGTCGCCCGGCTGCAGCAGCGCCATGAAGACGGCCTGGTTGGCCTGCGAACCCGAGTGCGGCTGAACGTTTGCAAAGCCGGCACCGAAGAGGGCCTTGGCGCGCTCAATCGCAATGGTCTCGATCTCGTCGACAAACTCACAGCCACCATAGTAGCGCTTGCCCGGATAGCCCTCGGCATACTTGTTGGTCAGGATCGAGCCCTGAGCCTGCAGAACGGCCTTGGAGACGATGTTTTCGGAGGCAATGAGCTCGATCTGGTTCTGCTGACGCCCCAGCTCCAGACCGATCCGGTCAAAGATGTCACGATCGGTTGTTGCGAGATCCGCGCCAAAGAAGGCGTTCAGGTTCGAATTGGGTGCGGTCATGGACGCTCTCCAAGCGCTGCGGGGAGTCAGTTGCGCTCTCTTTAACCGCCTGCGCGCTGCGATCAATGATGGAACCCAAATCAACCCTGCACGTTCGGGACATGACCGGGCGGTGTTGCCGTTCGGGATCAACTTGAACCCGCGGCAGAAGAGACACACGCGATGGCGATGCAAGGCAGCGAGAGAGCTTCAGATTCCGGACGCTCTCCTGATTTCCTGGCGCTCAGTGCCGACATCGTTTCGGCCTATCTCGGCCAGAACACGGTATCGCGGACCATGATCCCCGACCTGATCCGGACGGTACACCAGGCGCTGGCCGGCCTCGCGGCAAACGACCTGATCCGAACGCCCGAGAAGGCAAAGCCTGCGGTGCCCGTCTCGCGCTCGCTGCATCACGACTACATCGTCTGTCTCGAGGACGGTAAGCACCTCAAGATGCTGAAGCGCTATCTTCGATCTCACTATGACATGAGCCCTGAGGACTACCGGCGCAAATGGGGCTTGCCACCGGACTATCCGATGGTCGCGCCCGCCTATGCGGCGCGACGCTCTGATTTTGCAAAGCAGATAGGACTGGGAAAAGGCGTTAGGCGCGGACGCTAGTCCATGTGCAGGAACAGCCGTTGCCCTGTTGATAGCCGTTCAGGGCAACGGCGAAGCTCTCATTCGGGCTGACGCCCAGGAAGAGCACCAACTGGCCGCTAGGCCGCGTGGCCACCCATCCGCGCCACATTGCAATGGGCCCAGAGCTTCTCCATCGCGCCGACCAGCTTGCGCATCATGTCGTCGGTATGGAACGGCGTCGGCGTGAACCTCAGACGTTCTGTACCACGCGGAACCGTCGGATAGTTGATCGGCTGCACATAGATGCCGTAGTCCGCCAGCAGCATGTCACTGATCAGCTTGGTGTGATTGGGATCCCCAACGAGGACCGGCACGATATGACTGTCGTTTTCCATGACCGGAAGGCCCGCAGCCTTGAACATGGACTTCAGGACCCTGGCGCGCTCCTGATGCGAGTCGCGAACGGCAGGCTGCTGCTTGAGCCACTTCACGCTCGCCAGTGCCCCCGCCGTCAGGGCCGGCGGCAATGAGGTCGTGAAAATGAAGCCCGATGCCATCAGTCGGATGGCGTCGATCACTTCGGAATCGCCGGTGATGTATCCCCCCATCACGCCGAAGGCCTTGCCGAGCGTCCCCTCGATAATGTCGATCTGGTCCATGACGCCGTCGCGCTCGGCGACGCCGCCACCGCGCGGGCCGTACATGCCGACCGCATGGACTTCGTCCAGATAGGTCATGGCCCCGTACTTTTTGGCCAGGGCCGCTGTCGCGCCGACATCGGCGATGTCGCCGTCCATCGAATAGACGCTCTCGAAGGCCACGAGCTTCGGCGCATCAACCGGAGCGGCCGCCAGCAGTTCTTCCAGGTGCGCCAGATCGTTGTGGCGGAAAATGTGCCGCTTTCCGCCGCCGTTGCGGATACCCGCAATCATTGAGGCGTGGTTCTGCTCGTCCGAGAAGATGATCAGGCCGGGCAGGATCTTGTAGAGAACGCTAAGGCTCGCTTCGTTCGAAACGTATCCCGAGGTGAACAGGAGGGCCGCGTCCTTGCCGTGCAAGTCGGCCAGTTCGGCCTCCAGCTCGACGTGATGATGGTTGGTGCCCGAGATGTTGCGGGTGCCACCCGATCCAGAGCCATGCTGATCGATCGCCGCATGCATGGCATCAAGAACAACCGGGTTCTGGCCCTGGCCCAGATAGTCGTTCGAACACCAGACAACGACTTCGTTTTCCCGGCCCTCGGGGCCGGTCCAGGTCGCACGCGGAAAAGCGCCGCGATGGCGCTTCAGATCGGCGAACACCCTGTAGCGACCCTCTTCACGGATCTGGCCAATGGCGGCGCTGAACGCGGATTTGTAGTCCATGGTGTTCTTGCTCGACCGCCTGACGACCCTCGCCGCCGGACAATCGGTCCCTTCTCGATACCCTGCGTTTCGCATGTGCCGGACGATGCTGTCCACATAAGGACCACTACTTAGACAACAGCAACAGGTCCTTCGTCACCCCAAAACAGGACTGCCCTGCGCCACTGCAGGCACTGGATGAGGTGCCGGACGTCAACGTGCGCCGCCCGGCTTGCGGAACTTGTAGATGAACTGATCGGTCTTGCCGCGAATTGACGGATCGAAAACACTGACATCGCGCTTGTCGGCGGGGTCTCGAAGGACCTTGCTCTCGCCCTCAAAAATGAAGCCGGCGGCTGTAACCTCAGACTTGACGACGGCAGCATCAATGCGGTGGAAACCTTCGGTATCCCTCAGACCACTTCCCGGCTGAGCAGAGTGGTCGATCACCAGATAAACGCCGCCCGGCTTCAGGGCCCGAAACACGGCCTTATTCACAGCGCCGAGGTCAGCGGGGCCCATGAACTTGTTGTGCATGTCATGATAGTTCTGGGCGGTGAAAACCAGATCCAGCTTTTCAGGTGCGGAGAAGCTCGGCAGCGTGTTCAGGATCACGGTGACATTGTGGAAGGCCGGATCGCGGGCGATGGCGTTCACCGCCGGCTCGCGCTTGGCCAGCTTGGTCAACTCGTCCGGCACATAGGCGAAGACCCGCCCCTTGGGGCCGACGGCCTTTGACAGGATCCGCGTGAAGTAACCGCCCCCCGGAATCAGGTCGGCCACCTTTGCGCCCGTCTTGACCCCAGCAAAGGCCAGGACCTCTGCCGGCATCCTGTCTGCATCGCGCGCCATGTCCGCAGCCGGACGGGCGGGATCGCTGATGGCGACGGCGATATTGCCGGGAATCTGGACGACCGATGCGCCCGAAGGCGGTGGCGGCGGAGGCGGCGGTCCCATGGGCGTCGTGGCGCAGGCGGCAAGGCCGAGCACGGCAACGAGACTGAGAAGCGGCTTGCGCATGGCATTCCTTCCGAACCGGACATGTTCTTGATTGCGCACACGTTAGCGCAGGCAATCCGCTACGTCAGCGGCGTCCACTCATCGGCCGCCGGCAGGGGCGCAAAAATCTCGTCGAGCATCGCCTCGGTTACCCCGGCAAGATCTGCGGGTGACCATCTCGGTTCATTGTCCTTGTCAACTATGACGGCCCGGACGCCCTCGATGAAGTCGGGCTTTTGCACCACCCTCGCGCCGATGCGATACTCCAGCGCCATGTGCTCGGCGAAATCCTCGGCCAGCGCCCCGCTCTGCAGTTGCCGGAACGCCACTTTGAGGGTCTGGGGCGACTTGGTCTTGAGCACGGCAAGTTGCGCCTTGCCCCAGTCGCTGGAGTCCATTTCCAGGAATTCGAAGATTTCCTCGACGCTTTCGCCGACGAAAAGCCGGTTCAGGTCCTGCTCGATGCTGGCCAGCGGAGCCTTACCGGCATCCGCCCGATACATCCGCAGGGTTTCATCGATCCGGCGATGATCCGCGATCACCTTCTTCTTCAGACCTTCGATCGCGCCGAACTCGACGAAATGAGTGGCAATCCCGAGGCGGAGGCAATCAGCGGCCTTGATCCGCGCCCCCGTGAGAGCCAGCCAGAGCCCGGCCTTGCCGGGCAGGCGCGGCAGATACCAGCCCCCGCCGACGTCCGGGAACAGACCGATCCCGGTCTCGGGCATGGCGAAGGTCGTTCGATCGGTCGCGATCCGGTAGTGGGCCGGCATCGAGATTCCGACACCACCGCCCATCACGACGCCATCCATAATCGCCACAACGGGGCGATCATAGGTGAACAGTAGGTGGTTAAGTCTATATTCCGTATGAAAAAACTGCCGCGCCGCTACACCGTCTCCAGCGCCGCTCTCGGCCAGCATCCGGATGTCACCACCCGCGCAGAAGCCGCGCTCGCCGGCATGGTCAATCATGACCATGTCGATCTCGGGATCGCCCTGCCATTCCAGTAGGGTGTCGATCATGGTCTCGCACATGCCCAAGGTCAGGGCGTGCAGCGCCTTGGGCCTGTTGAGGGTGATCCGGCCAACGTTTTTTTGAACGCGGACAATGATTTCGGCCGTATCGTTCAGCATGCGGGTTCCTCGACGGGTTCGCAGTCCAGGCGGTCGATCTGGCCACCGCTCAATCGGTACACCGCGTCTTGCGGCACGTCCTGGGCCAGGGTCTCCTCGCGCGACAGCCCGGCATAGGTACCGCGCAGCAGACGGCCGGCAATGCCGTGGCTGACCACGATCAGCCGACGGTCAGGCTCGGCGACCTGCCCGGTCAGCCAGTCGGAGACACGCGCCATGACCTGCTCGTAGGTCTCGCCGCCTGGCGCAGTGAAGAACCATTCGGGGCTTTTGAAGGCCTCGGGATTTTCGTGCTGCACGTCGGCATAGAGCCGCCCTTCCCACGCCCCGACCGTCAGTTCCATCAGCCGATCATCGAAGGCCAGATCCAGGCCGAGCCGGTCGGCGATCGCCTGGGCGGTATCGCGGGTCCGCCGGAGCGGGCTAGCGACGATCCGCCAGTCCGCTGACGGCTCGCGGGCGAGAAGGTCGAACAGCAGGTCGGCCATCGCAGCGGCCTGCAGGCGGCCCAGCGGCGTCAGGTCGGCTTCGGCCTGCCCTTGCAGGCGGCGGTCGCGGTTCCACTCGGTCTGGCCATGGCGGCAGAGATAGATCACGTCTGGTCCTGGGTTCGGCGGAGGCTGGACGTGGCTCTACTGCCGAAAGATCTCGCGCGCTATGATGACGCGCATGATCTCGTTGGTCCCTTCCAGGATCTGGTGCACCCGCAGGTCTCGTACGATCCGTTCCAGAGGATAGTCCTGCAGGTAGCCGTAGCCGCCATGAAGCTGCAGGGCGTCGTTGGCAACCTGGAAGCCGGCGTCGGTCGCAAACCGCTTGGCCATGGCGCAGAGCTTGGTGGCCTCAGGGTGACGGTTGTCGAGGGCGTGGGCCGCGTTACGAACCATCAGCCGCGCAGCCTCCAGTTCGGTGGCCATATCCGCCAGCTTGAACTGCAGAGCCTGAAACTCCTTCAACTGCCGCCCGAACTGGCTCCGGCTCTCCATATAGGCCTTGGCCGTATCCAGCGCGAACTGGGCCCCGCCCAGCGAGCAGGAGGCGATATTCAGGCGTCCGCCGTCCAGCCCCATCATGGCAAACCGGAAGCCCTCGCCCTCCTGACCGATCCGGTTGGCAACCGGCACCCGGCAGTCGTCGAAGTTCACCTGGGCCGTGGGCTGGGCGTTCCAGCCCATCTTGCGTTCATTGGCCCCGAAGCTGAGGCCTGGCGTGCCCTTCTCGACGACAAAGGCCGAAACGCCCTTGGCACCCTCGCCTCCCGTTCGGGCCATGACAACATAGATGTCAGAGACCCCGCCGCCGGAGATGAAGGCCTTGCCGCCGTTGAGCACATAGTGATCGCCGTCGAGGCGCGCCGAGGTTCGCATGTTGGCGGCGTCCGAACCTGAACCGGGCTCGGTGAGGCAATAGCTCGCGATCAGGTCCATGGTCGTCAGGCGCGGCAGGTATTTCTGACGCAGCGCTTCCGAAGCAAACCGGTCGATCATCCACGACGCCATGTTGTGAATGGTCAGATAGGCCGCTGTGGGGACATCGCCGTAGCTGAGCGCTTCAAAGATAATGGACGCATCAAGCCGGGAAAGCCCTGTGCCGCCGACATCCTCGTTCACATAGATCCCGGCAAACCCAAGTTGGGCCGCCTCGCGAAGCACGTCGACCGGAAAAAACTTCTCTTCATCCCAACGGGACGAGTGCGGGGCAAGCTGTCCCACAGCGAAGGCTTTCGCCGCGTCCTGGATGGCCAGTTGATCATCGCTGAGCGAGAAATCCATGCGCGATATCCTCCCGTGCAGGGCAGAACCGCCCCAGCCTTCTTGAACGTTGAACTGCCGTGCGGCAGGCCCTGTGTCAATGCGCCAGCGTCGCGCACAGGCTTTGGCCCGGTGAATGTCAGAATCCGCTTGATCCCGATCAAACACAGGATCAGCCTCAACTTTACAATGATTAGTTAGGCGTCCGAAAGAGGCGTCACCGGGAGAGAAACGCGACGCGGCCGTCAGGCCCGCCGCCAGCAGGAGTCGGGTCCAATGACAGAGACAGCCACACTCGCCAGGCCAGCAGATGCGACAGGGGTCGAGCACTTCGATGTCATCATCGTTGGGGCCGGAATCTCGGGTGTCGGCGGAGCCTACCACCTGACCCGGCAGCGGCCCGGCACCCGATTTGTCGTGCTCGACGCCCTCGGCGATTTCGGCGGCACCTGGCGCAGCCACACCTATCCCGGCATCCGGTCGGACAGCGACCTCTACACCTTCGGCTATCGCTTCAAGCCCTGGGTTGGTCCGCCTATCGCCAGCGCTGCGGAAATCCTGCGCTACATGGGCGAAGTGATCGAGGAAAACGATCTGGGCCGCCACATTCGATATGGCCACAAGATCACCCATGCCCGCTGGTCATCGAGCCAGAAGCTCTGGACACTGGAAGTGACCCGGAGCGACGGAAAGATCCTGACCTTCACGACGAACTTCCTGTGGATGTGCCAGGGCTACTACCGGCAGATGCAGGGCTACACGCCAGAATGGCCCGGCATGGGTGACTATGAAGGCCAGATCATCCATCCCCAGGAGTGGCCCGAAGGTCTCGACTACAGCGGCAAACGGGTCGTGGTCATCGGATCGGGCGCGACCGCCGCCACCCTGGTCCCGGCCATCGCCGGCGACTGCGCCCACGTCACGCTGCTGCAGCGCTCCCCCACCTATTTCGTGCCCGGTCGCAACGAGAACGACCTCGCCAACACGCTGCGGGAAATCCAGATCGACGAGACCTGGATTCATGAGATCGTGCGGCGCAAGGCCTTGTTTGATCAGGAGATGTTCACGCACCGAGCGGTCGCGGAACCTGACGTCGTAAAGGCCGAACTCCTGGAGGGTGTGAAGGCCTTCCTCGGTGAGGACTTCGACATCGAGAAGCATTTCACGCCGCGCTATCGCCCCTGGCGGCAGCGGATCGCCTTCGTCCCGGACGGCGACCTGTTCCAGGGCATCGCCTCAGGCCAGGCCTCGGTCGTGACCGACGAGATCGAGCGGTTCACGCCCAAGGGGCTGCTGCTGAAATCCGGCGAAACGCTTGAAGCCGACATCATCGTCACCGCCACCGGGTTCAATCTGAACGTCCTCGGCGACATCGCGTTCGAGATCGACGGAAAGCCCCTCACCTTCTCGGACACGATCACCTACCGGGGGATGATGTTCACCGGCGTTCCCAACATGATCTGGGTCTTCGGCTATTTCCGCGCCAGCTGGACCCTGAGGGCCGACCTGATCGGCGACTTCGTGTGCCGCCTTCTCGCCCACATGGAGGCCAGGGGAGCCAGCCAGGTCTCGGTCGCGCTTCGACCGGAGGACAAGGACATGAAGCTGGGCCCCTGGATCGACCCCGAAAACTTCAATCCCGGCTATCTGATGCGTGGCCTCCACCTCCTGCCCAAGGCCGGCGACAAGCCTGAATGGCGACATACCCAGGACTACTGGGCCGAGAAGGACGCCCTTCCGGCCATCGATCTGGATGTCGCAGCCTTCCACTATACGTGATGCAGAAGGCTTGATCAGCAATCGCCCGGTTGTCGCCCAGGCATGGCCCTGAAATCTGCTGTTACATGGATTGAATCGCCTTGGACGCCGCCAGCCTTGAAAAGCGGCGGCGTTTTTCACAAGTCTCGCCCTCTTGAAGGGGCGCTATCCAGGCAACATGCGTATTTTCAGATCCGGCCATATCGCACTGGCGGCCATGGCGGCCCTTGGCCAAGGGCCGGCCCATGCCGCCGAACCCAATGACGTGTCCCGCACCTATGGTGTGTGGCGCAATCCTCGGGACAGCGTCCACCTCGAGATCAAGAACTGTGGTGGCGAGACTTGCGGCGTCGTGATCTGGGCCAGCGCCAAGGCTCAGGCGGACGCCCGCAACAGCGGCTCGGAGAGCCTCATCGGCCAGAGGATCCTGCGGAACTTCGAAGCCCAGAAGAATGGATCGCTCAGCGGCCGGGTCTATGTCCCGACGCTCAGAATGACCTTCCAGGGCTCGGCCGAACTTCTGGACGGCAAGACCCTTCGGGCCAAGGGCTGCGTGATCGGCAATCTTCTCTGCAAGTCCCAGGTCTGGACCCGCATTGACGGGCCCTACGCCGTGGCCGACCGGACACCTTAAGGGGCAAAGTGCCTTGCCTCGCCGGCTCGCCCGCGCGAAACCAGAGGCATGACAACGCCCCCTCTTGCGCCCTATCCCGCCACCCGGCTTCGCCGTCTGCGTCAGTCTGACTGGACGCGCCGACTTGTCCGCGAGACCGAGGTGCGTCCCTCCGACCTGATCTGGTCGATGGTCGTGCACGAGGGCGAAGGCGTCATCCCGGTGGCGTCCATGCCGGGCGTCGAGCGACTATCGGTCAAGGAAGCCGCAAAGGCCGCCGTTCGGGCCCGCGACCTGGGCATCCCGGCCATCGCCATCTTCCCGCACATCGACGGGGCCCGGAAGGATGCCACCGGCTCGATCGCCGCCGATCCGGACGGCGTCATCCCGCGCGCGGTCAAGGCCATGAAGGACGCTGCGCCGGAGGTCGGCATCATGTGCGACGTGGCGCTCGATCCCTTCACCGACCACGGCCATGACGGCGTGGTCGAAGGGGGCAAGATCCTAAACGACCCGACCATCGAGCGCCTGATCGAGCAGGGCCTGATGCAGGCCGAGGCCGGAGCCGACATCCTGGCCCCGTCCGACATGATGGACGGCCGTATCGGGGCCCTGCGGTCCGCCCTTGAGGGGGCCAATTTCCAGGACGTGATGATCATGTCCTATGCCGCCAAATATGCCTCGGCCTTCTATGGCCCGTACCGCGACGCCATCGGCTCGGCCAAGCTCTCGGCCGGCCAGGGCGACAAGAAGACCTACCAGATGGACCCGGCCAATACCGAAGAAGCCATCCGCGAAGTCGCCCTCGACATCGCCGAAGGTGCCGACATGGTCATGGTCAAGCCGGGGATGCCGTATCTCGACATCCTGCGCCGCCTGGTCGACGAGTTCCGCATGCCCACCTACGCCTTCCAGGTGTCGGGCGAGTACGCGATGATCAAGGCGGCGGCCCAGAACGGCTGGATCGATCATGACCGCGCCGTGCTCGAAAGCCTCACAGCCTTCAAGCGTGCCGGTGCCGCCGGGATCATCACCTATTTTGCGCCCTGGGCAGCGGAGACGCTGGGGGCGTGACGCAAGGCATCATCGACATCGTCACCGCAGTAATTCGCAACGACGGCGGCAGGATGCTGGTGGTCCGCAAGCGTGGCACGGCGATCTTCATGAAGCCTGGCGGTAAACTCGAGCCGGGTGAGGATGACATCACCGCCCTCGCCCGTGAGCTTGACGAGGAACTGGGCTGCAAGTTGGTGAGCGCGGACCTGCTCGGGCATTTCGAGGCACCGGCCGCCAACGAAGCCGGCTTCACGGTCAGGGCCGCCACCTATCTGGCTCAGGTCGATGGCGAGATCGGCGTGAGCGCCGAGATCGAGGAGATGGCCTGGATCGACATCACCGATCCGGGCGAGATCCGTCTTGCGCCGCTTATGCGTGTGGTGCTTGCGGCCCTCTAGTCATTTGTTTTAACGCATTTTCTGACGACGAACCGGCCTCCACTTCGTCGGAAAATGCTCTAGGCGCCGCGCGCCGCCGCGTCCAGTCGCGCCTGCAGAATGCCCAGGGCCACTTCCCGCGCCCGGCCCGGCGGCTTGCCGAGCAGCTCGCCCAGTGGCGCGCCGAACAGGCCGACCCCCAGGGCGTAGGTAACGCAGCCCAAGATGAAGTCGCCCATCACCTCGGCGGAGACGCCGTCGATCTGGCTGATGCGCGCATCGATCACCTCCTGAACCGCGCCCCGGACGCCCGTCATCCGAGATGCCTCGCCGGTCAGCGCCAGCCAGGCGGCCAGGCGCGCTGCGCCCTGGGTCTCAAAGGCGTCGAACAGGGCAAGCATGCCTGCACCGGCGAAGGCCGCGCCCTGCCCCTCTGCCACGGTGATGGACAGCACATTGTCGACCAGCTGCCGGATCATCCGTTCCATCAGGGCGGTCTGGACACCGTCAATCGAACCGAAGTGGTGCAGCACGGTGGCGTTGGCCACGCCGGCACCCTTGGCCACCTCGACCAACTTCAGATCCTGTGGACCTGAGGCCAGCAGGATCGCCTCTGCGGCGGCCAGGATGTTGGCGCGTGACGCCTCGGGCGAACGGCGGTGCCGGATGCGGCAGTCAGAATTCTCTATTGACATTTTTGTCGGTAACGCCATTCTATCGTCAGACTTGAACATCCCATCCGTATCCCGAGGCAGGATCAAACACCATGGCACCGCCACGCAGCACCCCCGACGACGTCACCGTCATCCCCCGCGACCTCCACTTCGACACCCAGGCTGTCGGCAAGGGGGCATGGCTGGGCGGTGATGTGGTTGGCACGGCGGTGTTCAACGCCCTCTCCCTGACCTTCCCGGACGGCGAGCGCTTGTTCATGGACGCGGTCCGCCACTATCGCCCCAAACTGTCGGGCAAGCTGCTCGATGACGCCAAGGCCTTCATCACCCAGGAAGCCATCCACTCGCGCGAACATGTGGCTATGAATGGGGGTCTGGATCGCAGCCGCTATCCTGTGGCCGAGATCGAAGCCCAGGTGAGAGAACGCACCACCATGGTTCGGGGCCGTGGCCCGATGGCCATGCTGGGCGCAACCATCGCCCTCGAGCACTTTACCTCGATGATGGCCGACTCGTTCATGCGCAGCGACGACCTCTTCCGCAACACCGACCCCGAGATGACGCGGCTGTGGCAATGGCATGCCTTGGAAGAAACCGAGCACAAGGCCGTGGCGTTCGATGTCTTCCAGGAGATCACCAAGGGCTGGAAGCCCCTACAGCGCTACCGCCTGCGTGTCCGGGTCATGGTGCTGATCAGCATCATGTTCACCCGCAACATCACCGTCTATGCCAGCAAGCTCCTCGAGGCCGACGGCATGAAGCCGGGAGCCGCCCGCGCCAGGGTCCTGTGGTTCCTGTTCGGCCAGCCTGGCCTGTTCCGCCGCTGCGCGCGGGAATACTGGGCGTGGTATCGCCCGGGTTTCCATCCGTGGGACCATGATAACCGTGAGCGACTGGCCACCGTGCGTGACCAGTTCGCGCCCGCGATCGCTGCGGAATAGTCTACAGGCGCTCGCCGCGGACGCGCTCGACGATCAGCGCGGCCGCGGCCCCTGAGGCATAGGCGACCAGGTCGACCGGATCAAAAACACCGCCCAGGATGGTTCGCGCCAGCCGATTGTGCTCCAGGCCAAGCACCGCAAGCATGTGGAAGTACTGGGCCAGTTCAATGGCTACAGCCAGGGCGAGCGCCCCCGCCGCTGCGGTAACCGGCCTCAAAGGCAACAGCCAACGCGCCCCCAGATACACCAGCACCACCGCCAGGGCGTCGCCGAAGTAGGGACGGATGAGCGCATCATCCACGAACACCGCGATGCCGATCTCAATGGCGAGAACGACAGCTGCGGCCCGGCCATAGATCCGGCGCGGGTTCAGAGGGCGATCCCTCAGCGCTCGGTCGCCTTGAGGAACGCCGACAGCCGGTCCTTCCACAGCACCGCCCAGGTGTGGCTTCCGTGCCCCTTGGTTTTTTCGCTGATCGGCAGCAGGACAAACGTCCCGTTCTTCAGTCGCCGGGCCTGCGGCTCCGCGATCCCCAGTTCCGGCGGATTGATGAAGTCGTCGGCGGAGTTGATCCACAGCACCGGCGCAGTGATCGTCTCCAGCTTCGGCGACGGGTCATAGGTGTGTGACGCGGCCACCTGATAGATCAGGTCATTAGCGTCCAGCGCCGGCATGCGAGCCGTGAAATAGTCATCCACGGCCTTGTCGGCGGCCGCGCGGGTGGGCGCGGCCATCTGGGTCGGCAAGGGCGAGAGGCCCGCCACCATCAGAAGGCCCAGCGCCGTGCGCAGGCCCTCCCTGGGCTGCTCGCCATAGTCACCACCTTTCCAGGCGGGGTCCTGCCGGACCGCATCGATCAGCAGCTTGCGCCACATGCGGTTGCGACCGGCGATTTCGTTCGGCAAGCACGCGAACGGGGCCAGGGCGTCTGCAAAATCCGGCCAGGCCTCGCCCCAGACAAAGCTGTGCATGCAGCCCATCGAGGTACCCATCAGCAGCCGCAGGTGATCCACCTTGAGCCCCTGGGTGAGCAGCAGGTGCTGGGCGGCGACCATGTCGTCGTAGTCATACTGCGGGAACCGGGCATGCAGGCCGTCGCTCGGCTTGGATGACTTGCCGTGACCAATGCCGTCGGGAAGGATGATGTAGTATTTGGCCGGATCCAGCAGTCCGCCCGGCACGAGAAGCTCGTCGGCAAACTGGGGGCTCAGAAACTGTCGCCCTGTACCGCCGGTACCATGCAGGACCATCACCGCATTGGTGACCCGGCCGCTGGCGTCGCGCTTCGGCTCGCCCAGGGTGGTGTAGTGAAGCCTCAACTCGGGAAGGACCTCGCCTGACCGGAACCTGAAGTCCCGAGCGACGAAATCGCCCTCCTTTGGCGCGACCGCGGGAGCGGCCGCGGCTGTAGTGGCTAAGGCGAGGGACAGTGCGACGGCGGCTGCAAGATGTCGAAACAAGGCGATGGACCTAACCTTCAGACGGCTTGGAAGACTTCCCGAATGACGCCGGCGCGGCGTCCTTCGGGGCGGATCATGAGGAACTTGCCCGACCAGACCCCCGGGATCGACCAGCGCCCTGTCAGTTCGGTGGCGTCGTCGTTGAGCAAACCGTCGTACAACACCTGATGCGCCCAGTCGCCCGTACCGTCGTAGGTCTTGGCGAAATCGACCTGGCGCCCTTGCCGGCTCCCCAGCAATGTCGCGAATACCTCGACGGGTAGGCCGTCATGTTCCAGAGCCACTTCGTGGATCGAGCCACTCAGCCATTTGCCGTTCTCGAGCAACGTGGCCGTGAAACCGACCGGCTCATAACCCTGAGGGTAGGAATAGAGCCCCTGCCAGATGCCCGTCAGATTTACCGACATTGCCTCTCCCCCCAAAATGACGCCGGATTACTTCTCCAGTCGCGCCACAAGGCTGGACGTATCCCAGCGATTGCCGCCCATGGCCTGAACCTCGGCATAGAACTGATCGATCAGCGCGGTGCTTTCCAGCCTGGCCCCGTTTCGGTCTGCCTCGACGAGGGCTATGCCCAGGTCCTTGCGCATCCAGTCGACGGCGAAGCCGAAATCAAATTCACCCCGCGCCATGGTCGGCCAGCGGTTTTCCATCTGCCAGGACTGGGCACTGCCCTTGGAGATCGCCGCCAGCACGTCATCGGTCGGCAGGCCGGCGCGCTTGGCGAAATGCAGCGCCTCGGCCACGCCCTGCACCACCCCGGCGATGGCGATCTGGTTGCACATCTTGGTGAGCTGGCCGGTTCCGACCTCGCCCATCCGCCGCACCGCCTTGGCATAGACCGAGATCACCGGCTCAACCCGCGCATAGGCTGCCGCGTCGCCACCCGCCATGATGGTCAGCTGGCCATTGACCGCTCCGGCCTGACCACCCGACACCGGCGCGTCGACGAAGTCACGCCCCCCCTCCCGGGCCAGAACCGCCATCTCGCGAGCAACCACCGCCGAGGTCGTGGTGTGATCGACAATCACCCCGCCGTCCGCCATGGCCGGAAGGCACTGGGCCACGACGGCACGGACATCGTCGTCATTGCCGACACAGAGCAAGACCAGGTCACATCCCGCCACAGCCTCGGCGACGGTCGCAAAGGTCGCCCCACCGTGCTCCGTGGCCCAGGCTTGCGCCTTGGCAGGGCTGCGGTTGAACACCGAGACCTCATGACCGGCGCCCTTGAGATGACCGGCCATGGGATAGCCCATCACGCCCAGACCGATAAATGCCGTCTTCATGCCGGTGACTCCTTGTTCGGTCTGCGATTTCGCGCGTCAGAGCCCGAACGGCAACCCCATCTTAACGTCCACCCTTCACCTTCCGTGGGTCAAAGTTAAGCAGGCTTAAGCACGATGGCCGTCAGCGGCGAGCAGCCTATCGTCATCAAGAAGGTCAAGAAGGTGGTCGGCGGCGGCCACCACGGCGGCGCGTGGAAAGTCGCCTACGCCGACTTCGTGACCGCCATGATGGCGTTCTTCCTGCTGATGTGGCTGCTCAACACGACCAGCCCCGAGCAAAAGCAGGGGATTGCGGACTATTTCGCGCCGGCTTCGATTTCGTCGACTACCAGCGGCTCGGGCGGGATCCTGGGCGGAACCTCGCTGGGTGATGACGGTGCCAAGGCCGACGGCAAGATGTCCGTAATCCAGCAGATGGCTCCCGAAGCCCCGGACGAAACCAACAAGGAAGGTCAGAGCTCGAGCACGGGGAGCCTTGATTCCGCCAGTGAGCAAGCCTTGCGCGATGCTCTGGCAAAGAAGGAGCAGGACAGCTTCGCCTCCGCAGCGCAGTCCCTGCGGCAGTCGCTGCAGGACATGCCGGAACTGGCGGAACTGTCCAAGCAGATCATGATCGATCAGACGCCTGAAGGCTTGCGCATTCAGCTGATCGACCAGGAAGGGCGCTCGATGTTCAAGGAGAACTCGCGCGAGCCCAATGACCGAGCCCGGATCCTGCTGCGCGCCGTTGCCAAGGTGATCAATCAGCTCCCGAACCGGGTGACTGTTTCGGGCCATACCAGCGCCAATGCCGAAGGCCGCAAGAGCGACAGTGACTGGTCTCTTTCCGCCGCAAGAGCTGATGCCTCACGCCTCGTGCTGCGCAATGCCGGCGTCGATGACGACCGGATCTATCAGGTTTCGGGCAAGGCCAATTCGGAGCCGCTCTACGCGGACGACCCGACGCTTGCCGGAAACCGGCGCATCTCGATTGTGCTTTTGCGTGAAAAGCCGGTCCTGCCTGATGGGCTTTAACGCAGCAGCGGCCAGTCCGACTCTGGCGCTTGCGCAAACCTGCGCCATGCCCCCTAATCGCTCATCGGCCTCGGGCCGCTGAAAGGGGACGGGCGCTTCAGTGACTCAGCATTTTCCGACGCGACAGCTTCGGTTCTTCCTGACAGCGCCGACGCCCTGCCCCTATCTGCCGGGTCGGGAAGAGCGAAAGGTTTTCGCCCACCTCCCTCTCTCGGACGGCCCCACGGTCAATGACGGCCTCACCCAGGTCGGCTTCCGTCGCTCTCAGAACATCGCCTACCGGCCGGCCTGCGAGACCTGCCGCGCTTGCCAGTCGGCGCGAGCCCCCGTCGTCGACTATGTCTTCTCAAGGTCGGAGCGACGCGTTCTTGGACGCAATGAGGACCTGGAGCGGCATCTGGTTGAGGCTGAGGCGACGCTTGAGCAATTTGAACTGCTGCGCCGCTACCTGCTGACCCGCCACGCCGACGGCGGAATGGCCGAAATGACCTGGCCCGACTATGTGGCGATGGTCGAGGATACGGCGGTCCGCACCCATCTGATCGAGTACCGCCGCAAGTCACTGGACCGAGGCCCAGGCGATCTTGTTGCCTGCGTCCTGGTCGATGTCCTCGCCGACGGCCTGTCGCTGGTCTACAGCTTCTATGATCCGGATGAGGGGCGGCGGAGCCTCGGTTCCTTCATCATTCTGGATCATCTGGTCCAGGCCCGGCAGACGGGTTTGCCGTTCGTCTATCTGGGCTACTGGGTCCCTGGCAGCGAGAAGATGGCCTACAAGGCGCGCTTCTCCCCCCTCGAAATCCTCAAGCCCGGCGGCTGGGCGTTGATGTCGGCCCGTGAACGCGGCGCGCGTAGCCCCAGGGTACTATCGCCACAAGGTGAAGCCGCCGGAAGCGAGCTGGACATCAGCGATGCCCAGCCCGCAATTCTCGACGGACTCTAGAAGCCGTCCATCGGTCCCATTCAGGCTTCGATGTCGACGTCCTTGGTTTCTTTCAGGAACAGGATGCCGATCACGGCCGTGATTCCGGCGACGACGATCGGATACCAAAGTCCGTAGTAGATGTTGCCCGTTGCAGCGACCATGGCGAAGGCCGTGGTCGGCAGGAAGCCCCCGAACCAGCCATTGCCGATGTGATACGGCAGGCTCATCGAGGTGTAGCGGATGTTGGTCGGGAACATCTCCACCAGCATGGCTGCAATCGGGCCGTAGACCATGGTCACATAGATGACCAGCAGGGTCAGGATGCCGACGACAAGCGGCTTGTTGACCAGCGCACTGTCGGCCTTGGCCGGATAGCCCGCCGACTTCAGGGCCGTCCCCAGTTCCGCCTCCCAGGCCTTCTTCCGGTCCTTGAACGCAGCCTTGTCGAGAGTCTCGCCCGCAAACGACGGAAGCGTTACCGCACCGATCCTGACCTCGGCCACGGTGCCCGCAGGCGCGGCCTGGTTCACATAGGTCACGCCGGCCTTGGCAAGATAGGATTTGGCCAGATCGCAGGAGGTGTTGAACACCGTCTTGCCGATGGGGTCGAACTGGAAGGAGCAGTCAGCCGGGTCCGCGACCACCGTGACGGGCGACGACGCAACAGCGGCTGCCAGTTGCGGATTGGCCGCTACCGTCAGGGTTTTGAAGAGCGGGAAATAGGTCAGACAGGCCAGCACGCAGCCGGCCATGATGATCCATTTGCGTCCGATCCGATCCGAGAGCCAACCGAAGAAGACGAAGAACGGCGTACCGATCAGCAGCGAGATCGCGACAAGCGCATTGGTCAGGCCGCCGTCGACCTTGAGCATTTTCTCCAGGAAAAACAGCGCATAGAACTGACCGGTATACCAGACCACCGCCTGGCCAGCCGTCAGCCCGACCAGGGCAAGAATGACGATCCTGAGGTTGCCCCATTTGGCGAAGGAATCCGTCAGCGGTTGTTTACTGCCTTTGCCCTCGTCGACCATCTTCTGGAAAGAAGGGCTCTCCGACAGCTGCAGTCGGATCCAAAGCGAGACGCCCAGCAGAAGCACTGAGATCAGGAACGGGATGCGCCATCCATAGGCCTTGAACGCGTCGTCACCCACCAGATTGCGGGTGAACAGGATGACCACGAGACTCAGGAAAAGACCGAAGGTCGCCGTGACCTGAATGAAGCTCGTATAGAGTCCGCGTCGGTTGGCAGGGGCATGCTCGGCCACATAGGTCGCGGCCCCACCGTACTCGCCGCCGAGCGCAAGGCCCTGGATCAGGCGCATGATGACCAGGGCTATGGGCGCGATGATCCCGATCTTGTCATAGCTGGGCAGCAGGCCGACCACGAAGGTCGACAGTCCCATCAGCAGCATGGTGATCAGGAAGGTGTTCTTGCGCCCCCAAAGATCGCCCAGGCGACCAAAAACCAGGGCCCCGAACGGACGAACCGCAAAGCCGGCCGCAAAGGCCAGGAGGGCGAAGATATAGCCGGTTGTCTCGTTCACGCCGGAGAAGAAGTGGTGCGTGATATAGGTCGCCAAAGAGCCGTACAGATAGAAGTCGTACCACTCGAAAACGGTGCCGACCGAAGCGGCCCCAATGACCAGACCGTCCTTGCGACCGACGACTTCACCGCCCTTCGCCCCCAGATTCCCGGCTTTCGCCATGTTTTCCCCCTGATTTTCGTTACCGCTACCACGGCAAGTCTTGTCCGTCACCCGCCCCGGAGCGCAACCGTTGCGCATGGTGTCAGGTTTCATCGGCCCCGGGGAGGTGATCCTTGCCCCAAAATCACGCCAAACGCCCTATTTGCTGGGATGAGGTGACAAACCCATTTGGGTTCGTCAGGGTTGGCGCTCATTGATTCCACTTGAGATGAGCTAAAATCATGAACGTTTCGGATCTGGTCGACGCCGCCGTTGCTGCCGACGACAAGCTGACCAAGGCTCAGGCCAAGTCGATCATCGACGGCGTCTTCAAGTCGCTGACGGATGCTGCCGTGAAGGGCGAAGAAGTCTCGATCCCGGGCTTCGGCAAGTTCAAGGTCCAGGCCAAGCCGGCCCGCACCGGCCGCAACCCGGCCACCGGCGCTGCCATCGAGATCGCAGCCTCCAAGAAGGTCGCTTTCACGCCTGCCAAGCAACTGAAGGACGCCGTCAACGGCTAAGCCTCAGGCTTGAACACGAACGGCCGGCAAGCCTCACCGCTTGGCCGGCCGTTTTTGTATCTGCCGCCTGCCGCTTCCGACCCGAAGATTATCACTTGGGAGATCGCGCAGTCGGCACTAAGCCAATCCTTCGACGTCGTCAGCCCCTGGCCGCCATGACCACGACCGCTCTACCTGTCGCCGTCCGGCGCAAGACACGGCCTCGCCGACGCAAGGCGGTCCGTATCCTTCGTCTGGCCCTCCCCGCTCTAGCAGCGTCTGTCCTTGTCGCCATCATCGCCCAGACGGCCCTTGGTGCCTTCAATACGGAAGCGGTTGAAACGCCTCTAGATCGCAATGGCTTGCGGATGGACAATCCGCGCTTTACCGGCCTCATGAAGGACGGCCGGACGTTCCTGATCACGGCAACAGGTGCTGTCCGCGATACTGTGGACCCCAACCGTGTTGCCCTCGACGCCCCCCATTTGACCCGCGGCTATGGCTCGCCGGAGCCGACCCAGGTTGTCTCGCGACAGGGTGTCTATGACGAGGCCAAAGGCCTGCTTCAGCTGACCGGCGACGTCCGGGTCAACAGTGGCAATGGCTATGATTTTTCCACTCAGCAAGCCCTGATCGACACGCGAACAGGCGACGTCGTCGGTCAGGAGGGCATCAACGGTGCCAGTGCGTCGGGCAACAAGGTTCAGGCCGACAGCTATGCCGTTTCCGACAAGGGCGACCGGGTGGTCTTCAAGGGGCGCGTGAAGACTCGCCTCAACCCGGGCCAGTGAACGGGCACCGACGCGCAGATGACCCCGGACAGCCCTTCCAGAAAGCCAAAGGTCTGCTTTCTCTATATCGCCCAGACCCACCAGATCCTGCACAGCCTGCCGATCGCCGTAGCGCTCGCTAAGGGCTGGCCGGAGTTGTCTGTGGAAGTCCAGGCGACGACGCAGGACCATCTCGACTATGCCCGCGCGTTACTGCGGGCTTCGAACGGCCCCGATCTGGCCATGAGCCTGCTTGGCCCGCAGTGGCTGAGAAACCTGCGGTTCAAGGAGGCATCAACGCCGCCAAAGGCCCTGATGCTCGCCGCGAACGCCTGGGCGCTGGGACGGTTTGACGCGATCGTCACACCCGAACGCACCAGCGCCCTGCTCAGGAAGCTAGGAGTCCAGAAGCCCCTGCTGGTCTACACACAGCACGGCGCAGGCGATCGGGGGGGTGTTTTCGAACCGCGGCTGAGGCAGTTTGACCTGGTCATGGCAGCAGGCCCCAAGCAGAGAGACCGCATGGTCGAGGGCGGATGGGTCCGCCCAGAAAACTGCGCGATGGTCGGCTATCCGAAGTTTGACCTGATCGACGCCCTGCCGGGATCGCCCCTCCCCGTGTTTCCCGAGGCGCGGCCGGTGGTTGTCTACAACCCGCATTTCCACGCAACCCTGGGCTCCTGGCCACGCTTTGGCGTGGACGTTCTCAAGGCCTTTGCCGACGACGACCGCTTCAACCTGATCTTCGCCCCGCATATCCGGCTGTTCGACGGGGCTAGCCAGGAGATGCTGCAAAGTCTCGCGCCCTATCGGAACAATCCACGGATCCATATTGATCTTGGCGGTCCGGCCGCAATCGACATGACCTATACCCGCGCGGCGGACATCTACCTCGGCGACGTCAGCAGTCAGGTCTATGAATTCCTTCGCACGCCCAAGCCGTGCCTGTTCCTCAATGCCTCAAATGCGGCCTGGCAAGGTGACGAGAGCTTCCACCACTGGGGATACGGGCCCGTTCTGGACTCGGCCGATCATCTGGTCGACGCCATCGAGGCCGCACGCCAGGGGCATGGTAGCTATCTAGCGGCCCAGAAAACCGGGTTTGCCGAAAGCTTTGATCTTTCGGCGACGCCGTCCTCACATCGGGCGGCCGCCGCCATAGCCGCGAAGCTCGGCATAGCAGCGGCATGAGCAAGCAGAGATCCGTCTTCGCCCACGTCCTGAGCAATGCCGGAACCCTGTTGGGTGGTCGCACCGTCAATGCCCTTGTCAGCCTTGGCTACCTCGCCCTTTCAGCTCGGGGCCTGGGCCTTGCCCAGATGGGCGTGCTGACCCTCATCACGGCCTTCGCCCAGTTCCTGGGCGATGTCGTCAAGTTCCAGTCCTGGCAAACGGTCCTTCAGTATGGTGCCGAGCCCCTGCTCAAGCACGACCGCACCGAGTTCCAGCAGGTGGTTCGACTGTCGCTCGTTCTCGACCTGGGCAGCGGACTCGTCGGCGTCATTCTGGGGATTGGTGGCGCGCTGCTCTTTGGATCGATCCTTGGATGGTCGAGCGAGGTGGCCCCACTCGCGGCGCTTTATTCCCTGACCATTGCGGTCATGACCTCTGCCACCTCCGTCGGGCTTTTGCGACTGTTCGACAAGTTTCGATATCTGGCCGGAGAGCAGGCCGTCAGCTCGACGGTCCGTCTCGCCGGTACCGGCCTCGCCTTCCTGCTCAATGCCCCACTCTGGGGCTATCTGCTGGCCTGGGCGGCCGGACCGATTGCCTCGTTCTGCTACGTCGGCACGATCGCCTGGCGCGAGATGGGCCGGCGCGATCTGCTTCGGGGCTTTTCCCTGTTCGGTCCCGTTGGGGAGGGATTGCCCGGCGTCTGGAAGTTTGCCTGGGCCACGAACTTCAGCAGCACCCTGGACGTTGCCTTTACCCATCTGATCACCCTGATGGTCGGAGGGTTGCTTGGACCGGCCCAGGCTGCACTCTGGCGGATCGGACGTCAGGTGGCCGACGGCATGGCCAAGCCCGCTCGCCTGCTGATCCCGGCGCTCTATCCGGAACTCGCCAAGCTTCGGGTCACAGAAGGGGAAGGCGCGATGCGGAAGCTGGCCATCCAGATTTCCCTGCTCGGCGGCGCAGTCGCCGGCGCTCTGCTCCTGCTCAGCGCCCTGGCTGGCAAGCCCCTGCTGGCGCTGGTCATGGGCAAGGCCTATGTGGGCGCTGCCGGCATCATGACCTGGCAGGTTGCCGCTGCTGCGATCGGAATCCTGGCCCTGCCCCTGGAGCCGATGCTGGTGTCAATGCGTGCTGCCGGGGCAGCCCTCAGGGTACGCATCGTCGTTTCCAGCCTGTTTCTGCTCGCCCTCGTGCCGCTGATCCGGACTATGGGCCTGAGCGGTGCAGGCCTTGCCCTGATCGGAGCAGCGCTTGCCATGGCGACCGGCATGTTCCTCACCCTAAGGGCCCAACTTGGGCGCCCCTCCGTCCTCAGAGACAACGAACCCTCTTGCGCGAAAGACGCAAACGACGCCAAAGGCGTATGATGATGATGACACCGACAGGCGCCGGGCGAACGGTGCGCTTCGCCGATTTTCCGACCCTGACGGCCGCGCTCGACTTTGCGGCCACGGGCGAAACCGGCGTGAACCTCTATTCTTTGCGCGGTGAACTGGTCGAGGCCCTGCCCTATGCAGACCTTCGAGCCCAGGCGATGGACCTTGCCGGGCGGATGCTGGCGACGGGGGCCGTGCCGGGTGGCACCGTTGGCCTGATTGCCGAAACGGACGCCGACTTCGTTCGCGCCTTTTTTGCGTGCCAGTATGCCGGTCTTGCCCCGGCCCCCTTGCCCTTGCCCGCTCCGCTGGGAGGGCGCGCGGCCTATGTCGACCAGATCACCCGGATGCTGGCCTCGGCCCGGGCCTCAATCCTGATCGGCCCGGCATCCATGGCCGCTTGGCTGCCCGAGATCGCTGCCCAGACGCCCCTGAAATTCGCCGGGGTCCTCGCAGACCTGCCCCCGACTTCCGGCATTGATCTGCCCGCTATTGAGCCAGACCAGACCTGCTATCTTCAGTTCTCGTCGGGAAGCACGCGCTTTCCAACCGGCGTGGTGGTGACACACAGGGCGCTGATGGCCAATGCCGTGGCGATCACGCGCGACGGCCTGCAGGTCCGCCCCGAAGATCGCGCCATCTCATGGCTGCCGCTCTATCATGACATGGGGCTGATCGGCTTCCTCCTGAGCCCGATGACCAGCCAGATGTCGGTTGACCTCCTGCCGACCGGGGCCTTTGTTCGCCGCCCTCTGATGTGGCTGGACCTTTTGACCCGGAACGGTGGCACCATCAGCTACAGCCCGACCTTTGGCTATGAGCTCTGCGCCCGCCGCGCGGAAGCTGCAGCTATCGACCATCTGGATCTCTCGCGGTGGCGCAGCGCTGGCCTCGGCGGAGACATGATCCGCACCGGACCGCTGAAAGCATTTGCCGAGCGATTCAAGGCGGTTGGATTCTCGGAAACGGCCTTTGTCGCCAGCTACGGGATGGCCGAGGCCACCCTGGCCCTGTCGATGGCTCCGCTTGGTGGTGGGCTTAAGGTCGAGCGCCTGGATATCGAGCAACTGGAGAACGGCCTGGCCGTTGAAAGTGATGACGGCGACCGGGCGCGCGACTTTGCCCGCAACGGTCCGGTGCTTCCCCACCACGAGCTTGAAGTCCGGAATGAAAACGGCCTGCCCCTGGCGGAGCGGCAGGTCGGACGGATTTTTGCCCGCGGCCCCAGCCTGATGCAGGGCTATTTCGAGCAGCCTGAAGAGACCGCCCGCGTCCTGGCCGAAGGCGGCTGGCTTGATACCGGCGACCTTGGCTTCCTGGTCGAGGGCGAGATCGTGATCACAGGGCGCGCCAAGGACCTGATCATTCTCAACGGCCGAAATATCTGGCCGCAGGATCTGGAGTGGACCGCCGAAGCCGAGACCGACGGTCTGCGCAGTGGTGATGTCGCGGCCTTTTCGACGCCTGGCGAAACCGAAGACGTCATCATCGTCCTGGTGCAGGCTCGTGGCGGCGATGCCGAGAGCCGCAAGGCCCTGGCCGAGGCCGTCGCAACGGTCCTGCGGGTACGCCATAGTGTTGAAGTCCAGGTCCACCTGGTCGGGGCTCACGCCCTGCCGCAAACATCGTCAGGCAAACTAAGCCGCTCTAAGGCCCGGGCGGCCTTCCTGGCCGGTGCCTATGCTAATCGCGGCTAGGCCATGACCTCGCGTGTGGTCGCGATCACCGGCGCAACCGGGTTCCTCGGCCGGCACCTGGTCAGGACCATGGCTGACGGCGGCTGGACGGTTCGCATCCTGGCCAGGCGAGACATTGTTGATCCGGAATGGGCAGGCCTTGAGCCAGAGCTGGTCGTCGGCGATCTCACTTCTGCCGCAGGCCTGGACCGCCTCTGCACCGGTGCCGATGTGGTCATTCATGCCGCTGGCCTGATCAAGGCGAAATCCCGCGACGAGTTCGATCGGGTGAATGTCCTTGGCGCTCGCGCGGTGGCCAGCGCGGCCCAAAAGACCGGTGCCAGGGTGATGCTCGTTTCCAGCCTCGCGGCACGGTCCCCGGCGCTTTCTGACTATGCCGCCAGCAAGCGCGGCGGCGAAGACGCCGTCAGGGCCATTGTCGGCAGCCATCTGACGGTCGTCAGGCCACCGGCCATCTATGGGCCGGGCGACATGGAGACCCTCGATCTCTTTCGTCTGGCGCAGACCTCGCCGTGGCTACCGGTCCTCGATGCCCGAGCGCGGATGGCCCTGATCCATGTCGAGGATGCTGCCGCGCAGATTGCCGATCTGGCCCGCCACTGGCGGCCCGGGACCTTCGCGCTGTCGGACGCCAGGTCCGAAGGCTATGGTTGGGACGAAGTGATGCAGTCGGCCGGGAGGGCGGTCGGCAGACAGCCCCGTCTGATCCGGGTTCCAGACGGATTGATCACGGCAATCGCCCGGCTGTCACAGACCTGGTCCCGCGTCACAGGCACAGTCTCTATTTTCACCCCCGGCAAGGCGCGAGAGATCCTGCACCGGAACTGGAGCCTCTCGGAGGCCGAATGCGTCCCCGGCGCTCTCGCGACGCGATATCAGATCGACGCAGGATTCTCCCATAGCGTGAGCTGGTACCGAAAGCGGGAGTTTTTAGTTACGGTTTGATGACGTTAACCGCCAATTTTGTCAGGAATCCGACAATAGCCCTGTTACAGTTCGAGTCAGTCAGGTCCGCAAACGGGGGTTTCGGCAAGTCGGCATGAAAGCGGTTACGGATCTCACTCTTCGGGAAATCGGCAAGGCGGCAACCTCGGTTCTCGGGCGCCCCGTCGAGGTCGCCGACGAAACCCACATCGGTCGTGACCTGCAGGTCGACTCCCTGGCCCTGATGAACATCATCATGGAGCTTGAGGACGTGTTCGACCTCTCGATCCCGCTTGATCGTCTGGCTTCTGTCGAGACCGCCGGCGACCTGTCCAACCTGATTAAAGATCTTCGGAACAAGGGCTAAACATGGGGCTGTTCGACAAGCACCTCGCCTATCGCGACGCCTATCAGGCGATCCGTCAGGTCGGGGCAGATCCCTTCAATATCCGGTTCGACTCCGTGATTTCACCCACCGAAGGCGTGATTGAGGGCCGTCCGACGATCCTGTTGGGCACCAACAACTATCTCGGCCTCACCTTTGACCCTGAAAGCATAGCCGCCTCGGTCAAGGCCGTTCAGGAACGCGGGACGGGCACCACCGGCTCACGGATCGCCAATGGCAGTTTCGAAGCCCATGTGGAACTCGAGACGGCGCTCGGCCGGTTCTACAATCGCAAGCATGCCATGGTCTTTACGACCGGCTATCAGGCCAATCTTGGCGTCCTGTCGACCCTGGTCGGACGCGGCGATCACCTGATTCTCGATGCCGACAGCCATGCGAGCATCTATGACGGCTCGCGCCTGGGCCATGCCGAGGTCATCCGTTTCCGCCACAATGATCCCGAAGATCTCTACAAGCGCCTGCGGCGCATGAAGGACGTCCCCGGTGAGCGCCTCATCGTGGTCGAGGGCATCTATTCCATGATCGGCGACACGGCACCGCTGAAGGAAATCGCGGCGGTAAAGCGCGAGCTCGGTGGCTATCTGCTGGTCGACGAGGCCCACTCCATGGGCGTCCTGGGTGAGCACGGCCGGGGTCTTGCTGAACAGGAAGGCGTTGAGGACGATGTCGATTTCATCGTCGGCACCTTCTCCAAGAGCCTGGGCGCGATCGGTGGGTTCTGCGTCAGCAACCTCGACGACTTCGAAGTCATGCGCGTCATCTGCCGCCCGTACATGTTCACCGCCTCGCTGCCGCCGGCGGTGGTCAGCTCGACCCTGACCGCCCTGCGGCGGCTCGAAGAGATGCCGCACCTGCGCCACCGGCTGATGAGCAATGCCCGTCGCCTCTATGAAGGCCTGACCGAACTCGGCTTCCACACCGGTCCGACCGCCAGCCCGATTGTGGCGATCACCATGCCGGATCAGGCCAGTGCGATCGGCATGTGGAACATGCTGCTGCAGAACGGTGTCTATCTGAACCTGGCCCTGCCGCCGGCGACCCCGGACAGCCGCCCCCTGCTGCGCACGAGCGTCAGCGCGGCGCACACCGAAGAACAGATCGACAAGGTTCTGGCTGTCTTCGCCGAAGTCGGCACGGCGCTCGGCATCATCGACACTCAGCGCAAGCGGGTATCGGCCTGAGAGCTTGACCGGGCGACGGTTGCATAACCCTCGCCCGGTCGATCGTCAGATCAGCGTGCGAAACTCACGCCGCCGTCAACCGTGACGGCACCGCCCATGACGTAGTCACCAGCCCTCGACGCCAGATAGATGGCGGCACCGGCCATGTCTTCCTCGGATCCGATACGCCCCGCCGGGATGGCCTTCGCCACGGCATCGGCATGGTCGCGGGCCACCTTGTTCATGTCCGAAGCGAACGCACCCGGCGCGATGGCCGATACGGCGATGTTGTCCGAGGCCAGTCGCAGGGCCATGCGCTTGGTCATGTGCAGCAGGCCAGCCTTGGAGGCCCCATAGGGATAGGTTTCGTCCTTGGTGACGGACTGGCCATCGATCGAGCAGATGTTGATGACCTTGCCCACCCGGTCCTGGGCAGCGGCCCGCAGCGGCGCAATCAACGCCTGGGTCAGGAAGAACGGCGTCTTCATGTTCAGGTCCACGGTCTTGTCCCAGCCGCTTTCCGGGAACTCGTCAAAGGCCGCCCCCCAGGCGGCCCCGGCGTTGTTGACCAGGATGTCGAGCTTGTCCTCGCGCTCGATGATGCGCTTGGCGAGCCCTTCGATGCCTTCCATGGTCGAGATATCGCCTGGCAGCGAGATGCACTCACCAAACTCGCTCAGCGCTTCGGCGGTAGCGTCACAGGCTGAGGCCTTGCGGGCCGTGATGTAGACACGCTTGGCCCCGTAGGTCAGGAAACCCTTGGCGATCATGGCTCCGATACCGCGTGAGCCGCCGGTGACGACCGCGACCCGGCCTTCAAGCGAGAAAAGATTTTGCATGTCGAAGTCTCCTAGAAGCCGCGCGCAGCGGCCAGGGCGCCGAGACGCCCGGTGATGTCGTGGAACTGACTGACGGTCTCGTCGATGATCTGTTGGGCGGTCTTGACCTCATCGATCAGGCCTACGGTCTGGCCTGCGAGCGCGGGGGCCGCCTCCATATCGCCGCCGAAATAGACGCCGAGAATGCCCTTCAGCGCATCCGGCGGCATGAGGCCCTCATCATAGATGACCTTGGTTCGCTCGGACTTCAGGGCGCGAATGCACGGACTGGACTTCTTGTTGAGGATCCAGGTGCCGGTCTCCTTGCCGCCGGTAATCGCCGCCTTGTAGTTCTCATGGACGGGGCTCTCGGCCGAACTGACAAAACGCGTCCCCATCTGGATCGCCTCGGCTCCGAGCGCAAACGCAGCCGCCATGCCGCGTCCGTCGCAGATGCCACCGGCTGCCACCAGCGGCACATCAACCCGCGCCCGGATCGCTTGCAGGAGAACTAGGGTCGAGACCTCTTCGGGGTTCTTGAAGCCGCCGCCCTCGGCACCTTCAACGACAAGCCCGTCGATCCCCGCCTCGGCGCATTTGACCGCCGCATCGAGCGTCGGCACAGCATGATAGACGACAATGCCAGCATCCTTCAGCGGCCCGATGAACTTGGCCGGGCTGCCTGCCGAGGTGGTGACAAACTTGACTCCACTCTCGCAGACGAACTTGAGCATGGAGTCATCGCGCAGGAACAGGATCGGCAGGTTCACACCGAACGGCAGGCCCGCCTCGGCCATCTTGCGGATTTCAGCCTTGCAGGTTTCGGTCTCACCGGATGAGGTCTCGATAATCCCCAGACCTCCCGCCCGGGAAACGGCCGAGGCCAGCGGGTAGCGAGCGATCCAGCCCATAGGGGCCTGGATGATCGGATATCTTGCGCCCGTATGGGCCAGAACACGGTTCATGGTCATTTCGCTCAAGGGATCAGCAGGACGCGGCCAACGGCCTGACGGCTTTCGATATAGGCATGGGCCGCCGCCGCTTCGGACAGGGGGAAGGTCCTGTCGATCAGGACGGTGAGGTCGCCGCGCGCGGCTTCTTCGATCAGGCTCTGGATCAGGTCATGCACCCTGTCGGTCATGATCTCGGCCCCCAGGAACACGCCGGACAGCCTGCGGTTTCCGCCCATCAGGGAAGAGACATCCACCATCATCGGCTCCCGACCGGCATTGCCGACCAGTGAAACCCGGCCGCGATAGCCGAGGGACAGCAGGCTCGACTGCAGCGTCGCGCCACCGACCGGGTCGACGACCAGATCCACGCCCTTGCCGCCCGTCAGTTTCATCACCTGCTCGACGGTGTCATCCCGGCTGTAGTTGATCCCGTGATCGAGGCCGAAAGGCTTGAGCCGCTCCAGACGCTCGTCACTGGATGCCGTTGCGAGAACCGTCGCCCCTGCCCGCTTGGCCAGCTGGATGGCAGCGATGCCGAGCGCGCTGGCGCCGGCCTGGATCAGGACCGTCTCGCCGGACTTCAGCAGTCCATGGCCGAACAGGCACTCGTGAGCCGTGCCGAACGGCACGGGAATGGCCGAGGCCTTGAGCAGATCAAAGCCGTCAGGGATCGGCCAGGCATTGCGGGCGGGAACAGAGCGCAGTTCGGCATGGGAGCCGAAGGCGTTCACGGTGACGACCTTCTGTCCCACCTTCAGGTGGGTGACATCGGCCCCGACCTCGACGATCTCACCGGCAGCCTGGTAGCCGACGATGTGGGGGGAACCCGCCATCGCGCCGCCCCCGCGATTGAGAGTGTCGCCGCCCTCGATACTGACAGCCTCGACCCGGATCAGCACGCCGGAGGCATGGCACTTTGGATCTTCGACGTCCTCGTAGCGCAGGACGTCCGGCTTCCCGGTTTCATAGTAGACGGCGGCCTTCATGGCGCTCGCTCCCTGATTTTCTTATTGTTTTCGTTCGGTTATTTCGAAGGGTCGACCAGGGCCGAATAGATGAGCTGCTGGCTGAGATCATCGAGATTGCGCAGGGCCGGATCGCCGTCCTTGTTCAGCACGTGGATCATCCCCAGCACGAAGAGATCATTCTCCGGGTCGATCCAGAACCAGGTTCCGGCCGCTCCGCCCCAGCTGATTGTCCCCTTGCCGGCCGGCGTTCCGGCGCGGGCCGGATCGGTGATGACCATGAAATCAAGGCCGAAGCCCTGACCGCGGCGATTTGTGAAAGAGCCCTCCTGCCCGGTCATGATGTCATCGGACAGGTGATTGGAGCCCATCAGGGCAATGGTGCTCGGCGAGAGGATCCGGGCTCCGTCGAGGGTGCCACCGTTCAGGATCATCTGGGCGAAACGGGCATAGTCGGCATTGGTCGAGACCAGACCCCCGCCGCCGGAAGCGACAGCCGGCGGCTTGGTGATGTCCAGGACCATGAAGCCGGAGGCGGACACCAGCTTCTTGTCCTTGGGGCTCCACAGGTAGAGAGACGCCAGGCGGTCGGACTTCTCGACCGGCAGATGGAAGCCGGTATCGACCATCTTCAGCGGCTCAAAAATCCGTGTACGCATGAAATCGGGCAGAGACATTCCCGACAGCTTTTCAATGATGAAGCCCTGGATATCGACCGAGGCGCTGTATTTCCACTGCTTGCCGGGCTGGCCCACCAGGGGGAGCGCAGCGACCTTCTCGATGAACTCCTGGCCACTGCGGCTACCCAAAACGCCGGTTGAGACATAGGCTTTGTCGATGGGATTGTCCGGAACAAGGCCATAAGCAAAGCCCGCCGAATGGCTCATGATTTCGCGCATGGTCGGCGGTCGATCCGCCGCTTCGGTGATGAAGCTGCCATCAGGGTTCTGCCCCTTGAAGACCCGCAGATTTGCGAACTCCGGGATATATTTGCTGACCGGATCGTCCAGCCGCCATTTGCCCTCTTCAAAGAGCATCATCATGGCCACGCCGGTCACAGGTTTGGTCTGGGAGTAGATCCGGAACACGGTGTCCCGGGTCATCGCGGGGCCGCCGAAGCCTTTCTTGCCGTGAACCTGGAAGCTGACGATCTTGCCGTGGCGGGCAACGAGAGTCGTAACGCCTGGCAGGTGTCCCTGGTCCACAAGGGCCTGCATGGCTGAATCGAGGCGCTTCAGCCGCTCGGTCGAAAAGCCAACGCTCTCGGGTGCCGCTGTCGCCAGGGTGACCGCCGGCCCACTGCGCGGTGCCGCAAACGCCGGCGCTGCCGCCAGCAACCCGACCGCCAATGCGGCTCCCATCCACTGACGCACAGCCATAACCGCCCTCCCGAACGTTTGTTTGAAGCGACCTTAGGTCGATTTACGGCGCTTGCGCAGCCAGTTTTTCTGCCCCGTCGGCTTTGGGCTGACGGGGCCTATTCCACTGTGAATTTGAGACCGGCATTGGCCTCAAGTCGCGCAACCAGCTTTCCCTGCATCGCCGCGCCCGGGGTCCAGATCCCACCGGGAACCTCACCGGCCTCCGTCACGAGGCAAATCGCGCTTTCGGCGATCATTTTGCTCGTCGAGCCATAGCCGGGGTCCTTGTCGCCCTTGACCGATGCCATGACACGCTGGCCGTCCGCCGCGATACCGACAAAGAGGACATCATAAAAGCCCGTCTCGCGCTCTTCCTTGCTGGGCCCTTCGCCGGGCTTGGGGCCGCCCTCTCCGCCCAGACCGCCTGCACCGCCCGCGATCGCCTCGGCGATCTGCTGTCCCTGATCACCGGGCCCGGTCAGCATCATCTCGTCATAGACGAAATCGGCCGCATAGCTCTGGCCCAGCAGCGCATTGGAGCGATGGACATTGCGGGTGTTGATCGCCGCCATGACGAACGGGGCCGACCACGACCCCAGATCCTCTTCAAACAGGGGCTTGGCTCCGGAAGGCTGCTCCGGGCCTTCAAAGCCCGGGACGAGGGAGAAGGGATTCTTGAGCAGGGCAATGATCGACGGGTCTCTGGCCGCAGCAGCCATGGTCGCCTTGAGACTGGCGGCCGTGCCGCCCGAAAAACCGCCCTTCATGCCGCGCACGCGGCCCTTCACGCGGGGCACGGGTCCGCCGAGCTTCTGCCTGGCGGCCTCCTGGACGAACCAGACGCCCAGTTCGAACGGAATGGAGTCGAAGCCGCACGAAAAGACGATGCGCGCGCCGGTCCGCTGGGCCGTCGCCTGATGCGCATCGATCATGTGACGCATCCACGCGGGCTCGCCACAGAGATCGAGATAGTCCGTCCCGGCGGCCGCACAGGCCGCGACCAGGGCTGATCCATAGAGTTGGTAGGGACCGACCGTCGTCAGCACAGCCTTGGTCCGCGAAACCATCGCCGCCAGCGAAGCCTCGTCACCGGCGTCGGCCACGACCAGCGGCGTTTCGCCCGGAGCCCCGATTTCGTCGCGAACCTCCGCCAGCTTTTCCAGGCTGCGGCCGGCCATCGCCCAGCGTACGGACCCGCCGACGCCATACTGGCGGGCCAGATACTCGGCCACCAGCCGGCCGGTAAAGCCGCTCGCGCCATAGACGATAATGTCGAATTCGGCCGCCGGGTTCATGCGCCCCTCCCTTGATTTTGGAAGGCAGAATGACTGGCTCGGCCGCACGATGCAAACACCTGTTTGAGGTGTCGGAACCGTGCCTACTGGACCTTGAGAACGCGCTCGATGCGTCGATCGGGGATGAACCAGATTACGGCAACCGCCACATAGGCGGCGATGGCCGGCCAGACACTCACAAAGGCAACCGGTATGGCGACAACATAGAGAAGCAGGGAAACCTTGCCCTTGAGATCGCCGCCCGTCGCAAGGGCGAGTGGCGAGTCCTTGCCCTCATGCCGGATGATCAACCGGGTCAGCAGGGTATAGGAGCAAGCTGCCAGCAGCATCACACCGCCATAAAGCGCGACCGGTAGGGGGGCCAGATGGTTCTCGCCCATCCACGCGGTGACGAAGGGAACCAGGGAGAGCCAGAACAGCAGGTTGAGGTTGGCCCAGAGGATCGGCCCCGAAACCGACCTCACCGCATGCAGCATGTGGTGGTGGTTATTCCAGTAGATGCCGACATAGATGAAGCTGAGGACGTAGCTCAGGAACACAGGTAGGATCGGCCACAGAGCTGCCAGATCCGCCTGGTGCGGAACCTTCAGCTCGAGGACCATGATCGTGATCGCGATGGCCAGGACACCATCACTGAAGGCTTCCAAGCGTCCCTTGCCCATGGCCATGACGTCCTATTGATCCGGATGTTCCAGGGCCTGGTAGACCAGAGTCCTCGTCGTGGCATCAAGGCCTGAACCCACCCCGCCGAGGCGCTGAATCATGCCGATGAAAAAGAGATCGTTGGTCGGGTCAATCCAGAACCAGGTTCCGGCACTTCCGCCCCAACTGAAGGTCCCGACGCCCACGGGCGCGCCGGAAGCGGCAGGGTCGACCGCCACGGCAACGTCGAGCCCGTAGCCCATACCTGCAGCAAACGGGAAGGCTTTCTGGCCCGTCGTCAGGACATTGGCCGTCCCGTTGGTCGTGACCGTAAAGCTCGCCGGCAACTGGTTGAGGCGCATCAGCGCCACGGTTTCAGGCTGGAGTATCCTCACCCCGTCCAGGTCACCACCATTGAGGAGCATCTGGGCAAACCGGGCAAAATCATGGGCCGTCGAGACGAGCCCGCCGCCACCGGAAGGGGCGAGCGGCGGCCGTGTCACATCTCGCCATCCGGCCTCATGGACCGGTGTCAGGCGACCGGCGGCATCGGAATCATAGAGCGCTGCGAGACGCCCCACCTTCTCGGCCGGCACATAGAAGGCCGTATCCGTCATGCCGAGCGGCGCAAAGATCCGCTCCTGCATAAAGACCGGCAGCGTCTTCCCGGAAAGCTTCTCGACGATATAGCCCTGGATATCGGCGGCGATGCTGTAGCGCCAAAGCGTGCCCGGCTCTGCGAACATCGGCAGGTCCGAGACCTTGCGAACCATCTGGTCGAGCGACTCTGACTGCAGGACCGAGGCCCGGTAGTAGGCCTGGTCGGCCGGGCTGGAGGGATCATCGGCGATGCCGTAGGCAAAGCCCGCCGTGTGGGTCATCAGTTCGCGCATGGTCGGCGGACGCGAGATCGGCGACAGCACCGGCCGGCCCTCGGCGTCCATCTTGGCGACCCGAAGATTGGCGAACTCGGGCACATACTTGCTGACCGGGTCGTCCAGTTTCCAGCGCCCCTCCTCATAGAGGATCATCATGGCCACGCCCGTGACCGGCTTGGTCTCGGACCGGATCCGGAAGATCGCATCCATGGGCATAGGATCGCCGGCTTCCAGCCCGCGTTTGCCAAAGGCCGCAGCCTGAACGACCTGACCATGGCGCGCGAGCACCGTCACCGCACCGGCGACCTGGCCCTGATCGACCATGGCCTGCATCGCCTCATCCAGCTTGCGGAGCTTCTCGCTCGAGAACCCCACCGCCTCGGGCTGGACCCGAGGAAACGGCGCGGCCGAGGCGGCTCCGGCGGCGGCGCAGCCCAGCAGGCTGGCGACAAATGCGATCGCCCGACGCCTCAGCCGTCCCGTCCTCATTTGGGCCTGAACCGCTTCGAGGTGGGGAAGCCGCGCGGGACCATCTTGCCAGCGCCGGCGCGCTTGCCGACGAAGGTTTGCCAGTCGGTCCAGTCGCGACGACGGCCCGCAGGGTCAATCCAGAACCCGCCGGTCTCAGCGTTGAAGGATAGCGCATCGCGCAGACCGCCCTCGCGATAGGCCTGCAGCTTCACGCCCTTGCCTCGGGGCATTTCCGGGAGCTCCTCCAGCGGGAAGATCAGGATCTTGCCGTTGTCACCGATCACGGCAAGCTGATCACCCGTCGCTTCCAGACAGAATGCGGCTCCAGCCTCGTCAACGGTCAGAACCTGCTTGCCGGCCTTGCGGTTGGCCAGCGCTTCCTCTTCCGGCATCAGGAAGCCATAGCCCAGCTTCGAGGCCAGAATGCGCTTGCGGCCGGCCTTGAACGGGAAGACGTCGAGGATCTTAACCTTGTCGTCCAGCTCGATCATCATCCGCAGGGGTTCCCCATGGCCCCGCGCACTCGGCAGCTTGTCACATCCGATCGTGAAGAAGCGGCCGTCGCTGGAGAAGATCAGCAGCTTGTCTGTGGTCTCTGCCGGGACCAGGAAGCCGAGCTTGTCGCCTTCCTTGAACTTCAGTTCGGACGGATCCTCGACCTTGCCCTTGGCGGCCCGGATCCAGCCCCGGTCCGACAGGATGATCGTGATCGGCTCGCGAACAATCAGCGCTTCCATCGCCGCATCGGCATCAACCAGAGGCGCGTCCGCGAAGATCGAACGGCCCATGACGCCGGTCGGACGCCCGCCCTTGTCGAGCGGGTGCTTGATCTTCAACAGGGCGGCGCGGACATGGGCCAGGCCCTCGCCGACCAGCTTCCATTGCAGCGTATCACTGGCCAGCATGGCGAGAATGCCGTCGCGCTCCTCCATGAGTTCCGCATGCTCGCGGCGGATCTCCATCTCTTCCAGCTTGGCCAGTTGGCGCAGGCGGGTATTGAGGATCGCGTCTGCCTGGATGTCCGAGAGCTTGAAGGTCTCGATCAGCTTCTCTTTCGGCTTGTCCTCGTAGCGGACGATCCGAATGACCTCATCGAGATTGAGGTAGGCGATCAGCAGGCCGTCCAGGATATGCAGACGGGCTTCAATCTTGGCCAGGCGATGGCGGGCCCGGCGGGTCAGAACCTCGCGGCGGTGCACCAGGAACGCCATCAGGGCCTGTTTCAGCCCCATAACGCCCGGCGTGCCACGGGCATCCAGAACATTCATGTTGACCGGGAACCGGCTCTCAAGCGCCGAAAGCTTGAACAGGCTCTCCATCAGCACTTCGGGTTCGACGTTCTTGGACTTCGGCTCCAGCACCAGCCGGATATCCTCGGCGCTCTCGTCGCGCACGTCGCCCAGGAGGGCAGCCTTCTTGTTTTCGATCAGGTCAGCCAGTTGCTCGACCAGATCAGACTTCTTCACCTGATAGGGAATCTCGGTGACGACGATCTGGTAGGTGCCGCGCCCGGTGTCTTCCTTCTCCCACTTGGCCCGCACGCGGACGCCGCCGCGTCCGGTTTCATAGACCTCCAGCAGGCTGGAACGCGGCTCGACAATCACGCCACCGGTCGGGAAGTCCGGCCCCGGCACGCGCTCGAGCAAGTCCTCGGTCGTGGCATCCGGACGCGCGAGCAACAACTGGCAGGCATCGATCAGTTCGGCCGCATTATGCGGTGGGATCGAGGTCGCCATGCCGACGGCAATGCCGGATGAACCGTTGGCCAGAAGATTGGGGAAGCCCGCTGGCAGGACCACCGGCTCTTCGTCCTGACCATCATAGGTGGGGCGAAAGTCGACCGCGTCTTCGTCGATGCCGTCGAGAAGCAGGGTCGCTGCTTCCGTCATCCGGCACTCGGTGTAACGCATGGCCGCCGCGTTATCGCCGTCGATATTGCCGAAGTTCCCCTGCCCTTCGACCAGCGGGATGCGCTGGGCGAAGTCCTGGGCCAGGCGCACCAGGGCGTCATAGATCGACTGGTCGCCGTGCGGGTGGAAGTTACCCATCACCTCCCCGACCACCTTGGCGCACTTTCGCGCTGCGGATTCCGGGTTCAGACGCATGTTGTTCATCGCGTAGAGCACGCGACGGTGAACCGGCTTCAGGCCGTCGCGCACGTCCGGCAGGGCCCGCGAGCTGATCGTCGACAGCGCATAGGCCAGATAGCGTCGCGACAGGGCCTCGGTCAGCGGCTCGTCAAGAATGCGATCGCCAGGACCGCCGGGAGGTAGGACAGGTTTGTTCATGGGGAGATTCGTTACGCGTGAACCTCACCCTAGCAGAAACCCGCGCGCCGATTCGACGCCTTAGGCGGCGACGATCCCCGGTTTTCCGGCCTCAGTCACCAGCTTCGCCCGGGTGGTCAGCTTTCCGTCGCGCCGGGTGATGGCATCGAGGACCCGGAACTCGGTCTGCCAGCGCTCGGGCGTGACATCGCAGATGGCATAGCCACGCTGGCTGTTGTTGAACTTCAGCTGCGGATTGACCGCCTGAATCTTCGCCATGTCATCGCGCTGATCGACCCCGTCCCCGCCCGAGGAAATCGAGGTGACGACGAACTCGGTTCCGATGGGAGCACCTGTGGGATGCGCGCCATCCAGATATAGATCCCCGGCATAGTTCTGATGCTCGTCCCCCGTCAGAACGACAGGGTTTGCGATCTTGCGGTCACGGATCTGCTTGAGCAGCCGGTTGCGGGGTGAACGGTAACCGGCCCAGGAGTCAGGATTGACGGCCGACTTCTCACTGGGATCGCGATCCAGATCCATGACCATGATCTGCTGAGCCAGGACGTTCCAGCGGGCCTTTGAGGCCGAAAGGCCGTCCAGCAGCCACTTCTCCTGCTGAAGACCCAGGACTTCGGCCTTCAGGGA
>NZ_QAII01000029.1:0-3906 GCF_003060965.1 Caulobacter sp. HMWF025 | reverse complement strand
GGTGTCGAGCAGGTTGAGATCCATCAGACCTCCAAAGCTGGCCCGCCGGTAAAGCTGGATCGTCGTGCCGACCGGGAAGCTGCTCGGCCGCAGGGGCATGTTCTCGAAGTAGGCCTGTACGGCGGCCTGCCGGCGCAGATTGAAGACCCTCGGGTCAACACCGTCCTGGTCCAGATCCGCGACCCAGTTGTTGTCGATCTCATGGTCGTCCCAGACGACGAACCAGGGAGCCGCAGCATGGGCCGCCTGCAGATCGGCATCCATCTTGTACTGGGCATAACGCCGCCGGTAGTCGTCGAGGCTGTAGATCTCGCCGCCGAAATGCTGGCGAACGTTCTCAACCGGACCCCGGCTGCTGTTCCAGATCCGGTTCCCGCGCCCCTCATAGATGTAGTCGCCGTAGCAGAACACAAAGTCGGGGCTCTCTTCGGCAAGGCGCCGATGTGCGGTGTAGTACCCCTGCTCGTAGTTCTGGCAGCCGGCGATCGCGAAGCAAACGCGGTCGACGGTCGCGCCCAGAGCGGGGGTCGTCCGCGAGCGGCCGGTCAGGCTGCGCTCCTTGCCGGCGACAAAGCGGTACCAGTAGTCGCGGCTCGGCTCGAGGCCGCCGACCTCTACATGGACCGCGTGGCCCAGTTCGGGCATGGCGACAGCGGTGCCCTTGGCCACGACCGTCCTGAAGCCTGCGTCCGATGCGACTTCCCAGGAGACCTCGACCGGCGCGCTCGGCATGCCGTAACCGATTTCAAACGGCTCGGGAGCCAGGCGTGTCCAGATGACGAAGCCGTCCGGCTGTGGGTCACCGGATGCGACACCCAGCTGGAACGGATAGATCGCGAAGACCGGCTGCGCGATGGCCTGCCCGCTCAGCAGGGGGATCGAAAGCATCCCGGCGGCAAGACCACCGAAGGTGGCCAGGGCCCGGCGGCGGGACAGGGCATAGCGATCGAGAAGGTTGGACACCGGCAACTCCTGAGCTGGAACTTGGCGTTATCGTGCCTTTGTGACGGTTCTTAAAGCCGCCCCGCTTCCGCCAGTCGGTCCAGTAACCAGACCCGCGTCGGTGGCAGCGGGCGGTTCAGCGGTCCGAACACGAACTGCTCGAGAAAGTGGCCGGTGATATCCAGGCCCTTCTTCACGTCGCCCTCTGCCAGCCCACCTTGGGCTGACAGCAGAAAGGGCGGCAAGGGCAGAAGCTTGTCGCGATAGGGCTCGCCGGCCGCCCGGCTCACGGCGCGGCCGGTACGCGGACTGACATAGATCAGGTCGTCGAACGTCCCCGTCGCCGCACATTTGGAGAGGTCGAGACCAAAGCCCAGTTCCTGCAACAGCCCGGCCTCGTAGCGCACATAGACTGCCGGCCAGATCTCGCGGATCTGCAGGACACCCAGCAGGGCTTCGAGCGCCCGGAACGCACCGGGATGAGCCTCGCGCTCGGGCAAGGCACCGGCTGCCAGCGAGGCCGCAGAAGACAGGCCGGCAAGCGCCAGCGAGTCGTCGAACAGCGAGGCCACGCCCTCGCCCATCGGCTCAAGACTGGCTGAGCCCAACTGGTCAGACATCCGGGCACGATAGCGGGCAATGACCCGGGAGCCCGGCTGGAGGAATGGCTTCATCCGACGGGAAGCCGCCCCCGAGACATGAGCCGCGAACTTTCCGTGCGTTTCGGTCAGCAGTTCGACAATGGCGCTGGTCTCGCCGTGGATGCGCGCGGACAGCACAAAGGCTTCGTCCTCCCATTCCACCTAGGTCGGGGTTCCCCAGCCCACGACCTTCTCCAGCACCGGTCGCCAGTCGGCCTCTACCGGCAGGCCGATCAGGTCGCGCAGAGCGGCCTCCAGCTCATCCACCGAGAGATCCCGCTGCGAAACCAGCCCACCCGTCGCATCGCGGTGGGTCAGCCGGTTGTTCTTCAGGGCATAGCGGGCCGTCGGCGTGGTCCGTCCGACCGTCATGCTCCAGGTGAAGTGCGAGGAGGGATGGGTGTAGGTGTAGAAGTTGACCTGCTCATAGTCGATGTCGGCCCAGCTGCCCTTGGCCACCTGATAGAGCGGGCTCCAGGTTCCGGACAGGTTGGCCTGAACCTGGCGTTCAATGCCCAGTTCGGGCGCGGCATCGACGATCCGGAAAGGTCCGTTGGGGCTGGCCTGCTCGCCATCGGCAAAAAGCTTCAGGGGCGCGGTCAGCACACAGCCACCGAACCCGGCGTCGGCAAGCCAGGTTTCGCCCTCGATCTGCACGCCCAGCACCATATGCGAGCGCGGCCGGGCGGGGGCACCGGGCTGGACCAACCACAGCACCCGAGCCATCAGACCGGCGACTTCGAAGCCCAACTGGCTGAGCGCCCGCTTCAGCAGGCTGTTCTGCTCGTAGCAGTAGCCACCCCGCCCTGCCCCAATGAGCTTGGCATCGATCTGGGCCGGATCCAGGCTGATCGGGCGACCCAGCAGGACGTCGATGTTTTCGAACGGGATCGCTCCGGGGTGCATCCGGCAGATCTCGCGCAGCACGGCAAGGGTCGGCTCGCGCGGGCCGTCATAACCGATCCGAGCCAGATAGGCGTCCAGGTCGACGCCTGGTCCTTTAGACATCGAAGTCCAGGCCCATGTCGCTGAACAGGCCCCGCTCCTCGGCCCAGTTCTCCTTGACCTTGACGTGCAGGAACAGGTGCACCTTGCGGTCGAGAATGTCGCACAGCTCTTCGCGCGAAGCCTGGCCGATCCACTTCAGGGTCTGACCGCCCTTGCCCAGCACGATGATCCGCTGGCCGTCGCGCTCGACATAGACTGTCTGCTCGATCCGAACGCTGCCATCGGCACGCTCCTCAAAGGCCGTCGTCTCCACCGAGGCGGCATAGGGCAGCTCTTCGTGGACCCGCAGATAGATCTTCTCGCGGGTGATCTCTGCGGCCAGAAGCCGGGCCGGCAGGTCAGCGGTCTGGTCTTCGGGATAGAGCCAGGGGCTGAGCGGCATCATCGAGGCCAGCTTGGCCAGCAGGTCATCGACGCCCGCGCCGGTGGCGGCGCTGATCATAAAGACCTCGGAATAGACGCCGGTGTCGAAGAGGTCCTGTGTGACGGCCAGCAGCGTCTCGCGCTTGACGCCGTCGATCTTGTTCAGGGCCAGGATGACCTTGCGATTGGCCGACTTCAGGCCTTCGATAATGGTCTGGACGTCCTGCACGGAGCGAAACTCGGCAGGCGTGGCCTTGTCGATGCGCGACGCCAGCTCGGCCTGCACGTCGACGAGATGAACCGTCACCTCGGCTTCTTCGGAGCCGCTCCAGGCCGAACGAACCATGGCGCGATCCAGCCGACGGCGCGGGCTGAAGATGCCGGGGGTGTCGACCAGGATAATCTGGGCCTCACCGTGCATGGCCACACCGCGCACCGGAAAGCGCGTGGTCTGGACCTTCTGGGTGACGATGGAAACCTTGGCCCCGACCATGCGGTTGACCAAGGTGGACTTGCCGGCGTTCGGAGCCCCGATGATGGCGGCGAAGCCTGCCCGGGTGTTTTCGGGGCGGGCGTTTTGGGAGGTGGTGTCAGTCATTGCGCGTGCCTGTAGCACAGCGCGGCCCAAAAGCCTCCCCCCTTGGCCGTACTCACTGCATCCAGCCGCCCACGAGATGGCTCACAGGGGAATGTTGTCGTGCTTCTTCCAGGGGTTGGTGAGTTCCTTGCCCTTGAGGGACTTGAGACCCCGGACGATCCTGCGGCGAGTGCCGTGGGGCATGATGACGTCGTCGATATAGCCGCGGCTGGCGGCGACGAACGGATTGGCGAAGGCGTCCTTGTACTCGGCCTCGCGGGCGGCCAGGGCGACGGGGTCCTTGGCCTCGGCCCGGAAGATGATCTCGACCGCCCCCTTGGCCCCCATGACCGCGATCTCGGCGGTGGGCCAGGC
>NZ_QAII01000163.1:7173-7861 GCF_003060965.1 Caulobacter sp. HMWF025 | reverse complement strand
TGGTCTGACGGCTTATCAAGGACGATCGGAAATGGCCCTTGCGCCTTCCCCTAAGGGATCGATCTGAGGCGACACAGGCTTGGTCGTACGCTAAACGGCAGCGGTGACTCGCCCGGCCGCCACAGCAAGACGGATTGCCCGAGAGACCTTCCTGGTCCTCGCGACGCTGGCCATTGTCCTGAAGATCCTGATCCCGGTCGGCTTCATGACCGCGCCGGAACCGCGCAACGGACTGCCCTTCGCGCTGGTTCTCTGTACGGGTCAGGGGCCGATGGTCGCCGAGCCCGGGGCACCGCTGGGCGAGAAGCACGAGTCGCCCGCCGATCGCGCCGGACACGACACGCCCTGTCCGTTCGCCGCCCAGGCCGCCCCCGCGCCGCCGCCGAGCGCCCTGATCGTCGCCCGCGTCGAGTTTGTCACCTTCCAGCCCGCGCCGCCGGTCCGGCGCGTGCACCTGGTGCCGGGCCGTGGCCTGGCCGCGCCCCCCCTGCCGGCCCGAGGTCCTCCCAGCCTGCTGATCTAGCCGACCGGCCTTCGCCGGATCGTGCCCCCTGCCCGCGTGTCAGGACCAAGGTCCCGACCTCGCGCGTTCCATCACATGATCAGCCTGCTTTCGGCCGCGCCCTGTCGTGCGTCCAAGGACCTACAGTATGAAATCCCTGCTTCTGGCCTCCACGGCCGTTCTCTT
>NZ_QAII01000163.1:6986-7163 GCF_003060965.1 Caulobacter sp. HMWF025 | reverse complement strand
ATCGTCAATGTCATGACCGCCGGCAGCGGCAACGACACCCTCGACGGGGGCCTCGGCGGCGACCGCATGATCGGCGGCCTCGGCAACGACACCTATGTGACGGACAACAGTGGCGACGTTATCGTCGAGAATGCCGGTGAGGGTTACGATACCCAGACCACCAGCCTCAATTCCGTA
>NZ_QAII01000163.1:6327-6976 GCF_003060965.1 Caulobacter sp. HMWF025 | reverse complement strand
ATCGTCAATGTCATGACCGCCGGCAGCGGCAACGACACCCTCGACGGGGGCCTCGGCGGCGACCGCATGATCGGCGGCCTCGGCAACGACACCTATGTCTTCGACAATGCCGGCGACACCATCGTCGAAAATGCCGGTGAGGGTTACGATACCCAGATCGTGACCATCAACTCGGCGATCGCGGCCAACAATATTGAAGTCCTGACCTTTGCCGGCACCGGCAATTTCGCGGGCTATGCCAATGGCACCGGGACGGTGATCACCGGCGGGGCCGGCATCGACACCCTGGTCGGCGGCGCAGGCATCGACGTTCTGAACGGCGGTATCGGCAGCGATATCCTGACCGGTGGCGGCGGCGCGGACGTCTTCCGCTTCGACAGCATCGGTCACGGGATCGACCGGATCGCGGATCTGCAAGTCGGGGTCGATCACATCGCCCTTAAGGCCACCGCCTTTGGCTTGATCAGCCTGTCCGACATCACCTTCGTCAGCGGTGTCGCGCCCCAGCCGACCAGCGCCAGCGCGACCCTGCTCTACGACACCGCCACCGGTGCGCTGTTCTTCGATGCCAATGGCGGCGACGGGGCCGACAAGGTGCAGATCGCGACCCTGACCAACAAGGCAGCGATCACCCTCAATGACTTCTGGC
>NZ_QAII01000163.1:0-6317 GCF_003060965.1 Caulobacter sp. HMWF025 | reverse complement strand
ACCAGCGCCAGCGCGACCCTGCTCTACGACACCGCCACCGGTGCGCTGTTCTTCGATGCCAATGGCGGCGACGGGGCCGACAAGGTGCAGATCGCGACTCTGACCAACAAGGCAGCGATCAGCCTGAACGACTTCTGGCTGGTTTAGTGACGGGCTTCCGGGCCCGGGCGGTCGCCCGGGCCCGGAGCGTCAAGGATCTCAGGTCCGCCGGGACCGGGTGAGCGGGGCGAGCGCCTTGCGGATGGGCTCGTCCCAGAGCTTGAGCGCCAGCCATGAGCCGGTGACGACAACGGCCGTGGCGATCAGGCCCGGCAGGGGTGCCGGCAGCCGCGTCACCTCGAGCGACAGATAGACCCCGCCCAGCCACCAGTAGATCGGCCGCTGCAGGACATAGAGCGGATAGGACAGGTCGCCGCTGAGCCGGCAGAGCCGGGCGATCAGGCCGGTCGGCCGGCTGCCGAGGCAGGACAGCAGCATGGCGGGGAACACGATCACCGCACAGGCCAGGTCAAACAGTCCCCGGCCCGGCCAGGTGCGGGGCAGGCAGAACAGGGCGACCAGGATGATCGTGGCGACGACGGGCCCGATGACCGGCAGCCGCCAGCCCCGGTTCGCGACCAGATGGTGGATCAGCACGCCGCCGAAAAAGCCGAAGGTGACGCGGGGAATGCCCCAGGCGAAGGTCTCGGGCGAGACGCCGACATCCAGATGGCCATGGATCATGACGGCGGCGATGATTCCACCCAGCCCGGCCAGGACCAGCAGGACCATCACGCGCACGGAGATCCAGCGGAACGCCAGGCCGTAGGCGATATTGACCAGCAGTTCGAAGAACAGGGACCAGAGCGGACCATCGAGGGGATAGGCCTCGTGCGGCGCGATCGGGTTGGGCGTCAGCGTCGGGATCAGGGCTATGCCCATGACCGTGGCCTCGATGATCGCCTCGAGCGGCAGGTCGCGCCGGCCCGACATCCAGCGAAGGCCCAGAAAGGCGCCGGCGATCAGCATGCCGAGCAGGATGAGCGGATAGAGCCGGATCACCCGCGCCAGCACAAATCGCGGCGGCGACAGGCGCCCCTGGGACAGCCGGGGCTGATAGGCATGGGCGACGACAAAGCCGCTCAGCAGGAAGAAGAAGTCGACCGCCAGATAGGCGTGGGTAAAGACGCCGCCCGGGGCGAACCACGACCCGCTGTGCATGGCCATGACGGCGAAAGCCGCCACGCCCCGCAGTCCGTCGAGGGTCAGATAATGCTGGCCGCCGGCCGTCGCAGCGGGCGGCTGCGCCGGGTCATGAGGCTTCGAGTCGGGGGCGTTTACCGTCAAGCTGCACTGTCCTCACCAATATTCGACCTATAGGCGGGGCGGCGCGCCTTGTCACCGGGCAGAGAAAAGGATGCCGGATGTGCCCGCCATGTGCCCCTGTTCACGGCCTGTGAAGGGAGTGATGGTTGAATTCGACACACCGCCCGCGTAGCGAGGGTCGGAGCCACGCGGCAGCGCTGAGGGGATACATGCGGCACCGGAACGACATCGACCTTTTGCGGGCGATCGCCGTCCTCTCTGTTCTGGGGTTTCATGCGGAGCTGCCCGGCCTCAAGGGCGGGTTCATCGGGGTGGACGTCTTCTTCGTCATCTCGGGCTTCCTGATCACCAGCATCATCCGCAAGGACCTCGAGACCGGCACCTTCTCGATTGCTGACTTCTACAAGCGACGGGTGCACCGGATCTTCCCGGCCCTGTTCCTGGTCATGGCCGTGACGGCGGCCATCTCCATGCTGGTGTTGCCGCCGTCGGAGCTGGCGCGGTTCGGCAAGAGCGTGATCGCCACCTGCCTGTTCGGCTCGAACCTGCTGTTCTATGGCGAGACGGGCTATTTCGACGCCGATGCCCTGGTCAAGCCGCTGCTGCATACCTGGTCGCTGGCGATCGAGGAGCAGTACTACGTCGTCTGGCCGCTGCTGCTGATGCTGTTCCACCGTCTGAAGTGGAAGATCGGCTGGTGCGCCCTGGCCCTGACCGTCGTGTCTCTGGGCTTTGCGATCTTTACCCTGCCGCGCGATGCCTCGGCGGCCTTCTATCTTCTGCCCTCGCGGGCCTGGGAACTGCTGATTGGGGCCCTGCCGGCCCTGGGCGTCTTCCCGAAGTTCCAGAGGACCTGGACCCGCCACCTCGCCGCTTCGGTCGGCCTGGCGCTGATCCTGGTGCCGATCAAGGTCTACAATGCCCAGGTGCCGTTCCCCGGCCTCGCCGCCCTGCCGCCCTGCCTCGGGGCCGCGCTGGTCATCGCGGCCGGCCAGGAAGGCGAGACCGTGGCCGGGCGCATTGCCGCGATCCCGCCGCTGCGCTGGATCGGCCTGATCTCCTATTCGCTCTATCTCTGGCACTGGCCGGTGATCGTCTTTGCCAAGATCGGGCTCTACCTGCCGTTCAGCCCGCCGGTGCAGGCCGGCATCATCGCCACGGCCATCGGCCTGGCCTATCTGTCCTGGCGCTTTGTCGAGCAGCCCTTCCAGAAGAACCGGGCGACGACGCCGACCGGCGTCAGCCTGGGGGTCGCGGTGGCGACCATGGTCATCGGCTGCGGGGCCGGTGCGGCGGCCGTGCTCGATCATGGTGCGCCGTGGCGGTATTCGCCCGCGCAGCAGAAGATCGTCGCCTATACCGAATATGACGGCGACGGCTTCTATCGCGGCGGCCAGTGCTTCCTCGTCTCGCCGGCCGACCACTATGACCGGGCGACGTGCCTGAAGCGGACCCCGGGCAAGCCGGCCATCGTCCTGATCGGCGACAGCCATGCCGCCCATCTCTGGCCGGGCCTCAAGACCTATGCCGGCCAGGCCGACATTCTCCAGATCACCTCGTCGGGCTGCAAGCCGCTGGTCGGGCGCTACGAGACCGGTGTGCCGCACTGCGCGGCCCTGATGGGAGAGGCCTTCGGCAAGGTGCTGCCGCAGACCCGTCCCGACACCATCATCCTGGCGGCCCGCTGGAACGACTATGACATGGGGGCCCTGTCCCAGACCCTGGCCCGGCTGAAGCCTTTGGCCAGGCGGGTCGTGCTGGTGGGCCCCGCCCCTCAGTACGAGACCGCCCTGCCGCGCCTGTTGCTGCGGGCTGACCAGACCCATGACGCCGGCCTGCCCGGACGGCACATGGCCCCGGGCCTGCGGGCCCTGGACACTCGGGCTCGCAGCATCGCGGCCGCCGAGGGCGTGGCCTATGTGTCGCTGATGGAGTCCCTGTGCCCGGCCTCTGGGTGCGAGACCTTCGCCGAACCCGGCGTGCCGCTGCAGTTCGACTACGGCCACTTCACCGTCGAGGGCTCGCGACGGGCCGTGCCGCCGGTAGCGCGGGCGGCCGGACTGGCCGACGGACTGGCCGACGCGCCCAACCGGCTTGCCCGGTAGGCGGAAACGGCCGCTGCGGTGCCAGATCCTGGCACTCTGACGGGGGCGATCAGGACGGCGAGGACCCTGCGGGTACAGGGACCGGGCTGTCCGGCGGTGGCCTGCCGTCTCGCCGCGCCTATTCGTAGGGCAGTTGCTCGGCGGGGGGGGCACCCGAATCCGCGGGCACCTCGGCCGAAGGACCTTCGGGCACGCCCGACGGGTCGATCAGGTCGCCGATGGGATCATCGGTCGGCGGTGGCGGTTCGACGGTGCCGCCCGGGATCGGGGTGGACTTCAGCCGCGGCAGGGCGGCGGCCATGAAATTGTGCCAGATCTCGGCCGGGGCCCCGCCGCCGGTGACGCGCTTCATCGGCGTATTGTCGTCCTTGCCGGTCCAGACGGCGGCCACGAAGCCGCCGGAATAGCCGACGAACCAGGCGTCGCGATAATCGCTGGTCGTGCCGGTCTTGCCGGCGACGTCGTAGGCACCGACCCTGGCCCGGGTTCCGGTACCGGACTGAACCACCTGACGCATCATCTGGTTCATGTACTGCAGGGCCGGCGAGCCGATCACGGCCGGGCGCGCGGCCTTCTCGACGCTGTGGTCATAGAGAACCTTGCCGCTGGCCGTGCGGATGCGCTCGATACCGTAGCCCTTGGCCAGGAAGCCGCCGTTCGAGAACGGAGCATAGGCCTGGGCCATTTCCATCGGCGAGACCTCGACGGCCCCGAGCGCCATCGACGGGTCGAGCTGGATCTTGCTGGCAATGCCCAGGCGGCGGGCGGTCTGGGCCACATTGCCCGTGCCGACCTCGTTGGCGAGGCGGGCCGCGACCGTGTTGATCGACTGGGCCAGGGCCGTCTCCAGGGTCATCGGCCCCAGGTACTTGTTGGTATAGTTCTTCGGCTCCCAGGTGCCGATCTTCACCGGCTCGTCGACCACCATCACCGACGGCGTGCGACCCTGTTCCATGGCCGTGAGATAGACGAAGGGCTTGAAGGCGCTGCCGGCCTGGCGACGGGCCGTCGTGGCCCGGTCAAACTGGGTCTGGGCATAGTCGGCTCCGCCGACATAGGCGCGAATGCGACCCTCGCCGTCGATCGCCACCAAGGCCGCCTGCTCGACGCCCTGCTTGAGGTGTCCTTCGACGCCCAGCTTGACCGAGCGTTCGGCCGCGACCTGGATCGGCAGGTCCAGGGTGGTCTCGACGACCAGGTCCTCGGTCGGCTCACCGACCAGCGAACGGACCTGGGCGTCGACATAGTCGGTGAAGTACTGGGCGCGCTGGTTGGCCAGGGTGGCCGAGACGCGCACGGGTTCCTTGATGGCGTCTTCCATCTCCTGGGACGTGATCGCCTTCATGCGGACCATCTCGTCGAGCACGACGGTGGCGCGGCGAGCGGCCCGTTCGCTGGCGCTGACCGGCGAATAGCGGGCGGGGCCCTTCATCATGCCGGCCAGCAGGGCGCTTTCGCCGATGGTCAGCTGGCTGGCAGGCTTGTTGAAATAGCGCTGCGAGGCGGCCTCGATGCCATAGGCCCCGGCCCCGAAATAGACCCGGTTCATATAGAGGGCCAGGATCTGCTTTTTGGAGAATTTCAGCTCCAGCCAGACCGCCAGGATCAGCTCCTGGGCCTTGCGGCGATAGTTCTGGGCCGGGCTGAGGAACAGGTTGCGGGCCAGCTGCTGGGTGATGGTCGAGCCGCCGCGCTGGGGACCGTCGTGGGTCAGGTTCCAGGCCACCGAGCGGATGATGCCCCAGGGGTTGAACCCGAAGTGGCGGTAGAACTGGCGGTCCTCGATCGCCACGAAGGCGGCGGGCACATATTCGGGCAGGGCGTCGATATCGACCGGTGGGGCGTACTGGCTGCCGCGCACGGCCAGCAGGGCGCCGGAGCGGTCGAGATAGTTGATCGAGGGCTGACGCTTGACGTCATAGAGCTTGGAGGTGTCGGGCAGGTCGCTGGCGAACACCGCGAAGAAGGCGACAATGAAGATCAGCCCCCAGACGCCCAGCACGGTCGTCCAGTACAGCAGCGCCTGAAGCGGCGTGCGCTGCGGCTTCGCCGGCCGATTACCGCCGAAGGTTCCGTTCGCCATCTCGTCGTCATCCCTGGTTGGTCGCCCGCGCGTCCAGCCTGCCGTTTAACCGAACCTCACAGAACGCGCGACAAGATTGACGAGAGATGAACAGGGCGGTTTTCAGGCGCCCTGCTTCCGGTCCGGATCGATCCTCCAGACTCTCCAGCTTTCGAAGGTCGACCAGGCCGCCGCCAGCAGCACGCCGGCGACCATGATCGCCATGCCGAGTGACGGGGGCACCAGCGGCGCGGCGACCAGGCCCGCCAGGCCCAGAAGCGCGAACAGGCGACCGGCCAGGCGGTTGGACTTGTCCCAGGCCAGACGACTGGTCAGGGACCAGTAGGTTCGCACACCCAGCACCGGATTGGGCCGCGCCTTGCCCATGAAGGCTCCGAGCACCAGGAAGAGCAGCGACAGGCCGCCCAGGGTCCAGCGCAGCAGGGTCAGCTGTCCGTCCTCGGTGCGGGAGAACAGGTCGAAGGTGATCAGGCTCATCAACAGGGTGACGTAGGCCGGGGCCAGCAGGCCGATCATGCGTCCGAACCGGAAGGTAAAGCGCCCGCTGTCCTGCAGTTTTTCCGTGAGGGCTTCGTCGCGCTCGGCCCGGGCGCAATAGGCCGCGATGCCGGCCGCCACCAGGGTGACGCCGCCCATGACGAGCGCCATCTCGTTGCGGTCGCCCCATCGGTCCACCTGCCCGGCCATGTTGAAATGCATCGGCAGGGGACCGGTCGGTCCGAGCCGCCAGACGGCCAGGGCGGTGGCGGCCATGGCCCCGACGGTCAGAACCGAGGCGGCGTCCAGCCAGTCCAGCCGGGGCGGGGCCGACGGGGGCTCATGGG
>NZ_QAII01000162.1 GCF_003060965.1 Caulobacter sp. HMWF025 | reverse complement strand
CCCGGTCCGCCCGCCGGAGGCTTCAAGGCGGCGAGGCCCGAACAGGGCTCGAGCGCCGCACGCTTCCGACAGAACGATCACGCGGAGCGTCTGAACTTCGTCGAAACGGTACTTCTACAAACCTTTTTCCGGGCGAGGCCCGGGCGCTCCGCAGCCCTTCCCGTCCCTTCAGCGGTGATCCGCGTGAGGCGGCGAAGCCGTGCCTTCGTCCCGCCGATTGACAGTCCCCCCTGCAGCAAGGCTCTAAGCCCCCATGAGTTCGCCTGACATGCCAGACCTCCCCGACGACGCCTCGCCCCTGGTCTGGAACGACCAGGGGCTGCCGCGCTCGCGGCTGTATGGTGATGTCTATTTCTCCAGCGCCGATGGCCTGGCCGAGACCCGGGCAGTGTTCCTGGCCGGGTGCCACCTCCCGGAAGCCTTTGCCGGCCGCGCCCATTTCGTGGTCGGGGAACTGGGCTTCGGCACCGGCCTGAACATCGCCGCCCTGCTGGACCTCTGGCGGCAGACCGCCCCGCCGGCCGCACGCCTGCACATCTTCTCCATCGAGGCCCACCCGATCTCCCGGGAGGATGCGGCCCGCGCCCTGGCCGTCTGGCCCGAACTGGGCGAGGCGGCCGGCGCCCTGCTGGACGCCTGGCCCGGACAGGCCCGGGGCTTCCACCGGGTGGACCTGCCGGCCTTCAACGCGACCCTGGACCTGGCGGTCATGGACGTTGGCCAGGCCCTCGAGGCCTGGGACGGCGCGGCCGATGCCTGGTTCCTCGACGGCTTCTCCCCGGCGCTCAATCCGGCCATGTGGGCGGAAGACATCCTGGCCGCCGTCGCCGCCCGCTCGGCCCCGGGGGCCCGCGCCGCGACCTTCACCGTGGCCGGGGCCGTGCGGCGCGGCCTGCAGGCGGCGGGCTTCGAGATCGCCAAGCGACCCGGCTTCGGACGCAAGAAGGACCGTCTCGAGGCCTGGCTGCCCAGCGCCCCGCAGGATCCGGCCCGCCCTGCCCGACTGGCGGTCATCGGCGGCGGCATTGGGGCGGCGAGCCTGGCCCGCGCCGCCCGGGTCGAGGGTCTGGACGTGACCCTCTATGATGA
>NZ_QAII01000003.1 GCF_003060965.1 Caulobacter sp. HMWF025 | reverse complement strand
CCTCAGGCCTTCTTGTTGAGCGTGATCGCCGTGCCGCTCGACACCGGGTTGTTCATCCGGGCGCCTGCGCCATAGCCCGAGGCCGGGGCGCGCTGGCGGGAGATCTCTTCGGCGACAGCCTTGACCAGGCCCTCGGTGACCGTCTTGGCCGCGTTCAGCGCCCGGGCCTGGCGGGCCAGGACGGCGTCGAAGGCTTCGGTCGCCCGGACCAGCCGCTGGCGCAGGGTCGGGTCCGCGCCGGAGATCAGGGCGATATTGGCCCGCACCCGGGCCGACTCGTGGCGATAGAGATTGGCCAGCTTGGCGGTCTCTTCGACATACTGCGCCGCTTCCTGCGGGCGGTGGTTTTCGAAGGCCGAGGCCTCACGGGCGATCAGGTCGGTCAGGCGTTCCGTCAGGATGACCAGCTGGTCAACACGGTCATTGGCGTCATTGGCGGCGAGGGCCATGGTCTAGTCCTTCAGGCCTTGGAGTTTGAGCATTTCGCGCTGAACGCTGTCGGCCACTCCGATGCCGCCGGCCCTGGAGACTTCCTTGGCCATGGCTTCGGTCAGCAGCGACTTGAACATCTCCTCGCCCTGGCCACCGCCGAAGGGCTCCGAGGTTTTCACCCCGTCGAACATCGACTGCATCATCACCGACAGGAATGAGGCTTCGAACTTCTGGGCGGTCTCGCGGATCTGGCCGCGCTTGGCCAGCTCGGCAGCCGAGGTCGGGGTCTTGACGCCGGCCAGGGTGTCGAGTGAGGGCGTCGCGAGGGCGGAGAGGGCGCTCATCACATCACCTCGATGTCGGCTTGCAGGGCCCCGGCGGCCTTCACCGCCTGCAGGATCGAGATCATGTCGCGCGGGGTCACGCCCAGCGCGTTGAGGCCGCCGACCAGGGTCTTGAGCGAGGCCCCGGAGTCGAGGGTGATCAGCTTCTTGCCCTTCTCCTCCTCGACGCTGACCGTCGACTGGGGCACCACGGCGGTCTGGCCCTGGCTGAAGGGGGCGGGCTGGCTGACGGCCGGGTTCTCCTGGACCGAGATGGTCAGGTTGCCCTGGGCGATCGCCACCCGGCTGATCCGCACGTCGTCACCCATGACGATGACCCCGGCCACCTCGTCGATGATCACCTTGGCCGGGCCGTCCGGCTCGACCTCGAGGTTCTCGATCGAGGTGATGAAGCTGATCATGTCCATGCCCTGGGGCGGGCGGACGGCGACGATGGTCGGGTTCTGGGCCTGGGCGCAGCGCGGGAACTTCTGGTTGATGACGTCGGCGATCCGGCGCGAGGTCGTGAAGTCGGGATTGCGCAGGGTCATGCGCAGCTCGCCCATGTCGACCATCTGGAAGTTGGTCTCGCGCTCGATGATGCCCCCGGCGGCGATCCGGCCGGCCGTGGGAACGCCCTTGGAGATCGAGGACCCCGAGGCCCCGCCGGCCGAGACCGAGCCGGTCTGGACGCTGCCCTGGGCCACGGCATAGGTCTGGCCGTCCGCGCCCTGCAGACTGGTGACCAGCAGGGTGCCGCCCAGCAGGCTCTTGGCGTCACCGAGGGTCGAGACCGAGACATCAACCTTGGCCCCGGGTGCGGCGAACGGCGGCAGGTTGGCCGTGACCATGACCGAAGCGACGTTCTTGGTATTGAGGTTGGCGTCGCGCACATTGACGCCCTGACGCTCCAGCATGGCTTCAAGGCTCTGCTTGGTCATGGGCGCGTTGCGCAGGCTGTCGCCCGAGCCGTTCAGGCCGACGACGATGCCGTAGCCGATCAGCTGGTTGTCGCGCACGCCCTCGAACGCGACGATATCCTTGATCCGTGACGTGGCGCAGGCGGGGCCCGCGACCAGGGCGCAGACCGTCGCCAGGACGGAAAGAACGGAGCTGAGGCGTAAACGCGACATGGCTATCCTGCTGCGGGAAGACATTCCCGGTCAGGCCCTTGCCAAAAGCGGGCCAATCTCAAGGGCTTGAGTCTAAAGGCTTTGTGCGTTTTGACGCAGGCCCGCCGGTGCCTTTCGGCAGAATTTGCCCGGCATTAACCATACCGCAAGCGCCCGCCCGGATTATGAAAGGGTGGCGGGAGACGTGACTCGCCGGTCGGATTGGAGCATGCGTTCCACATGAAGGTTTCCAGCACGGGAGGCGTGGGCGCGAGCGGCGCATCGCGGGCGAAGGCCTCGAGCGGCGCGTCGGGTTTCAGGCTGCCTTCGGTGAGCGGGGCCAGCGGCGCAGCCAGCACGGCCTCGGTCGGTGGTCTGGCGGGTGTCGGGTCCCTGGATGCGCTTCTGGCACTGCAGGCCAGTGGCGATCCGCTGGAACGCAAGCGCCGGCAGGTCAAGCGTGCCGATGATATCCTCGACATCCTGGGTGAGGTGAAGCTGGCCCTGCTGGACGGCGACGTCTCGACCGGAACCCTGGACCGTCTGACGCGGGCGATCCGCGAGCAGCGCGAATCGACCGACGACCCCCGGCTTGACGGGATCCTCAATGAGATCGAGACCCGGGCTGCGGTCGAAAAAGCCAAGCTGGAACAGGCGCGGCGTGGCTGATGCAACGGGCGCTGACCATTTTCCCTTCGGGTCGTGCGCTGCCTGCAAAATCAAGATCTTGCGCGCTGCCCAGTGTCCGCCGTTCGCGCCGGGCCGCTGCGGCCTTGCAGACCGGAATTCGCATGCCGCGCGATGCTGAACGCGCCACTCACGCGAGGTTCATTGAACACGGCTTTTCTTTTGGTATAAGCACCCGGCCTGACCAGGGCTGAGTTCATCGGGGCGTGAGGCGTTAATGCAAACGGCCACTGTTCTAGTCGATACGAAGACCTATCGTCCTTCCGAGGGCGAAGAGTTCATGAATCCGCGTCAGCTTGAGTACTTCAAAGGCAAGCTGAACGAATGGAAGGAGGAGATCCTTCGCGAATCCCGCGAAACGGTCGCCCATCTCCAGAAAGAAACCGAAAATCACGCCGATCTGGCCGATCGCGCGTCTTCGGAAACCGACCGGGCGCTTGAACTGCGCACCCGCGACCGCCAACGCAAGCTGATCTCCAAGATCGACCAGGCCCTGCGCCGCGTCGAGGACGGCTCGTACGGCTATTGCGAGGAAACGGGCGAACCCATCGGCCTGGCCCGACTGGAAGCCCGTCCGACAGCCACCCTGAGCCTCGAAGCCCAGGAACGCCACGAACGCCGCGAACGCGTTCACCGCGACGACTGATCGGCCTCACGGCCTGTGTGTTTCAAGGCGGCCTCGGGGAAAACCCCGGGGCCGTCTTGCGTTTTGGGCAACCGGCGATCTTGCCGGCTTCAGCCCGCGCGATCTCGCAGGGCTTCAACGACTTGCGAACGGGATGGGCACTTCGAGGCTTCGCCTCAGCCTGATCCTGCACGCCCTTTACCTGGCTCAGGGAGTCGGGTGCACTGGTCTGGCCGTCGTGAGGACCCTTGATGATCAAACGCCTGCTTTGCGCCCTGGCGCTGTTCTGGACCTTGGCGGCGACTGCCCAGGCCCAGACTGTCGATCTGGATACGGCCACGATCGCCCAGTTGCGGGCCGCGATGGACGCGGGCCAGTTGACCAGCGAGCGGCTGGTCCGGCTCAGTCTGGCCCGCATGGACGCCTATGACGACAAGGGCCCGCAGCTCAATGCGGTGATCACCCGAAATCCCCGCGCCCTGGCCGAGGCGAAAGCCCTGGACGCAGAGCTGAAGACCAAGGGCAAACGCTCGCCGCTGCACGGCATACCTGTGGTGCTGAAGGACAATTTCGACACCGCCGACCTGCCGACCACGGGGGGATCGATCTTCCTGGAGGGGTCGCTCCCGCCGGATGATGCCTTTCTTGTCAAAAAGCTGCGCGAAGCCGGGGCCGTCATCGTGGCCAAGGTCAATCTGTCGGAATTCGCGTCGGGCGGGGCGTTCAGCTCTCTCGGCGGCCAGACCCGCAACCCGCATGACCTGCTGCGCTCGCCCCTCGGATCGTCAGGCGGCACCGGGGTCGCCATTGCCGCCGGCTACGCCGCGCTGGGGCTGGGTACGGATACGGGCGGTTCGGTGCGCTGGCCAGCGGCGGCCAACGGCATCGTCGGGCTCCGGCCGACCCATGGCCTGCTGAGCCGGGACGGCATCATCCCCCTGTCGCTGAGCTTCGACACCGCAGGTCCCCTGGCGCGCAATGTCTCTGACGTCGCCCTCGCTCTGGGTATTCTCGCCGGCGCAGATCCGGCCGACCCTGCTACCGCGAAGAGCCAGGGCCGGTCCCAGGCGGACTACACGGCCTATCTGAAGCCCGATGCCCTGAAGGGTGTGAGGATCGGTGTCGCACGCGACTTCATGGGCCAGGATACCGAGTTCGACTGGGTGATGGAGGCCTCGATCGCCGTGATGAAGGCGGCCGGCGCGACCATCGTTGATGTCCGTCTGCCCAAATGGCTGATCGAGTCCAAGGGTGAGTTCTATTCCACAGTCCGGATGTCAGAGTTCCCGGTCCAGCTGCAGGCCTATCTGGCGACCCTCAAGCCGGGCTATCCGAGGACCCTGGACGAACTGCTCGAGCGGTCCTACCGCCTGCCGGCTCCGCGTGCGGACGGTGCTGGACCCAATGCGACGCGATGGGCCCTGATGCGGCGGGAACAGACCTCAGCTGCCCTGACCGACCCGGCCTATACCGCCGTCCACGACCAGGGTCTGCCGTTGGTCATCGCGGCCCTGGACGGCGTGTTCACCGCCAACACCCTCGACGCGATCATCTATCCGCCGTTGGCGGAACGTCCCGAACTGATCAGCCGCTCCGGCGCGGCCCGGGCCACGACGCCGGGCGGAGGCAACACCAGCGGCACCAACCTCGCCAGCCTGTCGGGGTTCCCCGAGCTGGTCGTTCCGGCGGGTTTCACCACTGATGGGCTGCCCGTCGGGATCTCGTTTATCGGGCGCGCTTTCGACGAGGGAAAGATCCTGGGGATCGGCTATGCCTTCGAGCAGGCGACCAAGGCTCGGCGTCAGCCTGTGAATACCCCTCCGTTGAAGGGCGAGCGCCTGTCAGCGGGCGCAAGGCGACCCTGATACCGGCGGCCAGGAGCGCCTTGAGCGCGCTCACGGCGACGACTGATCCAGATCCTGATGAAGACGGATGGGTTTGCGACAGCACCGCTGACAGGCGCGGGGGCTGCTCTCTTTGCGGGTTCCGCCGGGGTGCGAAGTAGAGCGCTACGGGGCCCCAAATAGTTCGCAGCATTTCAATCCATGCGTGTGATCTGATGCGGCTACCTCAAAAGGCACAGGCCGGATCCATCCTCAAGCTATGACCCGCCTGCAAGTTTACATGTTCCCTAAAGCATCGAAAGGCCGCAGTCTCAGGTCCGCCGGTGGTAGGACACTTGCTCATTGGTGCATTCCGTAGCTTGAAGTCTTTGGCCAATACGCTCCCTCGCAAATGAGGATCTCATGAGTTTGGATGAGCCCGAGCGCTTGTTAAGTCTAGCCAGCAGGCTGACGCCGGTGGGGGCGTGGGTCTATGATGTGCAGTCCGGGCGGTTCCACTGGTCCGAAGCGGCTCTCCAAATTCTGGCACTGCCGTCGGTCCCACCGGAAGCAACCCTGGAAACCGTTCTGAACGGGTTTGCTCCCGACGAACGGCCCGCCCTGGCCCTGGCCCTGAAGCGGGCGCAACAGGACGGTCACGCTCTCGAGCACCAGTTCGCCATGGTCGGTCCCGATGGGGCTGCAAGGGTACTGGCCCTGACGGGCACCAGTCAGCGCGCGGCTGACGGCTCGATTGCCGCGCTCTATGGGTCCTTGCAGGACGTCACCCATCTCAGGCTCGCCGACGCTCAACTCCGGACCAGCGAGACGCGGCACCGGCTTATTGTCGAGAATGCCCAAGATCCGGTCTTGTGGGTTGCTCGTAGTGGCGAGATCGAGTTCGCGTCGCCGTCTGTCCGGCGGTGGGGATTTCGACGGGATGATCTTGTCGGCCACTGGTTCGGGACTTTCATCCACCCGGAGGACCGGCATGACGTCCAGAGCCGGTTTGACCGCCTGATCGATGGCCAGGTCGAGGAGGGTACCGTTCTTCAGGCGTTCCGATGCCTCGACGCCCAGGGTGAGGCCATCTGGTTTGAAGCCATTCCGGAAGTGGTCCGCGACGGCGGTGGCAAGACCACGAGTGTTGTCCTGACACTTCATGATGTGACCCAGAGACGGGTTCTCGAGCGGAGGGCGCGAGAACAGGCCGAGTTGGTTGAGGCCGCATTTCAGCAGTCGGTTTCAGGCAAGGCCCTCCTCGATCTGGACCTGCGGTTCATGAAGATCAATCCGGCCCTCTGTACGATGCTGGGCCTGGCTGAGGCCGACCTGATCCACACCCGTTTCGAGCGCCTGATGCATCCGGACGAACGCGGCGGGGCCAGTCTGGCGGCAGCCCGGCTCAGGCATGGGGAGATCCGCAGCTATCAGGTGGACCGGCGCTACCGCCACGCCAACGGTACCTATGTACCAGTGCGTGTGAGTGTGTCGCTGGTCCGTGACGCTGAAGGGTCAACCCAGCATCTTCTGGTCGAGGCTGAAGATCGGACAGAGTATGTCGCCGCCAGTGCGGCCCGCCGTGAAAGTGAAGATCTCTATCGCCTTCTGGCCGAAAATATCGGGGATATTGTCATAAAGAACAACATTGACGGCATAATTGAATATGTATCGCCGTCGATTAAGCGTCTTACAGGTCTCGATCCGGATAAGTGGATCGGCAAGCACCTGAATGACCGTATCGTTGTCGACAAGGAATTCCGTACGCCCAAGTTTACCGAGAACGAAAAGCCGTTGCCGACGGGGCGCGACAACGAGTTTCAATACCGTCGGGCTGACGGCTCCCTGGGCTGGGTGCAAAGCAATCCCACGATCCTTCGCGATCCGGAAGGCCGGCCGGCCGGGATGATGTCGGTCCTGCGCGACGTGACTGAACGTCGGGCGATCGAGGACGAACTGCGGCGCAAGACCGCCGAAGCCGAAGCGGCCGTGCAGGCCAAGGCCGAGTTTCTGGCGAATATGAGCCACGAGATCAGGACGCCGCTGACCGCCGTTATCGGTTTTGGCGACCTGCTGGCCAAGATGCCGGATCTCCCCGAGAAGTCGCTGCTCTATGCCCAGAGGATCGCCAGTTCGGGCGAGGCCCTGCTCGGGATCGTCAACAGCGTCCTGGATTTTTCCCGGGTGGAAGCCGGTGAGGTTGAACTGCAGCGCCAGTCGACCGATCCGGTGGATCTGGCGAGCCAGATACTCGACCAGTTCCGGGACAAGGCTGCAGCGAAGGGTTTGACCCTGACCCTCGAGGTTCAGGAGCCGCTTCCCGATACGGTGCTGGCCGATCGGGGACGCCTCGGGCAAGTGATCACCAACCTGCTGGCCAATGCGGTCAAGTTTACGCGCCAGGGCGGGATTACAATCCGGCTCGGTTATGATCCGTCAGCTCAAAGCCTGCAGGTCGCGGTGGCTGATACCGGAATCGGAATTCCGCCAGGACAGTCCGGGCGTCTCTTTGAGCGGTTTACCCAGATCGATGGCTCGCACACCCGTCAGTTTGGCGGGGTTGGCCTCGGCCTGGCCATTTCACGGGGTCTGGTTGAACTCATGGGCGGGGAAATCCAGGTCGAGAGCGCAGAAGGTATTGGTTCGACATTCCGGTTTACGGTGCATGCCCCGCCGGTCTTCCCCGGCCAGCTCAGCACCGCCGATGTCCCGCAGGATCATGATGTCGCGCCGATCCGGATTCTGGTCGTCGACGACGTGACGGTGAACCGAGAACTGATCTCGGCCATGCTGGAGCCCTTCGAGCTGAAGCTGACGCAGGCCGAAGACGGCCAGGCTGCGGTCGAGGCAGCCGAGCGCGAGCCCTTCGACCTGATCCTGATGGATGTCCAGATGCCCCGGATGAACGGTTTGTCGGCGACAAAGATCATCCGGGAAAAGTCAAAACTGAACAGGCGGACGCCGATCCTCGCCCTCAGCGCCAATGTTCTCCCGCAGCATGTGGATGAGTGCCTCTGGGCCGGGATGAACGACCATATCGGCAAACCGATCAATGTCGGCGAACTGCTCGGCAAGATCGAGCAGTGGACACGGGCCGAAGATCCAGGGGCTGAGCCGTCCAGCGCCTGACGGGCGGCACCGCCCGATCGCTCACCACATCGTCCTGGCAGCGCGCTCGGGCCACTCGCGGTCATAGGCCTCTCCGCCCACCTCGCCGGCCGTGACAGTGGCCAGCATGGCTCCGGGGGAGGGGATCGACGCAGGGTCGACCCGGCTTTCCGCGTCCCACAGCCCCGAGCGGACGATGGCGCGGGCGCACTGGAAATAGGCCTCCTCGACGCGGATCACCATGACCGTACGGGGCGGCTTGCCGTCGATGGCGAAGCTGGCCAGCAGGTCCGGATCGGCGCTGAGTACCGCACGGCCGTTGACGCGGAAGGTCGTGCCCGAGCCGGGAATCAGGAACAGCAGGGCCACGCGCGGGTCTCGGATGACGTTGCGCAGGGAATCGATTCGGTTGTTGCCACGCCGGTCGGGGAGCATCAGCGTCCGCTCATCGGCGATCCGGATGACGCCGGAGCGGTCGCCACGCGGGCTGCAGTCGAGACCCTCCGGTCCGACCGTGGCCAGGGCGACGAAGGGCGAGGCCTCGATCAGCCGGCGGTAATCCGGGGTGATGTGGTCGGCGACCTTGACCAGCGCGGCCGGGGCCGGCGTGGCGTCATAGAGGGCTTCCAGCGCCTCAAGGCTGTCGATGGTCGTCACGTGGGTCGTCTCCCCCGGATGGCGTCAGTCAGGTTCCCCCCGTCTCCGGTACCGCACGGTGTCAGGAGGCAAAGGCCCTGGCGCAGGCTTCCGCGAGGCATCGCGGCGAGATCGGCTTGCCGACCACCGGCGGCGTCCGCCCCAGCAGGAGATCAGAGTTTCCGGTGATGTAAACCACCGGGATGTCGCCGAGGCTGGCCTGGATCGCTTCCACGGCCTCGACCCCGGTTCCGCCGATGATGCGGTAGTCTGCGGTGATCAGGTCAGGGCGCCGCGCCCTGGCCAGCGCCAGGGCATCCGCCGGCGTGTCGGCGATGTCGAAGCTGGTAAAGCCCTGCTCGGCGAGCAGCGCCTCGACCTCAAACGCGATGAGGATCTCGTCCTCGATGATCAACGCGTGGCGGGCCTTCATATGAACGGTCATTGCCGTTGGCCTTCTGCATCGTCCCGGATCAAGTTCAACGCTCAGGCGAGCGTTCGCGCCAGTCGCGTTTTCGTGATGCTGCAAGCGCTCAGTGGAATGACGGTGGGGAGGCGACGACGCAGGGCGATCCGCGCTAAGGAGGGTCAAAATCATAAATCCAGGAGCGCCCCGCCCATGTCGCAAGACACCCCCCTGATCCTGACCGAGAAGCGCGGTCACATCGCGATCCTCACCCTCAACCGTCCTGACGCCATGAACGCGCTCGGCGCGCCGGGTGACGGCGACCAGGTGGCGGCCGCCTGCGAGGCGATCAATGACGACCAGGACATCCGCTGCGTGATCCTGACCGGCGCGGGCCGGGCCTTTTCGGCCGGCGGCGACGTCAAGGCGATGAAGGCCCGCGAGGGCGCTTTCGGCGGCAACGGCGTCAAGGTTCGCGACGGCTATCGCAAGAATATCCACCGCATCGTCCGCGCCATCTATGGCCTGGAAGTCCCGTCGATCGCCGCCGTCAACGGCGCGGCCATCGGCCTCGGCTGTGACGTGGCCTGCATGACCGATATCCGGATCGGGGCCGATACCGCCAAGTTCGGCGTCACCTTCCTGAAGCTCGGCCTGATTCCCGGTGATGGCGGGGCCTGGCTGATGCCGCGCACCATCGGTATGAGCCGCGCCGCCGAGCTGCTGTTCACCGGCGATGTCATTGACGCCGCCAAGGCCGCCGAATGGGGCCTGATCAGCAAGGCGGTTCCGGCCGATACCCTGATGGACGAGGCCATGGCGCTGGCCACCCGGATCGCGGCCCAGCCGCCCCATGCCCTGCGCATGGCCAAGAGCCTGCTGAAGCACGGCACGACCGCCAGCTATGACACCCTGATGGAGATGAGCGCGGCGGCCCAGGCCATCGCCCACCACACCGAGGATCATATGGAAGGCGTCGACGCGATCCTCGAAAAGCGCGCCCCCGTGTTCAAGGGCGCCTGAGGTCATGGGCAAGGAAGCGCGTGGCGTCTGGGGGCACCTGACCGACGGGGACTGCGAGGGCAAGCTCCTGTGGGAGTTTCCCAAGCTGATCTTCCGCGGGGCCCATCGCGGCATCTATCAGGGCCACGCCCTGCGTTACATCCGCACCGAGGGCCATGACCTGGTGCTGAATGACGGCACGCGCTTCGAACTGCCGCCCGGCGAGGCCGAGAAGTGGCTGCATGCCATCCTCAATCCGCCGGGCCGGCTGGACAAGCTGGGCGTCAAGCCGGGCCAGACGGTCGTGGTTCTGGCCCTTGAGGACGAAGACTTCCTCGAGGAGCTGGCGACGCGCGTCGAACCGGTGGAGGCCGACGAGAACATCGACCTGCTGTTCCTGGGCGTCGAGGACCTGGCCGATTTCGACCAGCTGGAAGACCTGATCGGCGGGCTGGGCCCCAAGGGCGCGATCTGGATCGTGGCCCAAAAGGGCAAGGGTGCGCCGCTGAAGGACACCGAGATCCTGACCGCGGCCCGCGAGCAAGGGCTGGTCGATACCAAGGTTTGCAGCTTCTCCAAGACCCATTCGGCCCTGCGCTTTGTCCGGCGCAAGGCCGGTCCGCCGGTCGCCGCCCGTCCGGTCGAGGACGAGGCCGGCTTCGACGACGAAGACTGACGGGGCGGCGGAGGGGCGATGTTTCCGGTCCGCCGCCAGCGCCCCTCCCGGGCCCTTTCGCCCTATGTGAAGGCCTATGAGGAGCGGGTTCAGCGACTGGACCGGACGGTCGTCCTGCGGCCCCTGCCGGCCCGCACCGAGCAGTTCCTCGAGTTCTATCTGGCCGACCGCTATCGGGTCCGCGAGATCGCCAGCGGCGCGGTCGAGACGGCGCCGGACGCCGTGCTCGTGGGCATGCAGACCTATCGGCGGGTCGATATCGTGCTGGCCGGAACCCTCCGGCTGTTCACCATCCAGTTCACGCCCACCGGCTTCTCAGGCCTGTTCGGCGCGGCGACGGCGGCCCTGACCGATCAGGCCTTCGCGGCCCGCGACGTCCTGGGGCGGGAGGTGGCCGAGGTGTCCGAACGGCTGGAGGCGGCCCCGGATTTCGCCAGCGGTGTGGCGGTCGCCGAGGCCTGGCTGCTGGGGCGGGTGCCGACCGGTGACCCGGATCCCATCGCCTGGGCGGCCCGGCGCATGACGACCCTGCACGGCGGGGTGCGGGTGGCCGATCTGGCGCGGGCCGTCGCGCTGGGCGAGCGGCAGTTCGAGCGCCGCTTCACCCGCGCGGTCGGGGTGTCGCCCAAGCGCTACGCCCGGGTCCTGCGCTTTCGCGAGGCCCTGCGCCTGAAGACCGAGGGGCTCGAGCCGGGCTGGGCCGGTGTCGCCCAGGCGGCCGGCTATGTCGACCAGGCCCACATGATCCACGAGTTCCAGGCCCTGGCCGGCGACACGCCCGAGCGTCTGATCGCGGCCATGGCCCCGGCGCGGGAAACCGTGGTGCCGGGTGACGGAAATCTACAATCGCGCCGATCATCGCCCGCCTAGGGTCGCCCGATCTTGGCGAGCGGGAGCAGGGCAAATGATCGGACGGCGGGCGGTACTGGCCCTGGGAGGCATGGCAATGACGGCGACGGTAGGGGCGGCAGAGGCAGCGGGCAGCGACGGCGTCGCCGAGATCGAGGCGATGGTCAAAAGCCTGCTGGCCGCCTGGAACGCGACCGACGCCGACGCCTATGCGGCCCATTTCTGGCCCGATGCCAGCTGGGTCAATGTGGTCGGCATGCACTGGCGGGGCCGCGACCAGGTCGCCTTCGCCCACCGCCTGTTCCTGTCGACCATCTTCAGGGACTGCAAGCAGACCCTGGTCTCGACCGAGGCCCGGGCGATTGCCCCCGGCGTGGCCCTGGCGGTGGTGACCATGATCCAGGACGCCTACACCACGCCCGACGGCAACAGCATGCCCCAGGCCCATGACCGCCTGACCCTGACGGCGGTCCAGCGTGACGGTCGCTGGCTGCTGATCCACGGCCATAACACCATCATCAACCCGCAGGCCGCCAATAATGACCCGGTGCTGCGGATGCCGAAGGGCTGACGGCGCGGCCTGGCCCTGCGGGCGGGACACAGCATCGCGTCCTCGCCGGTTTTGCGCCAGCGAGTGTGGGGAGGCGGCGGAGCGTCCGGGCCAGGCCCGGAGGATGGTTTGTAGGAGTACCGTTTCGGCCTGGGCCGGGGCGCTCCGCGTGACCGATTTTCCGGTGAGCCCTCGGGGCGCGGGGTTTTAACCCGCTCCCGACAGAGGCCCCCGACGGGCGGAAGGGCAGCGACCCTTCCGGACCGCGCGGGCGATTTCAGCCCGCGCCT
>NZ_QAII01000028.1 GCF_003060965.1 Caulobacter sp. HMWF025 | reverse complement strand
GTTCGACATCTTCGACTGACCCTGCGGAGCCATGAACCACTTCAAGACCTATCTGCTGCTGGCCGGCCTGACCGCCCTGTTCATGGGGGCCGGCTTTCTGATCGGCGGGGCGGCGGGGATGATGCTTGCCCTGCTGCTGGCCCTGGGCCTGAACGCCTTTTCCTACTGGAATGCGGACAAGATCGTCCTGCGCACCTATGGGGCGGTGGAGGTCGACGAGACCCATCCTGACCGCCGGGTGCGGGACTATGTGATCGATGTGAAGGCCATGGCCGACCGGGCCGGCCTGCCGCGGCCGCGGATCTGTCTGATGGACAACGGCCAGCCCAATGCCTTCGCCACGGGGCGCGATCCGGATCATGCCGCCGTCGCCGCCACCACCGGCCTGCTGTCCCTGCTCGACCGCGACGAGATCGCCGGGGTGATGGCTCACGAACTGGCCCATGTGAAGAACCGCGACACCCTGATCATGACCGTGACGGCGACCATCGCTGGCGCTGTCTCGGCCCTGGCCAACTTCGCCTTCCTGTTCGGCGGCTCGCGTGATGACGAGCGTCCGGGCGGCGTGATCGGTGCGATCGCCCTTGCGATCCTGGCCCCGATCGCGGCCATGCTGGTGCAGATGGCCATCAGCCGGGCCCGCGAATATGAGGCCGACCGGGTCGGGGCGGCGATCGGCGGTGATCCCGCCGCACTCGCGAGAGCCCTGCAGAAGATCGAGGCCTATGCCCGGGGCGGAGCGGTCAATATCGACGCCGAACGCAATCCGGCCACGGCCCACATGTTCATCATCAATCCGCTGAACGGGAAGGGCGCAGACAACCTGTTCTCGACCCACCCCGCCACCGGTAACCGGGTGGAGGCCCTGATGTCGCTGGGCATCGGCCAGGGGACTCGCAGGTCTGCGGTTCGCACCGCCGTGCCGGTCAGCGCGCCACGCCGCAGCGGGCCCTGGAGCCAGGGCTGAGGCCGTTCACAATTAACGGCGATTCACCACGTCTGGCGCCCGGACCTTAACCACAGGCCGCCATCCTGTTTCGAAACGGGATTGGAATGGACATGGCCCAGCACGTCGAGACCCTTGTGATCGGAGCCGGCCCGGCGGGCCTGACCACCGCTTACACCCTGGCCAAGGCCGGGCGGGGCGTCACCGTGCTCGAGATGGACCCGACCTATGTGGGCGGGATCAGCCGGACCGTCGACTACAAGGGCTTCAAGTTCGACATCGGCGGCCACCGCTTCTTCTCGAAGAGCAAGGAAGTGGTCGATCTCTGGAACGAGATCCTGCCGGACGACTTCATCGACCGGCCGCGCCTGTCGCGGATCTACTACCGTGAAAAGTTCTATGCCTATCCGCTGAAGGCCTTCGAGGCGCTCGGCAATCTGGGCATCTGGACGGCGACCAAGTGCATGGCCTCGTTCGGCTGGGCCAAGGCCCGCCCGATCCAGGACCCGACGACCTTCCACCAGTGGGTCCGCAACCAGTTCGGCGAGAAGCTGTTCTCGATCTTCTTCAAGACCTACACCGAGAAGGTCTGGGGGATGAGCTGCGACGAGATCTCGGCCGACTGGGCCAGCCAGCGCATCAAGGGCCTGGATCTGGGCGCGGCCATCATCGACGGCGTCAAGCGCTCGCTCGGCATCCGGGCGAAGACCGGCGAGGGCGCGCCCAAGACCCTGATCGAAAGCTTCCGCTATCCGCGCAAGGGCCCCGGCATGATGTGGGAAGCCTGCGCCGACAAGATCTCCGCCCTGGGCGGGAAGGTCCTGATGGGCCGCAAGGTCGAGGGCCTGCACTATGACAAGGTCGCCCGGTTGTGGACGGTCAATGTCGCCTGCCAGGACGGCACCCGCGAGACCTTCACCGCCGGCGACGTGGTTTCGTCGGCGCCGATCCGCGAACTGATGAGCGCGATCAGCCCGACGCCGATCAGCCTCTTCCACGCCGGCGAACTGATGTACCGCGACTTCATCACCGTGGTCCTGATCGGCTCGCCCCAGAAGGAGCTGCCCGACAACTGGATCTATATCCACGACCCGTCGGTGAAGGTCGGCCGCGTGCAGAACTTCCGCTCGTGGTCGCCGGAAATGATCCCGGACGGCGTCTCCACCTGCCTGGGTCTCGAATACTTCTGCTTCGAGGGCGACGGCCTGTGGGTGTCGCGCGACGAGGACCTGGTGGCCCAGGCCAAGCGCGAGATCGGCAAGATCGGCCTGATGGCGCCCGAGGATGTCTATGACGCCTGCGTGGTGCGCCAGCACAAGGCCTATCCGGTCTATGACGACGCCTATGCCGAGCACATCAAGATGATCCGCATGGACCTGAAGCTGCACTTCCCGGGCCTGCACCTGGTGGGGCGCAACGGCATGCACAAGTACAACAATCAGGACCACGCCATGATGACGGGCATCCTGACCGCCGAGAACATCCTGGCCGGCGAGACCGTCCATGACGTCTGGGAGGTCAATGAGGACGCCGAGTATGGCGAGGCCGGCGTTTCGGGCGCACGGGAGGCCCTGCGCAGCGAACGCGCCGTGCCGCGCAAGGTCGCTGCCTGAGCATGATCTCCCTGCAGGGCCTCTATCATCGGCTGCCGCTGGGCGTGCGCGAGCTTCTGGCCTATGGCCTGGCCAGCGCGGCGGCCCTGTCGGTGGATGCCGCCCTGATGGTGGTTCTGATCGATCTCGGGGCCCACTATCTGGTCGCCACGGCGGTCGGGTTCTGCGCCGGGATCGCGGTGGCCTATGGCCTGAGCGTCTCGATGGTGTTCCGGCATCGGGCGATCGCCGACCGCCGGCGCGAGTTTGCGGGCTTTCTGGCCGTCGGCATGATCGGGCTGGTCCTGACCCAACTGCTGATGGCCTTCTGGGTTTCGCTGATCGGCCTTGAGCCACCGGTCGCCAAACTGCCCACGGCGGGGCTGGTCTTCGTGTTCAACTTCGTGGCTCGCCGGACACTGCTGTTCAGCCGGCCTGCGCCCCGGCCTTGAGCGCCCTGGACGTCCGCCCCGGGACCGGAGCCGCCCGGACCGGGCAGGCCTGGTGGGCGGTGCTGGCGGCCTTCAGCCTGTTTGCCCTCAGCCGAGCCTATCAGGGCGTTCGGCACGACGGACGCCTCTATATCGCCGACGCCCTGGCCAAGCTGGACCCCGGCGGCATCGGTCGCGACCTGATGTTCATCCACGACGGGCAGTTCGGCTTCAGCATCTATACGCCGCTGCTCAGCCGGATGATTGCTCATCTGGGTCTGTCCCAGGCCTCGCTGCTGATGGTGGGCCTGACCCTCGTCCTGTGGTTTGCCGCGCTCCTGTTGCTGGTCGAGCGCCTGGCGGCCGACCGCAGCGCCATGGTCCGCTGGGCGGTCCTGGTCTTCATCATCGTCCTGCCACCCTATTATGGTCCGCTGAACGTCATCAGCTTCGGGGAGCCCTTCGCCGTGCCCCGGGGCCTGGCCGAGGCCGCCGGCATGGCGGGCATGGCGGCCTTTCTGGCCAACCGGCGCATCCTGGCCTTCGCCCTCTACGCGGTGGCCATGGCCCTGCATCCGATCATGGGCCTGTGCGGCCTGGCGGTCGTCTATCTGGCCCTCTGTCTGGAAGACCGCCGCTGGCTGGTTCCCGGCCTGGCCGGCGGCGTGATCCTGGTCGGCCTGGCCCTGGCCCGGGTTCCGGTCGCCGACCGCCTGCTGGTGCCGATGGACCCGGAATGGCGCGCCCTGGTCGAGGCTCGCAGCCCGATCCTGTTCACCGCCCACTGGCCGCTGCAAACCTGGAACCGGCTGGCCGTGCAGATGGCGACCCTGGCCGTGGGCGTCAGCCTGCTGACGGGCAAGGCGCGATCCCTGGCGATCGGCGCCCTGCTGGCTGCAGCCCTCGGCGTGCTGGTGCTCGTCCTGCTCGGCGACGGCGCGTCCCTGCTGCTGATCCTGCAGGTCCAGACCTGGCGGATGCTGGAACCCATGGCCTTGCTGGCCGCCGGAAGCCTGGCCCTGGCGGTTGTTGCCCTGCCCGGGCGCGGGGCCACGGGCCTGATCACCCTGGCGGCGCTGGTCTGTGGCTGGCTGTTCATGGATCAGGGCGTCGTCGGGCTCGGCGTCGCCGTGGTCGTCGCCGCGGCCCTGCTGCTGGACGGCCGGATGACCTGGAGTCGGCCCGTTCTGGTCAGCCGGTTTGCGACCGGCGTGATGCTGGCAGCGCTGGCGATCTTCCTCACCACGCGGAGCCTCGCCCTGGCCTCCGCCCTGATCGCCCTGCCGGCGGCCTGGCCCTTCAGTCTCGGCCTCGTCTGGAACAGCGGGGTTCCAGGCACCGCCGTGGCCCTGCTGGTCGGCCTCTGGTTGGTGCGGGACTGGCCCCTGCCGCGTCCTGCCGTGCTGATCACGGCAAGCCTGACCCTCGCTGCCCTGGCGGCCGGACTTTGGGACGACCGCTCGGCCTATGTGAAGTTCCGCGACCGGGGAGGGGATCCCGCCCTGCGGGCCCTGATGGCCTCCCGTCCGGGCGAGGTGCTGTGGCTGGCCGGGGACATGGAGCCCTGGGTTCTGGCCGGACGCCCCAGCTGGGCCAGCAAGATGCAGGGAGCCGGTGTGGTGTTCTCGCGACCGCTGGCCGTGGCCCTGAATGGGCGCGTCAATCGCCTGTGGGAGACCGGTCTGATCGGTCGCGACTGGCTTGAACCGCTGACGGCTGCCGATTCGCGTCCGGCCCGTCCGACCCGCGCACGGCTTGAGCGCTTTTGCGCGGCCGCCGATGCGCCGGCCTGGATCGTCTGGCCCCGTACGGACGACCTGCCGCTGGACCCGGCGCTGGCGGCCCGCGACTGGCGACCGGGCGCGCCCTATGCCCTGGAACTGGTCGGACCGGCCGGAACCGGCTGGCTGACGGCCGGGCGCTACGCCGTGATTCCCTGCGCCGGCGGCTGATCGACGGGAAAGTCGCGGCCTTCGGGCTTCAGGGCGTTCGGCGTCCGCAGGGCCCGTGCTCCCTTGCAGATCAGATGCACCAGCAGGTCCAGCACGCCGATCACGGCGGCGAGGGCGAAAATTCCACAGCTCAGAACAACGACCAGTGACATCACGACAGTACTCCCCTTTAGTCTGCAAAAGGGTCTGAAAGCGGGTTTTGTTCCCGTGTTGCGGTGCCCTGATTTCGCCTTTTGCGACACTTTGTGTTGACAACGTTGTCACGCTTGAGGGGAATGCGCGCGTCCCGCGAAGACGGACAGGGAGTGAAAGAATGACAGGCATGGGTGTCGGCGCGCACAAGTTCAGCGCGCGCTCAAACGGGTCGGCGGATCGCCGATCGCTGCGGAACGAGGGCTGATCGATGTCTGACTCCGCCATCACCGCCAAGACCGGCAAGGGCATGCTCCTGGCCGTCGTCTATGTCACCTGTCTGTTCTTCATCTGGGCGCTGGTCACCAACCTGCTCGACCCGCTGCTGAAGACCATGAAGACGGTTTTCACCCTGACCCCGATCCAGGCTAACCTGACGGGCTTTGCGTTCTTCATCGCCTACGGTGTCATGTCGATGCCGTCCGCCGCCTTCCTGTCGAAGTTCGGCTATGCCAAGTCGGTCATGGTCGGCCTCGGCGGCATCGTCGCCGGCTGCTTCATCGCCATCGCCGCCGCCAAGCTGCACACCTTCTCGCTGGTGCTGACGGCCCTGTTCGTGATGGCTTCGGGCATCACCCTGCTGCAGGTGGCCGCCAACCCGCTGATCGCCTCGCTGGGCAAGCCCGAGGACTCCTCGTTCCGGCTCAACCTGTCCCAGGCCTTCAACTCCCTGGGCGCGGCCTGCGGCCTGTGGTTCGGCGCCAACTTCCTGCTCAAGGGCGAGATCTTCGAGAAGGGCGCTGTTGTCACCGAAGTGATGCGCGAACAGGCCCTTGGTTTCGTCTCGAACGTCTATCTCGCCATCGGCGTGGGTCTGGCCCTGTTCATCGTGGCCATCTTTATGGTCCGCAAGCAGATCACCGAGGCTGCACCGGAAACCGGCAAGCTGGTCAGCCCGCTGTCGGCCCTGACTTCGAAGTGGGCCAATCTCGGCGCTCTGGGCATCTTCCTCTATGTCGGGGCCGAGGTGGCGATCTCGCTGAACCTGCTGCTGTTCCTCGAGCAGACCAACATCCTGAACATCTCGGCCGAGCAGGCCGGCAAGCTGACGACCTTCTACATGGTGTTCGCCATGATCGGTCGGTTCGGCGGTTCAGCCCTGCTGAAGGTGGTCAAGGACTATGTCCTGCTGACGGTTGTGGCCGTCGGTGCGATTGCGGTCTGCCTGGTCGTGATCGTCAGCAAGGACATGGTGCCCACCCCGCACGCCGGAACCCTGAACCTGATCCTGGCCCAGGCTCCCCTGACCAGCGGTCTGATTCCGGCCTTTGCGGCCCTGCTGATCGGCCTGTTCAACTCGATCATGTTCCCGACCATCTTCACGATGACCCTGCAGCGTTCGACCGCAGCGACCTCGGCGACCTCGGGCCTGCTCTGCATGGCCATTGTCGGCGGTGCCGTCCTGCCGCTGATCTTTGCCTCCATCGAGCAGGCGACGGGCTCGCGGGCCCTGGGCTTCATCGCCCCGCTGGCCTGCTACGTCTATGTGCTGTGGTTCTCGTTCGCGGCCCGCAAGGCGCCGGTGCACGAGATCACCGAAGCGGTCGCCGGCGGTCACTGACCGTTTGACTGACTGAACCAGTGGACGCCCGCCCCTGCACCCTGCGGTGCAGCGGCGGGCGTTCTGCTGTCTGCGTACCGGTCTGTCCGTTAGGTTTCCTGAAGGCGAGACCGGAAAAGCGGGCTGGAAAAACCTGCCGTTCCGCAGGACAGTGCGTTGAGATTTTCGTTTCAGGATCCACCATGGCCGCCGCCCCCACCAAGACCCGCTTCATCAGCGGCTTCGGTTTTCAGGTCCTCATCGCCATGGTCATCGGCCTGGGCCTCGGCCTGCTGGCGCGCGACCTCGGTCCGGCCAAGGGCGAGGCGGGCTATGTGCTGGCCGAGACCCTGCGCCAGATCGGCTCGATCTTCGTCCAACTGCTGCGCACCCTGGTGCCGCCCCTGGTCTTCACGGCCATCGTGGCCAGCATCGCCAACCTGGCCCAGCTGCAGAACGCCGCGCGTCTGGTCTGGCGGACCCTTTTCTGGTTTGCCGTCACCGCCCTGATCGCCGTGCTGATCGGCATCGCCCTGGGTCTGGTCCTGCAGCCGGGCCTGCACACCACGGTCGCGGCGACCGAAGCCCATGCGCCCAAGACCAACGGCTCATGGCTCGACTTCCTGACTGGGCTGGTGCCGTCCAACATCCTCGGCCTGAACGCCTCGACCTCGATCAATGATGCCGGGGTCGCCAAGACCTCGCTGTCGTTCAACGTCCTGCAGATCCTGGTTATCGCCCTGGTGGCCGGCATTGCGGCCCTGAAGTCCGGCGAGGCCGGCAAGGGCTTCCTGGCCTTCAACGCCTCGGCCCTGGTCGTGGTGCGCAAGGTGCTGTCCTGGGTGATCCGCCTGACGCCGATCGGCACTATCGGCCTGCTGGGGACGGCGGTGGCCCAGTATGGCTGGACGACGCTCGGCCAGCTGGGGGCCTTTACCGGCGCGATCTATCTGGGCCTCGGGCTGGTCCTGTTTGTCGTCTATCCCAGCCTGCTGGCGGCCAATGGCCTGAACCCGCTGAAGTTCTTCGCCGGTGCCTGGCCGGCGATCCAGCTGGGCTTTGTCTCGCGCTCCTCGGTCGGCACCCTGCCGGTGACCGAGGCCGTGACCGAGCACAGCCTGGGCGTTCCGCGGGCCTATTCGGCCTTTGCCGTGCCGCTGGGGGCGACGACCAAGATGGACGGCTGCGCGGCGATCTATCCGGCCATCTCGGCGATCTTCGTGGCCCAGTTCTTCGGCCTGCATCTGGGTCTGTCGGACTACTTCCTGATCGTCTTCGTCTCGGTGATCGGTTCGGCGGCGACGGCGGGCCTCACCGGTGCCACGGTCATGCTGACCCTGACCCTCTCGACCCTGGGCCTGCCGCTTGAAGGTGTCGGCCTGCTGCTGGCCATTGATCCGATCCTCGACATGGGCCGGACGGCCGTCAATGTCGCCGGCCAGGCGCTTGTCCCGACCCTGGTCGCCAAGCGCGAGGGCATTCTCGATCTCGAGGTCTACAATGCCGGTCGCAATCCGGCCGACGCCCTGGCCGCCGCCGAATAGGCGAGGCCGGTTGCGCGCCGGCCCTTTAGCGGCGAGTTTGCCGCTTCAAAGCGCGACAAAGGGAATCGATGGTGTCGAAGGCGAGTTCAGGCGGCCAGTCCGGGCCGAGCCGTCGGTCCATTCTGGCCGGAGCCGGAGCGCTCGCCGGTTATGCGATCACCGGACCGGTCCGGGCCGCCGGCCGAGCCTCGGACCGGATCGAAACCCTTCTGGCCCGCATGACCATCGAGGAAAAGGCCGGACAGCTGTCCTGCTTTGCCGACATGATCCGTCCGCCGTTCGGCGACATGAACCCGCTGATCAATATCCGCAACGCCCAGACCCTGCTGTCCGAGATCCGGGCCGGGCGGATCGGCGTGCTGATGAACGGGGTCGGCACGGCCGGCGCGATGGACGCCCAGAAGGCCGCCGTTGAAGGCTCGCGGCTGAAGATCCCGCTGATCTTTGCGGCCGACGTGATCCATGGCTTCAAGACCGTGTTCCCCATTCCGCTCGGCGAAAGCGCCAGCTTTGACCCGCACCTGTGCGAGCGCACGGCGCGGGCGGCGGCCTCGGAGGCCAGCGCCTCGGGCCTGCACTGGACCTTCGCGCCGATGGTCGATGTAGCCCGCGACCAGCGCTGGGGCCGGGTGGCCGAGGGGGCGGGCGAGGACGTCTATCTGGGCCAGGTGCTGGCCGAGGCGCGGGTGCGCGGCTTCCAGGGGCGCGACCTGCGGGCCGAGGACAGCATGGTCGCCACGCCCAAGCACTTCGCGGCCTATGGGGCGGTGACGGCGGGCCTGGAATATAACTCCGTCGAGCTGTCGGAAGCCACCCTGCGCGAGGTGCATCTGCCGCCGTTCCAGGCCGCCTTCGCCGCCGGGGCCCTGACCACCATGTCGGCCTTCAACGACGTCAACGGCATTCCGGCTACCGCCAACAAGCGGCTGCTGACCGATGTCCTGCGCGGCGAATGGGGCTTCCGCGGTGTCGTGATCTCCGACTACACGGCCGACCAGGAACTGGTCGCTCACGGCTATGCCCAGGATGATCGCGACGCAGCGCGGCTGGCGATCCTGGCCGGCATCGACGTCAGCATGCAGAGCGGCCTCTATCTGCGTTATCTGCCCGAACTGACCGCCTCCGGCGCGGTGCCCATGGCGGCGGTCGATGCCGCGGTCCGTCGGGTCCTGGGCCTGAAGGAAGCGCTGGGCCTGTTCGACAATCCCTATCGGTCGATCAACCCCGAGGCCGAGCAGGCCCGGACCGCGACCCCGGCCCTGCGCCAGCTGAGCCGCGAGTCCGGGGCCCGGTCGATCGTGCTGCTGCGCAATGAGGGCGCGATCCTGCCCCTGCCGCGGTCCGGCAAGCGGCTGGCCCTGATCGGCCCCTTCGCCGATGACCGCGACAATGTGCTGGGGGCCTGGGGCGGCTTCTTTGCCGATCGCAGTCTGAACGTGGATCTGGCGACCGGCCTGCGCGCGGCCATGACCGATCCGACCAGCCTGATCGTCGAGCGCGGCTGTGAGATCGAAACCACCCTGGCCGGCGGGTTCGAGCGCGCCGTCGCGGCAGCCCGGGCGGCCGACATCGTCCTGCTGGCCGTCGGCGAGAGCCAGGACATGACCGGCGAGGCCAAGTCCCGCACCGACATCCGCATTCCGCCGGTCCAGCAGCGTCTGGCCGAAGCCGTGGCGGCGACCGGAAAGCCGGTGGTCGTCCTGCTGCGCCACGGCCGCGCCATCGCGCTGGAAGGCGTCGTCCGCGATGCCCGGGCCATTCTGGCCACCTGGTTCCTCGGCAGCGAGATGGGTAATGCGGTCGCCGATGTGGTGTTCGGGGCCGTCAATCCGTCGGCGCGGCTGCCCGTCAGCTTCCCCCTCGAGAGCGGCCAGGAGCCCTTCTATTACAACAGCCGCACGACCGGCCGCCCGGCCCCGGCCGATCCCAATGCCCAGGAATACAAGGCCCGCTGGCGCTCGATCCGCAACGAGGCCCTCTATCCGTTCGGCTTCGGGCTCGGCTATGCGGGCTTTGCCCTGTCGGACCTGAAGCTCAGCGACAGCAAGGTGCGCTGGGGCGATCCGCTGCACGCCACGGCGCGGGTCACCAACACCGGCACGGTGTACGGCGAACATGTGGTGCAGCTTTACATCCGCGATCGCGTCGCCAGCCGCACCCGGCCGGTGCGCGAGCTGAAGGGCTTCCAGCGGGTCTCCCTGGCCCCCGGCGCCAGCCAGGAGGTGACGTTCGAGATCCGCCGCGAGCAGCTGATGTTCATCGGCGAAGGCGACCGCTGGACCGTCGAGCCGGGCGTTTTCGAGGTCATGATTGCCAATTCGTCCGTTGACGGACTATCGACCAGTTTCGAGCTTCTGGCCCATTCGGCCGGCCACTAGCGGCGGGCTGTACGGCGCTCCAGGAGCAGCAGGCTGAGGGTGACTGCGAACCCGAAGGCCAGCAGCAGGGCGGCCAGCCTGTGGGCCTGGTTCCACTCCAGCGCCTCGACCAGCTGGTAGATCTCGACCGACAGCACCTGGGTCTCGCCGGGGATGCCGCCGCCCAGCATCATCACCACCCCGAACTCGCCGATGGTGTGGGCAAAGGTCAGCAGGGCGGCGACGACATAGCCCGGGGCGGCCAGCGGCAGGGCGACGCGCAGGAACCGCTCGCGGGCCGAGGCCCCGAGGGTGGCGGCGGCCTCCAGCGGCTCGTCACCGATGGCAATGAAGGCATTGCGCAACGGCTGAACAGCGAACGGCAGGGAGTAGATCACCGAGCCGATCACCAGCCCCTCGAAGGTGAAGGCCAGGGTGCGGATGCCGAACGGCTGCAGCAAAGCCATCAGCGGACTATGCGGGCCCAGGGCGATCAGCAGGTAGAAGCCCAGCACGGTCGGTGGCAGTACGATCGGCAGGGCCACCACCGCGCCGACCACGGGTCGCCAGCCGGACCGGCCCCGGGCCAGCCACCAGGCCAGGGGGGTGGCCAGGACGAGCAGCAGGGCGGTCGTCAGTCCCGCCAGCTTCACCGTCAGCCACAGGACCTCCAGCATGGTCTAGCGGACCTCGTAGCCGTAGCGGCGGATGATGCCTTTCGCCTCGGAGCCCTTCAGGAAGGTCAGGAAGGCCTTGGCCGCCGCATTGTCCGCTCCGGTCTTCAGCAGGACGGCCTGCTGGTCGATCGGGCTGTGCTCGGTGGCCGGGACGATCCAGCGCGAGCCGCCCTTCTCGTCGATCACCTGCGACAGGGCGATAAAGCCCAGCTCGGCTGCGCCGGTCTGCACAAACTGGAAGGTCTGGGTGATCGAGGCCCCGGTGACGAGGCGGGGCTTCAGGCCGTCATAGAGCCTGCGCTTGCCCAGGGTCTCGACGGCGGCCTGGCCATAGGGCGCGAGCCTCGGGTCGGCGATGGCGAGCTTCTCGAAGCGTCCCGTGGCCAGAACCGCGCCCCGGCCGTCGACGAGGCCGGGCGTGCGGCTCCACAGCACCAGCCGTCCGGTGGCATAGGTAAAGCGCGAGCCGACCACCGCGAGACCCTCGGCCTCGGCCTTCATCGGCCGCTCGACGTCCGCCGACAGGAAGACGTCGAACGGCGCGCCATTGGCGATCTGGGTATAGAACTGGCCCGAGGACCCGAAGCTCAGCAACACCTTGTGACCGGTCCTGGCCTCGAAGCGGGCGGCGATGGCCCTGGCGGGTTCGGTGAAGTTGGCCGCGACGGCCACCCGGGTCTCGGCCGCCAGGGCGGAGGCGGTCCCGAGCAGCGACAGCAGGCCGGTGAGGACGACCGTCAGGAACGAACGGCGAGGGGACATGGACGTCGGTCTCCGAACGGCTGCGAGGCGATGATCCGCTAGCGTTATGTAGCAAGAGTGCATAACGCTGTCGCGTCCGGTCTTGAGGAGGGTCCATGACGGCTGACGGTGAACTGCGGGCCGCGCTGATCCTGCGACGCGGAGCCCTGGCCCGGGTCGGGATGGAGCGCATCGACCTGCTGGAAGCGGTCGGGGCGCAGGGCTCGATCACGGCGGCGGCCCGGACCCTGGGCCTCAGCTACAAGGGGGCCTGGGATGCGATCCAGGCCCTGAACAACCTGTTCGACGGCCCCCTGATCCTGGCCAGCCCCGGCGGCCGGGCCGGCGGCACCGCCGAGATCACCGCCCGGGGCCAGACCGTGATCCGGGCCTTTCGCGCGGTCGAACGTGAGATCGGCGCGGCCGTAGCGCGGCTGGAGGTCGGGTTGTCGGCCGCCGAGGCTCCGGACCTGGGCCAGATCTTCTGGAGCCTTGGCCTGCGCACCAGTGCCCGCAACGCCCTGCGCGGCACCGTCAGCGGCCTTGCCGGCGACCGGGTCACCGCCGAGGTCACCCTGGCCATCGGCGAAGGGCGCGAGATCGTCTCGACCATCACCCGCCGCAGCGCCGAGGATCTCGCCCTGCGGATCGGCAGTCCGGTCCTGGCCCTAATCAGGTCCAGCGTCGTCGCCGTGGGACCGGGCGCGGCGGAGGCCCGCAACCGCCTCGCCTGCATCGTCACCGCCCGCGAGGACGGCGAAAGCGCCAGCGAACTGACCCTGGCCCTCGGCGGCGGCAAGACCCTGGTGGCGACCGTGCCGCGGTCGCAAACGCCGTGTCCGGAGGTCGGTGCAGAGGTGATGGCCGGCCTCAACCCGGCCGACATTATCCTTGCGGTCGAGTGACGGTTTCCCCCGCCCGGAACCTTGCCCCGCCTCGGGGCTTGAACCCGGGGAACCGTTCGAGCCCGGAGACCCCGTCATGGCGCTCAGCCTGCCCCTGCGAGCCCTATTCGCGTCCAGCCTGCTGCTGACGGTGGCCTGTTCAGCCCGGCCGACCGAGCCCCAGCCCAGGCCCGGGCCGCACAATGCGCCGCGGCCCGTGGCCGGGGCGGCTCCCGCAGCCCCCGCCCACTAGGCTCAGCGGCCCTTCCACTGCGGCGCGCGCTTCTGGGCGAAGGCCAGCGGGCCCTCTCGGACGTCATCCGACTTGAACAGGGCCTTGACCGCCGCATAGCGGCCCTGGCCCTCGATGGCGGCCTGCAGGGTCGGCTCGGTCAGGCCGCGCTGCACCGTCTCCTTGGAGGCGCGGATCGACATCGGGCTGCAGGCGATGATGTCGGCCGCCCAGCGCCGGGCGGTGTCCAGCAGGTCGGCCAGGGGCACCACCTGATTGACGAAGCCAAGGGTCTGGCCCTCCGCCGCCGGGACCCGCCGCCCGGTCAGGATCATGCCCATGGCGTTCTTCATGCCGATCTGGCGCGGCAGGCGGTGCAGGCCGCCGGCCAGGGCTGCCAGTCCGACCTTGGGCTCTGGCAGCGCAAAGACGGCGGTGTCGGCGGCGATGATCAGGTCGCAGGCCAGAGCGATCTCGAAACCGCCCCCCATGGCGATGCCGTTGACGGCGGCGATGACCGGCTTGTTCAGGTCAAAGCGTGAGGTCAGGCCAGCAAAGCCCGTGCGCGGGATCTTCACCGCCTCGCCGCGGGCAAAGGCCTCGACACTGCCCTTCAGGTCATTGCCCGACGAGAAGGCGCGGTCACCGGCCCCGGTCAGGATCGCGACCCACTGGTCCGGATCGGCGGCAAAGCCGTCAAACACCTCGGCCAGTTCGGCATTGGCGGCGGCATTGAGGGCGTTCATCGCCTCGGGCCGGTTGATGGTGACGATGGTCAGCGGGCCTTCGCGGGTGACCGTACAGAACTGATAGTCGCCGCGCGGCCGGGCGACCGCGCCGGCCTCCCAGACGAGCTGGCCGTAGACATCCCGGCGAACCTGGCCCACGGCTCCGGCCGGCGAGCGGTCGAGCGCCGTCAGCAGGGCCAGACTCTCGGCATCGCCGCGATCCACCGTGGTCAGCACCCGCTGGCCGCCGGGCGTCCGGGCCACCACGACGCCCTGGCTGGGCTCGCCGGTGCGGCCATAGAGCACCGTCCAGGTCTCGATCGTCGCCGGGCCCTGATAGGCCTCGAGAACGTCCGGCACCGGGTCGCGGGCGGCTTCGGCCTGGGCCTGGACCGAATAGTCCGCCGCCAGAGCGACGGGGGGCGGGGCGGTGCTGACCACCAGGGCGTGGTGCTTGTCGACAAAGCCGCCCTGGCCATAGAGCAGGCCGAGACTGCCGGGAGCCTCGCGCAGGCGCCGCACCATCCCGCAGACCGCGTGGCTCATATAGTTGTTCATCGGCCCGCCGAAGAAGGTGATGCCGCCGGTCACGGTCGGCTCGGCCTGCGGCTGCTCCAGCACCTTCAGCGCCATCTTCGGGACGACCGGGAAGCAGCTGTAGAGCTCCATCAGGTCGAAGGCCTGGTCGCCGGCGATCGTCCTGGCCTGGTTCAGCACCGCTTCCTGGGCGGTGGAGTGGTCGTAGCGGTCGCGTTGCAGGAAATCGCCCGGCTCCTTGGCGGCCGCGCCGCCCCAGATATGGATCAGCCGGTCCTCGGCAATGCCGGCCGCGCGGGCCCGGGCCAGGCTGGTGACGAGGATGGCCGAGGCCTGGTTGACCATCGGATTGGCCACCATCAGCTTCGGATAGGGCCAGGCGATCAGCCGGTTGTCCGGGCTGACCGTGGCGATCTGCTCGGCCGACGGACTGTTGCGGATCCAGGCATAGGGGTTGTCGGCGGCGACGGCGGCATAGCGGGCCCAGAGGGCGGCATTGGCGGCGCGGGCCTCGCCCGGGGTCTGGCCCTCGCGGCTCTGGAAGGCGTTTTCGTACAGGGGGTAGAGCTGTGACGGATCCGACAGGCCCTGGGCGCGGGCGGCGTCGCTGAGCTCCAGCCGCGACCCGGCCAGCCGGACGGTGTCCTCGGGCCGGGCGGCCGGGGTCCAGGGCAGGTCGACGCCGGCCTTCCTGGCCTTGCCGAGGGCATGCATCGACTCGCCGCCGACAATGGCGCTGACCTGGCCCTCGCCGCGGGCGATCCGCAGGGCGGCCTCGTGCACCAGCCGGATCGGCGTTTCGCCACCCATGCTGGCATTGACCGCGCGGGCGGGCTTCACGCCGAGCTTCTCGCACAGCAGGTCGACCGGATCGGCATAGCGCCAGGTGATCTGGCCGACGAGGTCGAGCGAGTCGAGATCGGCCAGCAAGCCGCCGCCGGCCTCGGCATCGGCCCGTTCCAGGGCTTGGGCCATCAGCACCACCGGCTCCAGGCCCAGGGACACGTCCTCGGGCCGGTGCAGGATCTCGCCGGTGGCGACGATGACGGGAATGCGGGTGGCGTCGGTCATTTGCGGTCCTTCAGGTCAGCGCGGATGGCCTCGCCGTCCTGGCCCACCAGGGGGGCAGGGCGGTGGTCCGGGCGCGGATAGGCGTCGTAACGGATCGGGGCCCGCATATCGAAATAGGGCCCTTCGGTGGGGTGGATCTTGCGGTCGAAAAAGCCGGTCTGGCGCAGGTGCGGATCGTCCAGAATGTCAGCCAGGTCGCGCACGGCCATGGCCGGCAGGCGGGCGGCCTCAAGCCGCTCCAGCCAGTCGGCGGTCGTCCGGGCCGGGGTCAGGCGGGCGATCTCGCCATAGAGGGCGGTCGAATTGGCGACCCGCTGCGGCCCGGTCGCAAAGCGCTCGTCCTGCAGGACCTGCGCCCCCTCCAGCACCGTGAACAGCTTGACGACGCTGGCGTCGGTATAGGGGACAATGCTGATATAGCCGTCAGCGGTCGGGAACGGCTGGCGGTTGGGGTCAAGCTGCCGGGCGTAGCCCACGGGCCCGACCGGCGGGTCAAAGGTGATGCCGCCCAGATGTTCCTGCAGCATGAAATGGGCGAAGGCCTCGAACATCGGCACCTCGACCCTCTGGCCCTCGCCGGTGCGCAGGCGATGGATCACGGCGGCCAGAACGGCCTGGGCCCCGTGCAGGCCCGCGACCTTGTCGGCGATCAGCGACGGGAGGTAGCGCGGACGCGGGTCGCCATCGACGCGGGGCAGCAGGGTGGTCGTGCCGGTCGCGGCCTGGATGACGTCGTCATAGGCCTGCAGGTCGGCATAGGGGCCGTCCGACCCGAAACCGACGCAGTGGACATAGATGATGTCCGGCCGGATCGCCCGGACCGCCTCATAGTCGAAGCCCAGTCGCTCAATCGCCTTTTCGCGGACATTGTGGATGAAGACGTCGGCGGTCTTCAGCAGATCGCGCAGGGTCTCGCTGTCGGCCGGGGCCTTGAGGTCCAGAGCGATGGAGCGCTTGCCCCGGTTCAGGGCCAGGAAGCTGGGGCTCATGCCCATCGTATGGGCGGGCTTGGCGGAATAGCGGAAGGCATCGCCGATCGGCGGCTCGACCTTGATCACCTCGGCCCCGAGGTCGGCGAGGGTCTGGGTCGCATAGGGGCCGAAGACCACCGAGGTCAGGTCGATGACCCGTATGCCTTCCAGCATCGGCTGAGCGGTCTGCGCCATCTGTCTGCTCCCGGGATGGCGCGCGTTGCGTGCGGGCGCCTGTTCTCTCCGGCCATGGAAGCGCAAGCCGCCGGGCAAGGTCAAATAGGGATTTGGCGTGATTGATACGAAAATCGTCTGTATCCCTTCCGGGAATGCAGACTGCCTGTGAAGCCCATGGCCTTTGATATCCTGTCCGCCGTCCAGTTCGTCACGGTCGCCGAGGAGCTGTCCTTCACCCGGGCGGCGGCGCGGCTGGGCATCGCCCAGCCCTGGCTGTCGCGCCGCATCCAGCTGCTGGAGGCCCAGCTTGGCTTCCGGCTATTTGTCCGCAGCACGCGGCGCATCGAACTGACCGAGAAGGGCGAGGCCTTCCTGGCGGCGGCTCGGCCGCTGGCCTATGCCGCTGCGGCAGCGGCCCAGACGGCGCGGATGCTGGGCCGGGCCGAGCAGCGCCGGCTGCGGATCGGCGTGCCCCCCTATGGCGGCCGGATCCCGCTGCGCAGTCAGCTGACCCGTCGCTATTCGGCCGAGAACCCCGAGGTGGCCCTCGAGCTCGAGATCGGCTGGACGCCGCGCCTGCTGGAGCGGGTCGTGGCCGGGGATCTCGACGGGGCTTTCGGCATGGGCTGGCTGGACCTGCCGCTGCGCCGCCTGACCCTCTGCCATCTGGGCCTCAAGCTCAGGGTCGCGCCGCAGGACACCCTGGCCAATCAAGACGAGATCGGCACCGATGCCCTGGCCGGACGACGCGTCGCGGTATTCGCCCGGGGCCTCTATCCGGAACTGTTCGACGCCCTTTTCACACCCCTGGCCGAGCGGGGCGTGAAGCTTATCCAGACGCCGGAGTTTCATGAGCGGCTGATCGAGGACGACGGCGGGTCGCCGCCCCTGATTGTGGCCGAGTTCCGGATTCCGGGGCAGGACGGCGGGTCCGGCCCCTGGCTGGTCGATGTGGCACCGGTGCCGTTCAGCCTGTTCGTTCCGGCCGGACCGCTGGGGGCCGATGTCGAGCGGTTCTGGGCCACCGCCGGGGACCTGATCCGGCCCTGAACGACGACGTCTGGTTCGGGCTGGACAAGCGCCAAAATATCAATCTATAGATGTGTTTCGGTTGTGATGTATGTTTTTGCGTGAGTGTCGAGCGTGACGGCTGCGGGCACCGGCTATTTGCGGGCCCGTCGCGGCCGGCACGGCTGTTCCTGAAAAGCCCGCAGGAGACCCGCATGGCCAAGTCCCTCAAGATTCTCGGTGTTCACGGTCTGGGCGATCAGCGCCTTTCGGACTGGCAGACAAAATGGCCCGAGGCGGTCCGCCGGGCCTTTCCCGCCACCGAGGGGGTCGAGCTCGAGTTCGAGTTCATCGTCTATGACGACATCTTCGAAAAGACCGACATCTCGGCCTGGGAAGCCATGGGCGCGGTGGCCAAGCTGGTGGCCAGTGGTGTCAGCTCGGCCATCAGCCCGCATCGCGGTATTCTGGGCGATGTGTCCGAGAAGATCCGCTGGACGGCGGGCTATGTGGTCGCCTGGGTCGAGGATGAGGGCTTCAAGACCAGGACCCGCAAGCGGGTGTTCGAGCGGATCACGGCCTTCGAGCCGGATGTGATCCTGACCCATAGCCTGGGTTCACTGGTCACTTACAACGCCTTCACCCACCCCGAGGCCCAGGCCGAGGATGTGGCACCCCTGTTGCGCAAGGCGACCTATGTCACCTTCGGATCGCAGATCAACAATCCGTTCGTGGTGCGCAACCTGACCAATGGCCGCGTCCAGCCGCTGCAGGTCGCGGCGTGGCGTCATCTCTACAACCAGCATGACGACGTCTTTACGGCCCCGATCCGCAACTGGCCGGTGGCCAATTTCCGGCAGATCGAGACGCCGTTCGACGAGCCCGGCGTCGGCGACCACAGCGCCGAGGCCTATCTCGGCCACAACGCCACCATCGACAATCTCTGGCGGCCGCTGGCCGACGCGCTCGACGGTAAGGGTCTGGCCGGAGCGCGGGCCTTCGCGGCCTTGGCGGAGCCCACGCCCGGCAAGGCCAGGAGCAAGGCGAGGGCGGAGCCGAAACCCCGAAGCAAGCGCCGCAAGGCCCTGCTGGTGGGGATCAATGACTATCCCGAGGGGTCCCAGCGCCTGGAGGGCTGCGTCAACGACGTCTTCACGATGAGCGCCGTGCTGCAGGAGCGGGGCTTCGAGCCCGAGGCCATCCGCACCTGCCTCGACGGCCGGGCCACGGCCGACGGCATCCTCAGCCGCCTGCGCTGGCTGCTGGACGAGCCGGCGGCCGGCGACGAACTGGTCTTCTACTACAGCGGCCATGGGGCCCAGATCCCGGAGTATGGCGAAGATTTCGAGCCGGATCACAATCTCGAGGTGCTGGTGCCTTGGGACTTCGACTGGACGCCCGGGCGGGCGATTTCCGATGACCAGCTCCACGGGCTCTACGCCCAGCTGCCTTATGACACCCGGCTGGCGTTGATCTTTGACTGCTGCCATGCGGGAGGCCTGCATCGCGACGGGGCGGCACGGGCCCGGGGCATCACCCCGCCCGACGACATCCGCCACCGGCAACTGCGCTGGGACAAGGCGACCGAGATGTGGGTTCCGCGCAGCTTTCGGCGGATCAATTCAGGCTTTACGGCCGAGGCCGGGGTGGCGGACCGCTATTTCGGTCGCGACGGAGCCACCCGGCGGCTGGGTCGAGCGGCCATGCTGCGGGGCCTGTCGGCCGCCGAGAACACGGCCCTGCAGAAAGCCAATGCCGCCCAGGCCGAGGGACCCTACCTGCCGCTGATTATCGAGGCCTGCGGCGAGGGACAGCTGTCCTATGAGTACCGCCACGGCGTGATCAGCCATGGGGCCTTCACCTTCAGCCTGGCCAATCTCCTGCGGCGACAGCGGGACCTGTCGTTCGGCGAGCTGGTGGTGCGCGCCGGGGCGCAGCTGGCCGAGCTGGGCTATGATCAGGCCCCGCAGATCCTGGGGCCGAGTGCGGTGGTCGGAGCCAAAGTGATCGGGCTCTGATCCAGGTCCGGACCGGGTCCTAGGCCCGGGCCCCGGCATAGGCGCTCAGCCGCGCCGCGATGACGTCGCCGACCGCTGCTGTGGCGGCGGGGCGGGGAAAGTGGGTGCGCGTGACGATCCGGATGGTGCGCCCGGCCCGGGTCGTCAGGGGGCGCAGGACCAGGCCTGCATCCTCGGCGGCTCCGGCGGCCAGGCCCGGGATCAGGGTCGTGCCATAGCCGGCGGCGACCATGTTCAGCAGGGTCGGCAGGCCTGCGGCCCGCAGGGTCCCGCCCAGCGCCGGGGTGTGCAGGCAGACAGCCAGGGCCTGGTCGCGCAGGCAGTGGCCGTCGGCCAGGACGAGGATGTCCTGGGCCAGATCGGCCTGGCTGACGCAGGTCTGGGCGACCAGCGGATGATCGGGCGGCAGGGCCGCGAGGAAGGGCTCTTCGAACAGGGGGCGGCTGGCCAGGTCGGGGCCGTCCTCTTCTGTGGCCAGCAGGACGGCGTCCAGCTCATGGGCCCGCAGCCGCGCCAGCAGGGGGGCGGTCTGGTCCTCCCAGGGCTCGACCAGCAGGGCCGGCAGGGTCTGCCGCAGAGGGGCGAAGATCAGCGGCAGCAGATAGGGGGCCAGGGTGGGAATGATGCCCAGCCGGAATGGGCCCGACAGCGGGTCGCGCAGGTTGCGCGCTCCGGCCAGAATGGCTTCCGAGGCTGCCACAGCGTCCCGGGCCGGGCCCAGCAGCTGCCGGCAGGCCTCGGTCGGAGTGGCGGCCCGGGCGGCGCGCTCGAACAGCACGACCCCGAGGGTCTCTTCCAGCTTGCGGATCTGCACGGACAGGGTCGGCTGACTGACCCGGCAGGCCGCTGCGGCCCGGCCGAAATGTTCATGCTCGGCCAGGGCCAGCAGATAGCGAAGATCCCGCAGGTTCATGGCCGGCACACGGATGTCATAGGCATAGCCTATCGTAGTCATTGAAACTCAAAACTTCAATTAATTGCCCGGGCGAGCGACAACAGGTGACGTTTCTCGCCCGGTCAGGCGTTCTGACCGCGAGCCCCCCAAGGACTGGAGACCATCATGGACGGCAGTGACATCGCAGAACCGGCCGGCAAGTGCCCGATGGGCCACGGCGCACGCCCCCACACCCGTTCGGGCGGGCGTTCCAACCGCGACTGGTGGCCCAACCAGCTGAACCTCAAGATCCTGGCCCAGAACTCGGCCCTGGTCAGCCCGAATGCGCCGGGCTTCCGCTATGCCGAGGCGGTCGAAACCCTCGACGTCGAGGCCCTGCGCCGCGACCTGCAGGCCCTGATGACCGACTCCCAGGACTGGTGGCCGGCTGACTATGGCCACTATGGCCCGTTCTTCGTGCGCATGGCCTGGCACAGCGCCGGCACCTATCGCACCGGTGACGGGCGTGGCGGCGCGGGCTCGGGCTCGCAGCGCTTTGCGCCGCTGAACAGCTGGCCGGACAACGGCAATCTGGACAAGGCCCGTCGGCTGATCTGGCCGATCAAGCAGAAATACGGCAACCGCATCTCCTGGGCCGACCTGATGATCTTCGCCGCCGACGTCGGCATGGAGACCATGGGCTTCAAGACCTTCGGCTTCGGCTTCGGTCGCGAGGACATCTGGGAGCCCGAGGAAGACATCCACTGGGGCACTGAAGCCACCTGGCTGGGCGATGCCCGCTATACGGGCGAACGCGACCTGGACCGGCCGCTGGCGGCCGTCCAGATGGGCCTGATCTACGTCAATCCCGAAGGCCCCAACGGTGTTCCCGATCCGCTGGCCGCCGCCCGCGACATCCGCGAAACCTTTGCCCGCATGGCCATGGATGACGAGGAGACCGTCGCCCTGATCGCCGGCGGTCACACCTTCGGCAAGGCGCACGGCGCGGGCGATGCCGCCCATGTCGGGGTCGAGCCCGAAGGCGCCGGCATTGTCGAGCAGGGCTTCGGCTGGAAGAACAGCTATGGCACCGGCAAGGGCGGCGACACCATCACCAGCGGCCTCGAAGGGGCCTGGACGCCGGATCCGGTCCGCTGGGACAACGGCTATTTCGACACCCTGTTCGGTCACGAGTGGGAGCTGACCAGGAGCCCTGCAGGTGCCCATCAGTGGACCCCGAAGGACGCCGCAGCCGGCACCCTGGTGCCCGACGCCCATGACCCGGCCCGGCGTCACGCCCCGATGATGCTGACCACGGATCTCGCCCTGCGCCTGGATCCGGCCTATGGGCCGATCTCGAAGCGCTTCCATGAGGATCCGGAGGCCTTCCGCGAGGCCTTCGCCCGGGCCTGGTTCAAGCTCACCCACCGCGACATGGGGCCGGTCAGCCGCTATCGCGGCCCGCTGGTGCCGCAGGAAAGCCTGATCTGGCAGGACCCGGTCCCGGCCGTCGATCATCCGCTGGTCGATGCCGATGACGTGCGGACCCTGAAGGCCAGCATCCTCGCCTCCGGCCTGACCGTGTCGCAGCTGGTGTCCACCGCCTGGGCTTCGGCCTCGACCTTCCGGGGCTCGGACAAGCGGGGCGGGGCCAATGGCGCCCGCATCCGGCTGGCCCCGCAAAAGGACTGGGCCGTGAACCAGCCGGCGGTGCTGGCCGAGGTGCTGGCGCGGCTGGAGACGATCCGGGACGGCTTCAATGCCGGCCGGACGGACGGCAAGCGGATCTCGCTGGCCGACCTGATCGTGCTGGCCGGCGGCGCGGCCGTCGAGGCGGCGGCAAGGGCGGCGGGCCACACCGTCGAGGTGCCGTTCACCCCGGGGCGGACCGACGCGTCCCAGGACCAGACGGATGTCGAGTCGTTTGCGGTGCTGGAGCCGGTCGCTGACGGGTTCCGCAACTATCAGAAGACGGACTACACCGTGTCGGCCGAGGAACTGCTGGTTGACCGGGCCCAGCTTCTGACCCTGACGGCCCCGGAAATGACGGTGCTGATCGGCGGCCTGCGGGCCCTCGACGCCAACACCGACGGGTCACGCCACGGGGTGTTCACCGAGCGGCCGGGCGTGCTCAGCAACGACGTCTTCGTCAACCTGCTGGACATGCGCACGGCCTGGACGGCGACCTCGGCCGACGAGACCCTGTTCGAGGGCCGCGATCGGGCGACCGGCGCGCTGCGCTGGACGGCGACCCGGGTGGATCTGGTGTTCGGCTCCAACTCGCAACTGCGGGCCCTGGCCGAGGTCTATGCCCAGAGCGACGCCGGCGAAAAGTTCGTCACCGACTTCGTGGCGGCCTGGACCAAGGTGATGACCCTGGACCGCTTCGACCTGGCGTGAGGTCCGGCCTAACCGGGAAGGGGCGCGGCGCCATGCGGCGCGCCCCGATCCGTGGCGCAGACGTGGCAGGCCAGGCAACCGTACGCTGCCGGGCAGGTCTTCAGGCTGGGGGAGAAAATGGTGGATGCGACAGGGATTGAACCTGTGACCCCCTCGGTGTGAACGAGGTGCTCTCCCGCTGAGCTACGCATCCGCCGTGTGGGATCGGTCAAATCGGGACCGTTCCGCGAGAGGGACGGGCCTATAGCCCGGTGTTTGACCGGGGGCAAGAGGCCAAGAGGTCGATACAGGCCTGGGGCACATCCAAAAAGCTGTGGATGACCCGGTCGCCGCCCAGGGTCTCGACCGGCTCCTCTGTGTAGCCGAAGCTGACCATCAGGGCCGGAACCCCGGCCCGATTGGCGGCCAGGGCGTCATTGATGCTGTCGCCGACCATCACCGCCCGGGCCGGATCGCCGCCGACGGCCTCAATTGCGGCCAGCACGTGGGCGGGATCGGGCTTGGGGCGCGGGGCCAGGTCAGCGCCGATCACGGCGTCGAAGGCCGGGGTCAGGTCCAGGGCATCCAGCAGGGCCAGAGAAAGATGGGTCAGCTTGTTGGTGCAGACCACCAGCTTCGCCCCTGCGGCCCGCAGATCGGCCAGCACCGCGACGACGCCCGGAAAGGCCGCGCTCTCCCGGGCGATGCGGCCCAGATAGATCTCGATGAAGCGCGCGACCAGCGGCGGGGCGGTGACATCGTCCAGCGGCTGGCCGGCGGCGGAGAAGCCACGCTCCAGCAGGGCACGGGCTCCACGCCCGACCATCACCCGAACCTCGTCGAAGGGCAGGGGGGGCAGGCCGTTTTCGACCAGGATGGTATTGAGCGCCCCGACCAGGTCGGGGGCGGTATCGACGAGGGTTCCGTCGAGGTCAAAGGCGATCGTGGCGCCGTTCAGGGCTTGAAGGTCATGCATTGCTCTGGCCTTTCGGCTAAACGGCCGGTTAATGCAACTTTGGTTCGCCCCCAGGGAGTCGTCTGGACCATGAGCACTGCCCAAACGCCCCGACCGAGGGCCGCTGTGATCCTGGCCGCGGGCCAGGGCACGCGCATGAAGTCGCCGACGCCCAAGGTGCTGCACCGGATCGCCGGGCGGGCCCTTCTGGATCACGCCATCGATGCGGCCGAGGCCCTGGGCTGCGCCCGGATCATCGTCGTCGTCGGCGCCCACAGCCCGGCCGTCGGGGCCCATGCCCGCAAGCGTCTGGGTGAGGCTGCGGTGGTCGTGCAGGACCCGCCGCTGGGCACCGGCCATGCCGTGCTCGCCGCCCGCGAGGCCCTGGCCGACTTCGATGGTGATGTCGTGGTCACTTTCGCTGACTGCCCGCTGCTGACCGCGCCGGTCATCGCACCGCTGTTCGACCTGCGTGCGTCGGGAGCCGATGTCGCCGTTCTCGGCTTCGAGGCCGCCGATCCAGGGGCCTATGGCCGGCTGATCCTGGCCCCGCACCATGTGCTGCTGCGCATCGTCGAGGCCAAGGACGCCGATGCCAGCGTCAAGCAGGTCAAGCACTGCAATTCCGGCGTGCTCGCCGCAGACCGCAAGACCCTGTTCGATATCCTCGCCCAGGTCGGCAATGCCAATGCCAATGGCGAATACTACCTGACCGACGTCGTCGGTATTGCCCACGGGCGGGGCCTGGCGACGCGCGCGACCTTTGCCCCGGAAGCTTCGGTCCAGGGGGTCAATTCCCAGGCCGAACTGGCGGCTGCGGAAGCGGTCTGGCAGAAGCGCCGCCGCCACGCCCTGATGGTCGAGGGCGTCACCCTGCCGGCCCCGGACACGGTGCACCTGGCCTGGGATACCCGCATAGAGGCCGGGGTGACGGTCGAACAGTTCGTGGTCTTCGGGCCGGGCGTGTCGGTTGCGACCGGCGCGGTGATCAAGGCCTTCAGCCATCTGGAGGGGGCGACGGTCGGCGAAGGAGCTCTTATCGGTCCTTACGCCCGCCTGCGTCCAGGCGCCGAGATCGGGGCCGAGGCCCATATCGGCAACTTCGTCGAGGTCAAGAAGGTCAAGGTCGGGGCCGGGGCCAAGGCCAACCATCTCAGCTATCTGGGCGACGGCTCGGTGGGCGAGAAGGCCAATATCGGGGCCGGCACGATCTTCTGCAACTATGACGGCTTCGACAAGTTCGAGACCCATGTCGGGGCCGGGGCCTTTATCGGCTCCAACAGCGCCCTGGTCGCGCCGGTCCGGATCGGCGACGGGGCCATGACCGGCTCGGGCTCGGTGATTACCAAGGACGTCCCCAAGGGGGCCCTGGCCATTGCCCGTGGTGACCAGAAGAACAAGAGCGACTGGGCCGATGCCTTCCGGGCAGCCAAGCTCGCCAAGAAGGCCAGGGCCGCAAAGAAGGAGCAGAAATGAGCGCCGACGATCAAAAGCGCCTTTCAGGCGAAGCCGCCGCAGAACTCGTTGAAAACGGCATGGTCGTGGGGCTGGGGACCGGCTCGACGGCCGCCTGGTTCGTCAAGGCCCTGGCGGCGCGCAAGCTGGACATCCGGGGCGTGCCGACCTCGGACGCCACGGCCAACCTGGCCCGCGAGCTGGGCATCGCCCTGGCGGCCCTGGACGATGTGAAGTCTGTTGACCTGACCGTCGACGGTGCCGACGAGATCGGTCCGGGCCTGTCGCTGATCAAGGGCGGCGGCGCGGCCTTGCTGCGCGAAAAGCTGGTCTGGGAAGCCTCCAAGCGTTGCGTGGTCATCGCTGACGCGGCCAAGCACGTGCCACTGCTGGGCAAGTTCCCGCTGCCCATCGAGGTCGTGCGGTTCGGTCACGTCCATACCGGACAGAGGCTGGCCGACATCGCCGCAGAGTTTGATCTGCCGCCGCCGCGCCTGCGCATGGCCGACCGGGGCGTGGTGGTGACCGACGGTGGCAACCTGATCTACGACATGGCCTCGGGCCGCATCGAGGAGCCGGCGGCCCTGGCTGCGGCGCTGAAGGCTGTGACCGGCGTGGTCGACCATGGCCTGTTTCTGGATCTCGCCGACGAGGCCCTGCTGGGGACTGACGGCGGCATCGTGCGCCTGACGCCCTGAGCCCCTAGATAGACCGTTCCACCTGTTCCTGGCCTGGCTGGAGTTCCCGATGGCTGACTACGATTTCGACCTGTTTGTCATCGGTGCCGGCTCCGGCGGCGTGCGGGCGGCCCGTCTGGCGGCGTTGTCGGGGGCCAGGGTCGCCGTGGCCGAAGAGTACCGCGTGGGCGGTACCTGCGTGGTGCGCGGCTGCGTGCCCAAGAAGTTCATGGTCTATGCCAGCGAGGTCTCGAGCCAGCTGAAGACCGCCGCCGGCTTTGGCTGGAGCGTCGGCGAGTCGCACTTCGACTGGAAGCGGTTCCTGCACGACAAGGATGTCGAGATCGCCCGCCTGTCGGGGATCTATGTCACCAATCTGCAGAAGGCCGGGGCGCACCTGCTGCACGGCAAGGCGGTGGTGATCGATCCCCATACGGTCGAGGTTCTGGCCAAGGAAGGCAGCACGGACGGCGGCCGCTATACGGCGCGCAGGATCCTGATCGCCACCGGCGGCCGTCCGACGCGGCCGGACTTCCCCGGCGCGGCGCTCGGCATGACCTCGGACGAGGCCTTCCACCTGCCGGACCTGCCCAAGCGGGTTCTGGTGGTGGGCGGCGGCTATATCGCCGTGGAGTTTGCCGGGATCTACAACGGTCTCGGTGTTGAAACCACGCTGCTCTATCGCGGGGCCAACATCCTGCGCGGCTTCGACGACGACGTGCGCGCCCACCTCGCCGACGAGCTGGAAAAGCGCGGCATCAAGGTGGTGCTGGGCTGCTCGCACGAGAGCATCGAGAAGACCGAGGCCGGGCTCGTCAGCCACCTCAACAACGGTCTGACCTTCGAGACCGATGCGGTGATGTTCGCCACCGGCCGCGAACCCTATGTCGAGGGATTGGGTCTGGAGTCGGTCGGCGTCGCACTGAACGAACGCGGTGCCGTCGTGGTCGATGCGCACTCAAAGACCAGCGTCGACAGCATCTGGGCGGTCGGCGATGTGACGGACCGCATCAACCTGACGCCGGTGGCCATCCGCGAGGGCGCGGCCTTCGCCCAGACCGAGTTCTACGGCAATCCGACCAGCTTCGACCATGATATGGTCGCCTCGGCCGTGTTCTCCCAGCCGCCCGTCGGCGTGGTGGGCATGAGCGAGGCCGAGGCCCGTCATGCGTTCGGCAAGGTCGACATCTATCGCTCGGTGTTCAGGCCCATGAAGGTGACCTTCTACGGCGGACAGGAGCGGTGCCTGATCAAGCTGGTGGTCAAGCAGGACGATGACCGGGTCGTTGGTGTCCATGTCGTGGGACCGGACTCGCCCGAGATCATCCAGATGGCCGCCATCGCCCTGAAGATGGGCGTGACCAAGGCCCAGTGGGACTCGACCTGCGCCGTCCATCCGACCCTGGCCGAGGAACTTGTGACGATGCGCGAGAAGTACGTCCCGGCGGATGTAGGCGGCGCGGGATGAACTCTGCCTCGACCTGGCGATACCGAGACCCCTGGCTGGGGGGTGTCGCCTACTTCCTCGCGGCCATGATTCCGCTTGTCGGTTATCTGGCACCGCTCGGCTTCGCGCCCCTGCTGGCCCTTACAGGCTTGCTGGTCGCGCCGCTCCTGACCCGCCATCAGGATATCTCGCCGCCGGCCCATGTGCTGGTGCTTCTGGCGCTGTGGGCCCTGATCAGCCTCAGCTGGAGCCCGGCGTCGCATGGCCTCAATGACATTCGCAACTATGGCGACCTGGAAGCCGTCACCGGCCTGAAGCTTTTGCTCCAGCTTGCGCTCTATGGCGCGGCCGTGGCGGGTCTTGGCTATTTGCCGGAAGACAGGGTCGAGCGGGCCGGGCTCGCCCTCGCCCTCGGTGTCGTGGTGCTTGGCCTGATGATCGGTATTGAAGGCGCGAGCGGAGCCTCGCTTTACCAGCGCCTGAGAGAGGCGACCGGCGATCCCATCCGGCCGGATCTGGCCAAGGTGAAGGTATCCATCGCGACCTACGCCCTGGCGCTGCTGTTCTGGCCGGCGGCCCGCATCCTGGCCTGGCGGGGCTGGGCGGGCTGGAGCGTCATCCTGCTCCTGGCGATCATCGTCGGGGCCTGGGGCCTGAGTTCCGACGCCGTTCTGGCCGCCCTGGCCGTCGGCGCGGTGGTCTGGATCGCCGTCCGGCTGGCGGGCCGTGTCGCGGCCGGCACCCTGATCGCGCTCGTCGCCGCGCCGTTTGTCTTTGCGCCCCTGCTCGTTCTGTCGGGTGTGCAGAAGGGAGTCTTTGCCGCGCTCCACAAGCTGGTTCCGGCTTCGTGGGACGCGCGTCTCGATATCTGGGCGTTTGCGGCCGGGAATATCCAGCATCATCCACTGCGGGGCTGGGGTCTCGATGCCAGCCGGACCTTCGGACCGGCCATCCCCCTGCACACGCACAATGCGCCGCTGCAGATCTGGCTCGAACTCGGGGCCGTCGGGGCCGCCCTGGTCGGCGTGTTCTTCGCCTGGGTCGCCTATGGCATCCTCGGGCTGACCGCCCGGTCGCGTGGCAACGGCGCTATGGCAGCTGCTGCCCTGACAACCTATATCGTGATCGGCGGCCTGAGTTTCGGGGTCTGGCAGGAATGGTGGCTGGCCCTCGGGGCCCTGACCCTGATCGCCTGCAACCTGGCGACAAGGGCAACTGCCATATCGGGGTTCGATGAGGGAGAACTTGCCCCTTTGAACTGAAACCTGGGCTTTCGCCCGCATGATTTTTGCCTTTTCCGCCGAGTTGCGGTAAGAGCCCATCCCTTTGAAGTTATAGAGCCCGTCATGACCGCGCGTTGGACCCCCGCCACCTGGAGAGCGAAACCTGCCAAGCACATCCCGTCCGACTATCCGGATGCGGGCGCTGTGGAACGGGTCGAGCAGACCCTTCGCCAGATGCCGCCACTGGTGTTTGCCGGCGAGGCCCGTCGTCTCAAGAGCCTGCTGGGTGATGTGGCCGAAGGCCGCGCCTTCCTGTTGCAGGGCGGCGACTGCGCCGAAAGCTTCAAGGAATTCCACGCGGACAATATCCGCGACACCTTCCGGCTGATCCTGCAGATGGCGGTGGTCCTGACCTTCGCCGGCGGCAAGCCCGTGGTGAAGGTGGGCCGGATCGCCGGCCAGTTCGCCAAGCCGCGCTCCGAGCCGATCGAGACCATCGGCGACGTGACCTTGCCGTCCTATCGCGGCGACAACATCAACGGCATGGACTTCACCGCCGAAGAACGCGCGCCTGATCCGGACCGCCTGCTCAAGGCCTATGGCCAGTCGGCCTCGACCCTGAACCTGCTGCGCGCCTTCGCCAACGGCGGCTATGCCGACCTGCACAATATCCATCGCTGGACCCTGGGCTTCGTGGGCGACAGCCCGCAGGGCGCGCGATACCGCGAGCTCAGCGAGAAGATCAGCGAAAGCCTGGCCTTCATGGCCGCCATCGGCGTTACGCCCGAAAGCCATCCGGGCCTGCACCAGGTGGAGTTCTTCACCAGCCACGAAGCCCTGCTGCTGGGCTTCGAGGAAGCCATGACCCGCGTCGATTCCACCTCGGGCGACTGGTACGACACCAGTGCCCACCTGCTGTGGATCGGCGAGCGCACCCGACAGCTGGACGGCGCGCACATCGAGTTCATGCGCGGCGTCAAGAACCCGATCGGCCTCAAGTGCGGTCCGACCATGGAAGGCGACGACCTGCTGCGCCTGATTGACGTGCTCAACCCGCACAACGAGCCGGGCCGCCTGACCCTGTACGGCCGCTTCGGCTCCGACAAGATCGCCGACCGCCTGCCGCGCCTGATGAAGGCGACCAAGGCCGCCGGCCGTTCGGTGGTCTGGGCCACCGACCCGATGCACGGCAACACGCTGAAGGCCTCGACCGGCTACAAGACCCGCCCCTTCGACCGCATCCTGTCGGAGGTGAAATCCTTCGTCGAGATCGCCAACGCCGAGGGTGTCCACCCCGGCGGCGTGCATCTGGAAATGACCGGTCAGAACGTTACCGAGTGCCTGGGCGGCGCGCGGGCGGTGGGCGAGGGCGATCTCGCTGACCGCTATCACACCCACTGCGATCCGCGGCTGAACGGCGAGCAGGCCCTGGAACTGGCGTTCCTGGTCGCCGAGAAGCTGAAGTCGGCACGGGAGGATCAGCGGCGCCTGGCGGCCGGCTGAGATCCGTCGATCGGTTGTACCGGCCGGGCGGTGACGCCCGGCCCCGGTCCCTCATCCCGCTAAGGGGAGGGGCAGCGGTGCCCCATTCAAGCACTGCGGCCTGCCGCACTGCGCCTGGACAGTGACGCCTGGTCCTGTTGCTTCGCGCCTCGTCGGGGCTTTGCTGCACAAGCCTTTTCCGAAAGCGGCTTTCGGTGTCTTGACCGGCAGTGCGGCCCTCTCCAATGGTTGTTTGAATGGAGGGGCCTGATGCTGTTGCAGACAAGGTTGAAGCGCGAGTGGCAGTTCCTGAAGGGGCTGACGAGGACCCTCAAGCGGGTGAAGTCCATCGCGCCGGACAGCACCAACCTGATCTGTGACGACTTGGAGGCCGCCGTCGACCGCTGGTCCTCGAGCCCCGCCATCACCTTCGAAGGTCAGACGATCACCTATGGCGACCTGGATGCCATGGCCAACCGCTATGCCCACTGGGCCAAGGGGCTGGGCATCACGCGCGGCCAGACGGTGGCCCTGTTCATGCCCAACCGGCTTGAATACCTCGCGATCTGGTACGGGCTCTCCAAGGTCGGTGTCGCCACCGCCCTGGTCAACAACCAGCTGACCGGTCCGGCCCTGGCCCACTGCCTGAACATCTCCCAGGCCCTGCACTGCATCGTCGATCCCGAGACCTCGCCCTGTTTCGAGGCCGTCAAGGGCAGTCTCGACCGCCATGTCCAGCAATGGGTTCTGGGTCCGGTTCGCGATGATCAGAGGGACCTGGTCAAGGCCCTGAAGAGCTGCAGCCAGTTGCGCCCGGACCGCGAGACCTCCCGGGACGGTCTGACCGCCAAGGATACAGCCCTTTTCATCTTCACCAGCGGCACGACCGGCCTGCCGAAGGCGGCGAAGATCACCCACATGCGGGCCCAGCTCTATATGCGGGGATTTGCAGGCTCGACCGGGGCCCGGGCCAGCGACCGGATCTATGTCACCCTGCCGCTCTATCACGCCACCGGCGGCCTCTGTGCCCTCGGGGCCGGTCTGCTGTCGGGCGGATCGATCGTGCTGCGCAAGAAGTTCTCGGCCAGCCAGTTCTGGGACGACATCGTCGCCGAGAACTGCACGATGTTCGTCTATATCGGCGAGCTCTGCCGTTACCTGGCCAACCAGCCCGAGATCCCGAACGAGCGTGCCCACAAGATCCGCCTGATCTTCGGTAATGGTCTTCGTCCCGATGTCTGGGATGACATGCTGGACCGCTTCAAGGTCGGTGGCGTGCTGGAGTTCTACGGGGCGACCGAAGGCAATGTGTCGTTCTTCAACTTTGACGGCCGTCGCGGGGCCATCGGGCGTCTGCCAGGCTATCTGAAAAAGAAGTTCAATACCCGCATCGTCAAGTTTGACGTCGAGTCAGAGATGCCGGTCCGCGGTCCCGACGGCTGCTGCCTCGAGGTCGCGCCGGGCGAGGTGGGCGAGTGCATCGGCCAGATCGCCAACGATGCCCGCTCCAATTTCACGGGCTATGCGGACAAGACCGCGACCGAGAAGAAGATCCTGCATGACGTCTTCAGCAAGGGGGATGCCTGGTTCCGGACCGGCGACCTGATGCGCATGGACGGTGACGGCTATATCTATTTCGTCGACCGCATCGGCGATACCTTCCGCTGGAAGGGCGAGAACGTCGCCACCAGCGAGGTTGCCGAGCGCCTGGCCGGCGTGCCTGGCGTGCTCGAAACCAATGTCTACGGCGTCAAGATCGGCGACCTCGACGGCAAGGCCGGCATGGCCTCCCTGGTCGTCGGTCCGGAGTTCGACATCGCCGTGCTGGCCGAGCATGTCGATCGGGAACTGCCGGCCTATGCCCGTCCGATTTTCGTGCGCCTGCAGCGCGAGATCGAAACCACTGGCACCTTCAAGTACCGCAAGATCGATCTGGTCACCGAGGGCTTCGACCCGAGCCTGGTCAAGGATCCGCTGTACTTCCGTGACCCGGCCAAGGGCTATGTGAAGGTGACCAAGACGGTCTTCACCAAGCTGATGGCCGGTGGCTACAAGCTCTGAAAAAGCACTTTACATCTCAAAGTGAATGACCTATCTCCGGTCCTGTAGAGGCTGAGGATTTGCCATGACCGACGAGATGAAGGCCATTCGCGATGATATCGCGTTCATGCGGGCTCTGGCGGAAGAGGGGCGTCAGGCTCCCTTGCTGGGCGGTGGAATCCTGGTGGCGGCCGGCGTTATCTTTGGCCTGGCCTCGCTGTTTCAATGGGCCATCGGGATCGGCGTGCTGCGCCTTTCACCCTGGGCTCCCCTGTTCGGCTGGGTGATTTCAGCCCTGGTCTTCGCCGTCTGCGCGACGCTGATTATCCGTCGCACACGGGGGCGTCCGGGTGCCCAGGCGACCGTCAACCGGGCCACCGGCTCGGCCTGGTCCGCGGTGGGCTTTTCGATCTTCGTCATCTGGGTTGGCCTTGCAGTCATCGCCTACCGCACCGGCGACGCAGCGGTGATCCAGGTGTTTCCGCTGATTATCCTGGCCCTCTATGGCTCGGCCTGGTCCATCGCCGCATCCATGACGCGCAAGGGCTGGATGCGCCTGACCTCCCTGGGCAGCTTCGCCGCGGCGGTGGCGCTTGGCCTGCTGGCCAATAGCCCGCACATGCTGCTGGCCTATGCGGGGTGTCTCGTGGCCTTCGCGATCCTCCCGGGACTGGCGCTGATGCGCCAGGAACCCTCAGACGTTGTCTAGGAGGGCGTGATGGACGATTTCGAGATCGACCACATCGACGATGTCATTCACGGCCGGGTGCGGCTGGGGATCATGGCCTTCCTGTCCGGCGCCGAAGTCTCTGACTTCAACGCCCTGAAGGCCAAGCTGTCGGTCACCGACGGCAACCTGTCGGTCCACCTGCGCAAGCTCGAGGACGCCGGCTATGTCGGGATCGACAAGAGTTTCGTCGGTCGCAAGCCCCTGACGCGGGTCAGCCTGACGGAAAGCGGTCGCGCAGCCTTCGGTCTCTATCTGGAGGCCATCGGCAAACTGGTCGAGGCCCGCTGAAAACAGGTCGTCCCGCGACGCGTTTTGCCCGTATCTTGGTTGAACGGACAGGGTGGAGTTGGACATGACGGAGCGGTCGATGACGCGGCGGGTAGGGCTTACCGCCCTTGCGGGGTCCTTCGCGGCGGCCTGTTCCCCCCTTTCGATGTTTGCAACCCTGACTCCGAAGGACGCCGCGCGGGTGTCGCTGCAGGGCCAGGCCTATGGTCCCGGGCCGCGCCAGAGGCTGGATGTCTTTGCCCCGCCCGAGGCGGCAGGGTCAGAACCGGTGGCCGTGTTCTTCTATGGCGGCTCCTGGGATTCCGGTCGCCGCGGCGACTATGCCTGGGCCGGTCGGGCCCTGGCGGCCCAGGGCTTCCTGACCGTCGTTCCCGACTACCGGCTGTTCCCCCAGGTGCGGTTTCCGGACTTTCTCGAGGACTGCGCCGCTTCGGTGCGCTGGGTGACCGACCATGCTGCGGCCCTCGGCGGGGATCCCCGCCGGATCGTCCTGATCGGCCACTCGGCCGGAGCCTACAATGCCGCCATGCTCGCCCTCGACCCCACCTATCTGAAGGCCGCCGGGGTTGACCCTGGCGTGGTGCGTGGACTGGGCGGTCTGTCGGGTCCCTATGACTTCCTGCCGCTGGACGGCCCCATCACCCGCCAGACCTTCGGCGAGGCCCCCGACCTTCTGGCCACCCAGCCGATCCGCAAGGTCCGCGCCGATGCCCCGCCGGCCTTTCTGGCCACGGGCGATGCCGACACCACCGTGCGTCCGCGCAACACCCGCAAACTGGCCGCCGCCCTGCGCGAGGCCGGGGTCAGGGTCGACGAGCGCCACTATGCGGGCCTGAACCACGCAGACACGGTCCTGGCCCTGTCCCGGCCGTTCCGGGGCAAGACCCCTTTGCTGGCCGAGATGACGGCCTTCCTCAAGGCCGCCGTGGCCTGACGTCCGCCGTCAGCTGCAGGTGCCGCCGTTCAGCTTGCGCTGATAGGCTTCGGCCAGGCTGAGATAGGGCGGCAGGAAGGTCTGCAGGGCGACCGGCCGGCCGTCGGTGGTCAGGCCCGCTACCCCGGCCCGCATCTCGAAATGCAGGTGGATGGTGGTCGGTGCCCCGCCGAAATCGTTGGAGGCCTTGCCGAGGTTCTGACCGGCCTCGACCTTGTCGCCTTCCTTCACCGCCAGGGTGCTCATCTGCATGTGCAGATAGCGATAGGTGAAGTGCGGGGCGGCCTTGGCCACCAGGGTCACGGTGTAGGTGCCGATGTCGGTGATGGTCCCGGCCTCGGCGGCGACGGCCCAGTGCTCGTTCTTCTTGCAGGTGGCCGGACGGATGTCCTGGCCCTGGTGCCCGGTGCCCGATCCGCAGAGCGGGTTGGACCTTGATCGGGCCTCACAGAAATTGTCGCGCCAGGGCAGGCTGTAATTGCTGCTGTCGCACTGGCTGGGCTTTCCGGCCGGTCCCATGCCGCCGCCCGGGCCATAGACCTGGGAATTGGCAAAGCCGGCCTCCTTCAGCGGCCAGCAGAGATTGGCCGACCAGACGGTGCGGTCCAGATAGCCTGACCCCTGGCCTGTGGGCAGGGCTCCGGCCGGGCCGTGGTCGAAGGTCGCCGGCGAGGGCGGTGGCGGCG
>NZ_QAII01000161.1:73901-75470 GCF_003060965.1 Caulobacter sp. HMWF025 | reverse complement strand
CCCGAGACCCAGGGCAATACCGAACGTCATATCGGCTCGTGGCTGCAGAAGACCGGCAAGCGCGACCAGATCGTGCTGGCCTCCAAGGTCGCCGGTCGTGGCAGCGCCTTCGGCGGCCTGACCTGGCTGCGCTCTGACGGGGCCTCCACCCGCCACACCCGGGCCCAGATCGACGAGGCGGTGGAAAACTCGCTCAAGCGCCTGAACACCGACTATCTCGACCTCTACCAGCTGCACTGGCCCGACAGGGCGGTGCGGGTGTTCGGCGGTCAGACCTACAAGGACTATGAGCAGGACTTCGAGACCTTCGGCGACATTCTCGAAGCCCTCGACGCCCATGTGAAGAAGGGCACCCTGCGCGCGATCGGGGTCTCCAACGAATTTCCGTGGGGCGTGATGCGCTTCCTGGCCGAGAGCGAGACCCGCGGCCTGCCCCGCATCGCCTCGATCCAGAACGCCTACCACCTGGCCAACCGCACCTTCGAATATGGCCTGGCCGAGATCGCCATGCGCGAGCAGGTCGGCCTGCTGGCCTATTCGCCGCTGGCCCAGGGCGCCCTGACCGGCAAGTATCTCGACGGGGCCCTGCCGGCCGGGTCGCGCAAGGCGCTCTACAACCGCATGCAGCGCTATGAGGGCCCTGGTGCCGAGGCCGCGATCCGCGGCTATGTGGCCCTGGCCCGCGAGCATGGCCTGGATCCGGCCACCCTGGCCCTGAAGTTCTGCGACACCCGGCCGTTCGTCACCGCGACGATCATCGGAGCCACCTCGATGGACCAGTTGAAGGTCGCCATCGACGCCTTCGACCTGACCTGGAGCGAAGAGCTGGAAAAGGCCGTCAACGCCCTGCACATCGCCCAGCCCAATCCCTGCCCCTGATGATCCGCCTGTTCACCGCCATCGCCGTCCCCGCCGAGATTGGCCGGGGCCTCCTGACCCGCCAGCACGGCATCGACGGTGCGCGCTGGCGGCCGCTGGAGGCTTTTCACATCACCCTGAAGTTCATCGGCGACGTGCAGGAGCCGGTGGCGGCCGAACTGGACGAGGCCCTGGCCCAGATCGAGGCCCCGGCCTTCGAGCTCGACCTGGCCGGGGCCGGCTATTTCGGCGAGGGCGTCGACATCCATGCCGTCTGGGCCGGGGTGGCTGAAAATCCGGCCCTGCGGCGGCTGGCCAAGGCTCATGAGCGGGCGGCCCGCGAAGTTGGCCTCAAGCCCGAGACCCGGCTCTACACCCCGCACGTGACCCTGGCCTATCTGAAGCGCCCGGCCGAGACCGAAGTCGCCGCCTGGATCCAGGCCAACAACCTGCTGGCCTCGCCGGTGTTTCCGGTGACCTCCTTTGGTCTCTATTCCAGCTGGCAGACTTCCGAAGGGTCGGCCTACCGGCTGGAGCGCGAATATGGCCTGGAGTAGGGCCCGGGTTGGGGGGCAAAACGGCCAGCGTCGCAGGCCCCCTCCTGACCGGCTTCGCCGGTCGTCCGCCCCCAGCGGGGGCGGATGAGACTATCTTCCCCCTCCGGGGGAAGACGGTCGCGAAGCGACCCGTAGGGGGCAAGCGGGAGATCAA
>NZ_QAII01000161.1:73505-73891 GCF_003060965.1 Caulobacter sp. HMWF025 | reverse complement strand
GGGCGGGGCCAACCCGGCCGGCGCCGCAGGCCCCCTCCTGACCGCTGACGCGGTCGTCCTCCCCCCATTCGGGGGGAAGATGAAGCGCGCTGACCTCATCTTCCCCCTCCGGGGGAAGACGGTCGCGAAGCGACCCGTAGGGGGCAAGTGGGAGATCAGATCGATACCGCTGCCTTGTCATCCCGGACGTGCGTAGCGCGATCCGGGACCCAGGGGGTGACGCAGTGCGGTGGCCCTGGGTCCCGGCGCTCCCGCCCTCGCGGGCGTCCGGCCGGGATGACAAGGATTTTGAGCTTGAGAGCGGGGATCCAGCGACACCAATCCCCGTTGCCTCGCAACCATAACTGATCAAATTCAACCCCTTACAAAAATCCTGATCGCGCCAA
>NZ_QAII01000161.1:73097-73495 GCF_003060965.1 Caulobacter sp. HMWF025 | reverse complement strand
CCCTGGGTCCCGGCGCTCCCGCCCTCGCGGGCGTCCGGCCGGGATGACAGGGATTTTGCGCTTGAGAGCGGGGATCCAGCGCCTCGAATCCCCGCAGGTCCCAGGACAAACCCCAACCCTATCAAACCCTTGCAAAAATCCTGATCGCGCCAGTCAGACGCGCTCGGAACCCCCCGCATAATCACCTCACCGGACAGCACGGGAAGGGCGCAGGGCCAGCGACCGTTGCGGCTGGCCGGGGTGGTCGAGCGGGAAGCTCAATCGATGGCGGGTCAGAACCGCCAACCCTGTCGTGTCTGGCGGCGGTCGGCCGTGGATCACAGAAACGACGTCACGGCAGGGGTCGGGCGAGCAGCAGGTGGGCCTGGAAGGGTTCACGGTCCGGGACGGGGTCGCTC
>NZ_QAII01000161.1:44553-73087 GCF_003060965.1 Caulobacter sp. HMWF025 | reverse complement strand
CTGTCGTGTCTGGCGGCGGTCGGCCGTGGATCACAGAAACGACGTCACGGCAGGGGTCGGGCGAGCAGCAGGTGAACCTGGAAGGGTTCACAGTCCGGGACGGGGTCGCAACCCGGTCCGCCCGCCGGAGGCTTCAGGGCGGCGAGGTCCGAACAGGGCTCAAGCGCCGCACGCGTCCGACAGAACGATCACGCGGTGCGTCTGAACTTCGTCGAAACGGTACTCAAAACTCTTTTTCCGGACGCGGTCCGGACGCTCCGCAGCCCTTCCCATCCCTTCAGCGGCCACGACCGCGTGAGGCGGCGACGTCGTGGCTTCCGCCGGACGGTGGCACCAGGGCCGAGCCCCATCCTGAACCGCTGTCACCCCCATCCCCGGCCCTTCCCCCATCGAGAGGGAAGGGTGAAATGAGGTCTACCGATGCCTCCTAGCCCACCCACTGGGCCCAAAGCTTGGCCTCGGTCGCCCGGGCCGTCTCCACGGCGGCTTCCTTGACATGGCCGTAGCCGCGGATGGCCTGGGGCACTTCGGCGATCTTCACCGCCAGCGGCAGGGCCTCCGGGGTCAGGCCGGCGACCAGACGGTGGAGACCGGCCTCGTAGGAGGCGATCAGGCCGCGCTCCATGCGGCGCTCCTCGGTCTTGCCGAAGATGTCGAAGGCTCCGCCGCGCAGGCCCTTCATCTTCGCCATCAGCGGGAAGGCCACGTCGAGCATCCAGCCGCCGAAGGCGATCTTCTTCGGCTTGCCGTCCGGGCCCTTGCGGGCGATCAGCGGCGGGGCCAGCCAGACCCTGGCCTTGCCGCCCTTGAAGGTGCCGGCCAGCTCGGCTGCAAAGCGCCCGTCGGTATAGAGGCGGGCCACCTCGTACTCGTCCTTGTAGGCCATCAGCTTGTAGAGATTGACGGCTGCGGCGCGGGTCAGGGGCAGATCACCGCCCTCCCCGCTGATCGCGATCTCGGCCGCCCGCACCCGCGCCACCTTGTCGGCATAGCGGGCCGCATAGGCGGCGTTCTGATAGGCGGTCAGCTCGGCGGTGCGGCGGGCGATCAGCTCGTCCAGCGGCAGGGTCTCGGGCGTGGCGACAGCCGGAGCGCGCGGTGTGGCGGCCGAGGGATCATGGGCCATGCGGCGGCCCAGCTCGAAGGCCTGCAGGTTGGCTTCGGCATCAACGCCGTTCAGCTTGATGGCGCGATAGAAGGCGCGGCTGGAGACCGGGATCACTCCGCGCTGCCAGGCAAAGCCGACCATGATCATGTTGGCATAGATGGCGTCGCCGAACTGGCTTTCGGCCAGGTGCTGGGCCGGGCAGGCATCGAAGCTCTTGGTCGCGCCCTTGACCCGGCGGGCCATGGCCCCGCTGTCGAACTTGATGTCGCGGCTGGTGACGAAGTCGGCGGTCGGCGCAAAGTCGCTGTTGCCGAAGGCGACCGTGCGGTCCTTGGCATAGAGCGACAGGCCCTCGGGGCTGGCGGCGACCAGCAGGTCGCAGGCGATCAGCACGTCGGTGCTGGCGGCCGGCACCCGGCCCCCGACCACGGTCTCTTCAGTCTCGCCGATCTTGACGTGGCTGAACACCGAGCCGCCCTTCTGGGCCAGACCGGTCATGTCGACCACGCTGCCCGAACGCCCGTCGATATGGGCGGCCATGGCCAGGATCGAGGCGACGGTGGTCACGCCGGTGCCGCCGACCCCGGTGAACAGGATCTTGCGCACCCCGGTCAGGGGCTCGAACGCCGGCAGGGGCGTAGACTCGGCCGTCAGGGCGGCAGGCGTCTTCTTCGACTGCGCGTTCTCAGTGCCTTCGAGGGTAATGAACGACGGGCAGAAGCCCTCGACGCAGGAATAGTCCTGATTGCAGCTGGACTGGTTGATCTTGCGCTTGCGGCCGAACTCGGTGTCCAGCGGCTCGACCGAGACGCAGTTGGACTTCACCGAACAGTCGCCGCAGCCTTCGCAGACGAGCGGATTGATGAAGACGCGCTGGGTGGCCTTGGGCATGGTGCCGCGCTTGCGGCGACGGCGCTTCTCGGTGGCGCAGGTCTGATCATAGAGCAGCACCGTGGTGCCGGCCGTGTCGCGCAGCATCTTCTGCACGGTCATCAGCTCGGAGCGCGGGAACACCTCGACCCCGGGGGCCAGATCGGTGACCCGGGCATAGCGCTCCAGGTCGTCGACGACGATGACCGTCCTGGTGACGCCTTCGGAGGCCAGCTGACGGGTGATCTGGGCGGGGGTAAAGCCGCTCTCGGCGCGCTGGCCGCCGGTCATGGCGACCGCATCATTGAACAGCAGCTTGTAGGTGATGTTGGCCCCGGCCGCGATCGCGCCGCGAATGGCCAGCGATCCGGAGTGGTTATAGGTGCCGTCACCGAGGTTCTGGAAGACGTGCTTCTCGGTGGTGAACGGCGCAGCCCCCACCCAGGTCAGGCCCTCGCCGCCCATATGGGTGTTGAGGTCGGTCGAGGGATCGTTGAAGCCGGCCATGTAGTGGCAGCCGATCCCGGCCAGGGCGCGCGAACCTTCCGGCAGCTTGGTCGAGGTGTTGTGCGGACAGCCCGAGCAGAAGAACGGCTTGCGGGCCTGGTCGGCGGCGAGGCTGACAGCGGCGACCCCGGCGGCCGAGACGCGGTTCAGATAGGCCCGGGCCCGCTCCATGTGCGGCCCGTCGGGCAGGCGGTCATAGATGGCCAGGGCGATTTCGGCGACCGACAGCGAACCCAGTTCCGACAGCAGCGGGTGGTGATGCTCGTCGGTCTTGCCGATGATGCGGGGACGGGCTTGCGCGGGCAGGTCATAGAGAGCGGCCCGGGCCTGGGGCTCGATCAGGCCGCGCTTGTGCTCGATGACCATCAGGGTCTCGAGACCGGCCGCGAAAGCGCGGATGCCCAGCGGCTCCAGCGGCCAGGGCATGCCGACCTTGTAGATCGAGACGCCCAGATCGGCGGCTTCCTGCAGGGTCATGCCCATGGCCGTGAAGGCCTCCAGCACGTCCTTGTAGGCCTGGCCCTGGCAGACAATGCCCAGCCGCGCCTTGCCGACCCGGACATGCGAGGCGCCCAGCACCACCCGGTCGATGTGGTTGGCGCGGGCGAAGGCCAGGGCGGCCGGGATCTTGTGCAGACGGAGCCGGCGCTCCTTCTCCATCGGCTGGTCCTTCAGCCGGATGCCGAGGCCGCCGGGCGGCAGGGGGAAGTTTTCCGGGGTGACGACGCTGTGGCGGTCCAGCGACACGTCGATGGTCACGCCGCTGTCCATGGTGTCGGCCAGGGCGATCATGCCGGTCCACAGGCCCGAGAACCGCGACATGGCGATGCCCATCAGGCCGTAGTCCAGCACCTCCTGGACGTCGGCCGGCGACAGCACCGGCATTTCGAAGTCCTGGAAGGCGAATTCCGACTGCGACGGCAGGGTCGAGCTCTTGCAGGCATGGTCGTCGCCGGCCACGGCCAGCACGCCGCCGGTCGGGAAGCTGCCGGCAAAATTGGCGTGCTTGAAGACATCGCCCGTTCGGTCAACGCCGGGGGCCTTGCCGTACCACATGCCGAAGACGCCATCATGCGTGGCCCCCGGGAACAGGTTGGCCTGCTGGCTGCCCCAGACGGCGGTGGCGGCCAGATCCTCGTTCAGGCCTTCCTTGAAGACCACGTCATGGGCGGTGAGCAGCTTGTTCAGGCGGGCAGCCTGCTGGTCCAGTCCGCCCAGCGGCGAGCCGCGATAGCCGGACAAAAAGCCTGCGGTGTTGAGCCCGGCGCGGGTGTCGAGTCGCTTGCGATCCAGCAAAACCCGGATCAGGGCCTGCACGCCGGTGATGTAGGCGCGACCGTCTTCGAGAAGATATTTGTCGTCGAGAGTGACTTCTGAGTGCCGCATAGCAAAAAAATTCCTCCCGGGTCTTCTCGCCCGCGTAGCAATATCTTATAGAAACGGGGAAATTGTTTGCCCAAGGCGTGCCCGAGTCATGGCCGCTTTCGGCATGAACGCCGCGCCAAATGACCTCTGGGGGAGGAATTCTTGTCCGAACAACTCGACGCCGTGGATGCCAAGATCCTCGATCTCATCCAGCACGACGCCGGACTGTCCGTCGCCGAGATCGCCGAACGGGTCGGACTCTCGTCCAGCCCGTGCTGGCGCCGGATCAAGAGACTGGAAGATGCGGGCGTCATCCAGCGCCGCGTCACCATCCTCGATCGCGAGAAGCTGGGCCTGGGCTTCGAGGTCTATTGCACCGTCAAGCTGTCGCTGCCGACCAAGGAAAATCTCGACACCTTCGAGCAGGCCGTCGGCAAGTGGGCGGAAGTCGTCCAATGCGCCACCGTGACCGGCGCTGCCGACTACGAGATGCGGATCGTCACCCGCGACATGCGGGCCTTCGACGAATTCCTGCGCGACAAGCTGCTGTCGCTGGGCCTGGTGTCCAACATCGAGAGCCGCATCGTCATCCGCGGCGTCAAGAACTCGACCGCTGTCCCGCTGGGCCTGGTCAGCCCGTATGTCAGCCCGCTGGGCTAGGACGGCTCCCCCCACCTGACCGCTTCGCGGTCGTCCGCCCCCAGAGGCGGGCGGATAAAATCCTCTTCCCCCTCCGTTGGAGGAGGGTCGCGAAGCGGCCCGGAGGGGGCAAGTCTCCACGGCAGCCGTTTTCAACAAGACGCCTGCGCCAAGTCATGAGACTTTCCGGCCAACCCAGCCGGAGCCGTTCATGATCGACCTCGTCATCGAAGCCCGCCGCCACGACATCGGCAATTTCGAGGTCGGGCGCATCCTGCCGTTCCATGCCCATCGCATGGTCGGCCCCTTCACCTTCCTCGACCATATGGGCCCCGCCGAGTTCGCGCCGGGATTTCCGAAGAGCGCCGACGTGCGCCCTCACCCGCATATCGGCCTGTCGACCCTGACCTATCTGTTCGAGGGCGAGATCACCCACCGCGACAGCGTCGGCTCTCTGGCCCAGATCCGGCCCGGCGAGGTCAACTGGATGACGGCGGGCTCGGGCATCACCCATTCCGAGCGCTTCGAGACCCTGCGTCGCCAGGGCGGCCGAATGGACGGCATGCAGGCCTGGATCGCCCTGCCTCACGGGTACGAGGAAACCGATCCGGCCTTCAGCCATCACGAAGGGCCGTCCGACCTGCCCTCCTATGAGAGCGGCGGGCTGAAGGCGCGGCTGATCGCCGGCGAGGCCTTCGGGGCCAAGGCCAATGTGCCGGTCTTCTCGCCCCTCTTCTATGTGCACTGGGACCTGGCAGCCGGAACGACCGCCGCCCTGCCCGCCGAATATCCCGAACGGGCGGCCTATGTCGCCAGCGGTCGGGTCGAGGTCGACGGGCGCGAGCTGACGTCGCTGCAGATGGCCGTGTTCGCCCCGGGTCAAACGGTCGTCTTCAAGGCCCTGGAGCCTTCGACCGTGATGCTGCTGGGCGGCGAGCCGGTGGGCCCGCGCTTCATCGAATGGAACTTCGTGTCGTCATCCAGGGACCGGATCGAGCAGGCGAAGGCCGACTGGAAGGCCGGGCGCATGAAACTGCCCGACCTTGACCATGACGAGTTCATCCCGCTGCCCTAGGGCGCGACCGGGGGCGACTCAGGCGGCGATGCGGAACGATTGCAGCTCGGCCAGCAGAGCCCCCATGGCCAGACCGGCGGGACGGCCGTCCCGGGTATAGTCGCCACGTTCGAGGATGGCCTGCAGGTCGGCCCGGGCCCGGCTGACCCGGCTCTTCACCGTCCCGACGGCCACGCCCATGACCTCGGCGGTCTCCTCATAGGAAAAGCCACCGGCCCCGACCATGATCAGGGCCTCGCGCTGGGTATCAGGGAGCATGGCCAGGGCCTGACGCACGTCGTCCAGCTCAAGGGCGTCATCGGCACTGGTGTGGGCCACCAGGGTGCGCTCGGCCACTTCCTGGTCCAGCGGCAGGGAGCGCCAGGACCGGCGCTTGTCCGAGTAGAACTGGTTGCGGAGGATCATGAAGGTCCAGGCCTTCAGATTGGTGCCGAGCTGATAGCTGGTGCGGCTCTTCCAGGCCTTGGCCAAGGCATCCTGGGCCAGGTCATCGGCTTCGGCCGGGTTGCCGCAGAGGCTGCGGGCAAAGGCCCGCATGTGCGGAATGAGCGCGATCAGGTCACGCTCGAAATCGGGTTTGGCGGCGATGTTCACGGCGGCTGAGGTCATGACGGTCTCCAGGCCGGCCAGCCGGAGGAAGCCTCCCCCAGCTTGGCCATGTAGACCTAACGCCACCTCGACCGCCCGGTTGCACCGGGGGCCGAATAAACATGCCGGCCGGCTACATCGCCTTGTGCTTGGCGATGGTCGCCTCATCGAGCCGCAAAAAGCGCGCGGCATTGTTGTAGAGGATGTCGCGCTTCTGCTGGGTGGTAAGGAACGGAGCCTCTTCGATCACGGCGATGGAGCGCTCGATGGTCTCGGGCCAGACCATCTGATCGGAACCGAACATGATCCGCTCGCCAAAGCCCGCGTCCACCAGGGCCTGGAGGTAGCGATAGAAGGCCGGACGCGACTGGGTGTAAACGATCACGCCTGTGTCCAGATAGACCTGCGGGTGGGCATAGAGCAGGGCCAGGGTGTCATCCAGCATCGGGAAGCCCGCGTGCATGACATTGATCCGCAGCTTGGGATGCTTGACCAGCACGTCCTCCAGCAGGAGCGGGCTGCTCAGCCGGGCCCGGTATCCGCTTCCCGGCATATAGGCCATGCCGGGCGGGCCCGGGCCGACGTGCAGCGACACCGGCAGGTCGAGGGCCTCGGCTGCGCTCCACAGATTGTCCAGGCTGGGATCGTTGGGCGCGATCCCCTCGTACTGGAAGCCCAGTTCGCCGATAACCTTGAGCTGGCCGGCCTTCTTGGCCTCGCCGAACTCGCTGAGCAGAACCTTGGGCTTGGCCAGGTCACTGTTGCTGGGGATCAGGCTGGGCAGGACCCGGTCCGGCTCAAGCGCCTGCCAGGCCAGCACGCGTTTGTAGGAGCCACTGACCACACCGATGATGTTGCGCTTGCGGAGGATCGCCAGGGTCTTGTCGCGGATCTCGTCGTCGCTGGTCGGCGACCAGATCGGGTCAGTACATTTGGGCTGCTTGAACATCGCCATCAGGCCGCTGGTCCAGGGCTGGCTCTGGTCCCAGGTCGGCATCGGCGCGATCGGCGTGCACATGGCCAGGGGCGGCGGGCCCTGGTCGTCCGCAGCCAGAGCATGCAGGTGCATGTCGATAATCGGATCGGCTGCGGCGGCCGGCGTGATGGTCAGCAGCGACAGCATCGCCGCGATCAGAAGCGAATTGGAGCGCATGGCGTACCTGATTCTGAAACGCCCGGGGGGTTCGTAAAAGAACGGCGTTCGACATCGCCAATCAACCGCAAGCGACGGGGGCTGTAAATGCCCGACAGGCGCGAAATTCCCGGCCGGGACCCGACCTCTCCGCAGGTCTGGCACGACAGGGCCGGGACGAATGCCGCTTGATCTTGCCCCGCGCGCCGCGGCATGGGATCAATCAAACAACTGTTTACAGAAACGCACTCGGGAGAACGCCATGAAGAAAGTCGCCTATGCGGACATCGCCGGCCTGGTCGGAGAGGAACTGGGCGTGTCGGACTGGGTTGAGATCAGCCAGGACCGGGTCAACCAGTTCGCGGAAGCCACCGGAGATCACCAGTGGATCCATATCGACGTCGAGCGCGCGACCCGCGAGATCGGTGGCCCGATCGCCCACGGCTACCTCACCCTGTCGCTGATCCCGATGCTCGGCGCGGGCATCCTGCAGGTCACCGGCGTAACGCGCGGCATCAACTATGGCTGCGACAAGGTCCGCTTCACCGGCATGGTGCGCGTGGGCAAGAAGGTGCGGATGCGCCAGAAGCTGCTCAGCGTCGAGCCCAAGGCCGGCGGGCTGCAAATGAAGAACGAATGCACCATCGAGATCGAGGGCGAAGAGCGTCCGGCCTGCGTGGCCGAGACCATCTCGATCATCTACGGCAGCTAGGAGCCCGTCTCCGACACGCCAGACCACTGGCGTCCTCAAAAGAAAGCGGCCGCAGGCTTTTGCCTGCGGCCGTCTTCATATCTGGAGAGGCCGAAACGATCAGCGCTTGATCGCGTCGCCGATCTTGTCCTGGGCCTGACCGACCTTGTTCTGCAGGTCGCCCTTGGCCTTCTGGATCAGGCCCTCGGCCTCGAGACGCTCATTGCCCGTGGCCTTGCCGACGGCTTCCTTGGCAGCGCCCATACCCTTGTCGATAGCGCCTTCGATGCGGTTCGTGCTCATGGCTCGCTCCTTGCGACGTTCGTGAAACTCACGGGAGAGAACGGGTCGGCTCTTCCGATGGTTCCCTGCGCCGAACGCGGATCATGAGCACAGCCGGCCCTGCTCGCTGCGACCCGGCAGTCCAGCCGTAATGCCCTGCTCGGTCCGGGAGCGTCGCCGCACCTGGCCGGGCCCAGGGCATTAATGAATTTGACCCCCGCCCCCGCGCCCCGCAAGCTGCCGTCATGAGGCGTCGGCCGACCGCGACCAAATGGGAAAATCCGTCATGAACCGCCGCCAGATGATGACGAGCGCCACCGCGACCCTTACGTCTGCATCCAGTTTCATTCCCGGGATCGCCATGTCCGCTGCCAAGTCTTCTCCGCCTGTCCCGCCGGTCGCCCGCAAGGAGCCCAAACGCCTTGAACAGCTCGGCCGCGTGCGGGTGGACGACTATGCCTGGATGAAGGACGACAACTGGCAGAAGGTCCTGCGCGACCCGTCGCTGATCAAGGCCGACGTCAAGGAACACCTGACCGCCGAGAACGCCTATACCAAGGCCATGCTCGCCCCGACCGAGGCGCTGCAGGCGGCGATGTTCGAGGAGATGAAGGGCCGCATCAAGCAGGACGACGCTTCCGTGCCCGCGCCCGACAGGGCCTTTGAGTACTACACGCGCTTCGAGACCGGGGCGCAGCATCCAATCCATGCGCGCAAGGCCAGAGCTCTGCTTGAAACCCTTGCCGGCAAAGACCCCATTCCCGGCGGTCCGATGGTTGGGGTGTACAAGGCCTTTGGTCCCGAGGAAGTCCTCCTCGACGAAGAGGCCGAGTCCAAGGGCAAGGCCTTCTACCAGGTCGGCGGGGCTGGCCATTCGCCGGATCACGCCCTCTATGCCTTCGCCGTCGATGAGCAGGGCTCGGAAGTTTACCGCATCCTCGTCAAGGACCTGGCCACCGGCAAGGTGCTGGACAGCCCGGTCGAGAGCAGCACCGGCGACTTCTGTTTCTCACCCGACAGCCAGTGGCTGTTCTGGACTTTCCGCGATGACAACGGCCGCCCTGCCAGGATCTATCGCCGTCCGGCCCGCGGGACGGCCAAGGACGACGTGCTGATCTATGACGAGCCCGACGAAGGCTTCTTCATCGGCGTCGGCGTGGTCTCGTCGGAAAAGTTCATTGTCATCAGCTGCGGCAACCAGGAGACCAGCGAGAACCTGCTGATCCCGGCCGGCGCCCCCACCGCCAAGCCGGTGATCGTCGAGCCGCGCCAGGTCGGCCTGCGCTACGAGATCGATCACTGGAACGATCACTTCGTGATCCGCACCAATGCCGACGGTGCCGTCGACTGGAAGCTGGTGACGGCTCCGGAAGCCACACCCGGCAAGGCGCACTGGAAGGACTGGGTGGCCCATAAGCCGGGCACGCTGATCGTCGGCATGATCGCCTTCAGCAACCACTTCGCGCGGCTGGAAAAGGTCGACGCCGTCAACCGCATCGTCATCACGGCCAAGGGCGGCGAAGAGCATGTCGTCGGCTTCGACGAGGCGGCCTATGCCCTGAGTCTCGAGGGCGGCTACGAGTACGACACCACCACCGTCCGCTTCGTCTATAACTCGATGACCACGCCCCGGCAGTGGTTTGACTACGACATGGCCAGCCGCCAGCGGACCCTGCGCAAGACGCAGGAAATCCCCTCCGGCCACGATCCGGCCAAGTATGAGACCCGCCGCCTGAACGCCCGAGCCAGCGACGGCACCGAGGTACCGATCTTCGTCCTGATGAAGAAGGGCACGAAACTGGACGGCTCGGCCCCGCTGCTGCTTTATGGCTATGGCAGCTACGGCATCTCGATGGAGGCCAGCTTCTCGATCCGCAATTTCAGCCTGGTCGATCGGGGCTGGATCTGGGCTACGGCCTGCCCGCGCGGCGGCTCGGAAAAGGGCTGGAGCTGGTTCCTCGACGGCAAGAAGTTCAAGAAGAAGAACACCTTCACCGACTTCATCGCCTGCGCCGAACATCTGCATGGGGCCGGCTACGGCAAGCCCGCCAACACGGTCGCCTATGGCGGCTCGGCCGGCGGCCTGCTGATGGGGGGCATCACCAATATGCGACCTGACCTCTTCGCCGGGATCATCGCCGCCGTGCCGTTCGTGGATGTGGTCAACACCATGAGCGACACCACGCTGCCCCTGACGCCTCCTGAGTGGCCGGAGTGGGGCAATCCGCTGGAGGATGCAGAGGCCTACGACTACATCGCCAGCTACAGCCCCTATGACAATGTCGGTGCCAGGCCGTATCCCGCCGTCCTGGCCACCGGAGGCCTGTCAGATCCGCGGGTCACCTACTGGGAACCCGAGAAGTGGGTGGCCAAACTCCGCCCGGCGACCACCAGCGGCAAGCCTGTGCTACTGAAGATCAACATGGACGCCGGCCACGGCGGGGCTTCGGGGCGGTTCGATTTCCTCAAGGAGATCGCGCTGGACTATGCCTTCGCCGTCTGGGCCGTCGAGCGAGGCTGGGAGCATCGGGCGTGATCACCGTCCGCCCCTCGACCGAGGCTGACCTGCCGGCCATCACCGCCATTTATGGCTGGAACGTCCTGAACGGCCTCGGCACCTTCGAGGAGGATCCCCCCGCGATGGAGGAGATGAGGCGTCGCCGTGCCTCCTTCCTGGAGCGTGGCCTGCCCTATCTCGTCGCCGAGGCTGAAGGCATCGTGCTGGGCTACGCCTATGCCGGACCGTTCCGCCTACGGGCCGCTTATCGCTACACCGTCGAGGACAGCGTCTATGTCTCGCCGGACGCCGTCGGCAAGGGCGTCGGCAAGGCCTTGCTGTCGCGCCTGATCGTCGAATGTGAAGCCCTGGGCCTGCGTCAGATGTGCGCCGTGATCGGAGACAGCGGCAACGCCGCCTCGATCAGCCTGCACGCCGCGATGGGCTTTGAGATGAAGGGCACCTTCCCCGACATGGGCCATAAGTTCGGCCGCTGGGTAGACCTGGTCTGGATGCAGCGTGCGCTCAATGGCGGCGGGAGCCACCCCCCCGATTCGCCGGGCCTCTCGCTCAGCGGCGTCTGAACCTCGCAGAATCAAAAAGGGCCGGCGGAGAACCGCCGGCCCTTTTCAATGAGGCAAAGGAAACGATCAGGCCTTGCGCGCGCGCGGAGCCTTGGCCGGGCTCTTGGCCTTGCGGCCGCCCTGGCCGAGGCCAAGGGCCTTCGCCATGGCCGAGCGGGCTTCGCTATAGGCCGGAGCTGTCGTCGGATAGTCGTTCGGCAGGCCCCACTTGGCCTTGTACTCGGCCACGGTCATGCCGTGCGTGGTCAGGTGACGCTTCAGCGTCTTGTACGGCTTGCCGTCTTCGAAGCTGATCAGGGCGTCGGGGGTGATGCTCTTGCGAATCTGGGCCGGCGTAGCCTTCGTAACCGTCTCGACGACGGGGGCTTCCGGTGACCCAATACCTGCGAGCGCGTCGTGCGTGGCGCGAATGAGCGCAGGAAGATCGGATACCGGCGTGCTGTTATTCGCGACATAGTTAGCCACGATTTCAGCAGTCAGCTCGATGAGGGACGCCTTGTCTTCCACGATTGGCACTCCAATGAATTTCATTTGGAAATACACCCATTGTACCGAAACACAAGTAGTGACCGACCCATTTTCAGGGACTGCTTAGGATTTCACATCGGCTTTTCTGTGTGACGTAGCGTTGTCACCGCCACCGCGAGGCTGAATCGCGAATAAGGCGAGCCAATTTTCAGCTCGATATCACCCAGCACAAGAGGCTGCGGCGAATCGCCCCAGCTCAACTTTGGTTTTCTGGAACAACGTTCGTCATGCCGGTGCGTGACGCAGACACCAGAATGTGAAGTGCGCCGACCCCGGCGCGCGTCGCGGCGCGCCCGAAGGCGAATATCAATACTGTGGAGAGGAAGTGGCTGGGGAACTAGGACTCGAACCTAGAACGACGGTACCAAAAACCGCTGTGTTACCATTACACCATTCCCCAGCAGGAACGGCGAAACCCTGTAGGGCCCGGCGAGGCGGTGGAGATAGCGCAGGAGTCGGACGGATGCAACGTCGCTTTCAACTTCTTTTTCAACACGCCGAAATCACGCTTGCGAGCCTGCAACTCGGCCTCTATAAGCCGCCCTCCAAGTCGGAGTGTGGCTCAGTCTGGTAGAGCACTGCGTTCGGGACGCAGGGGTCGCAGGTTCAAATCCTGCCACTCCGACCATCATTTCCCGCATTTATCCTTTCAAAGCTTGAGCGCCCTGCCGGGCACCGCGTTTCTGCGGGCTGGGGGCCACGAATCTTTGCGCGGGAGCCCGCCTTGCCCCTGCGTTGCGCGCTGTTCATTTGACCGCAGCGCCACACCCGCTAGCTTGTCGGCCTACTCCTGACGGGATTTCCGATGAAGCAGTTCTTCCTGACCGTGGCCGGCGTGTTCGTTGGCCTGCTGTTGTTTCTGGTCGGCATCCCCTTCCTGCTCATCGTTATTGCGGCGGGTGCGTCCCAACCCGCCCCCCTTCCGGCCCATTCGGTGCTGTCTCTCGACCTGCGCGGCGGGCTGACGGACCAGGAACCCCGAAACCCCTTCGCGGCGATCAGTGGCGGTGGCGGATCCGGTTCGGTGATGTCGGTGATCGAGACCCTGCGGCGCGCGGAAAGCGACGACAAGATCAAGGCCCTGTTCGTTCGCCTGCCGGAAGGCGGCATGGCCCCGGCGGCGGCCGATGAGCTCCGACTGGCCTTCAAGCATTTCAGATCCGTTGGGAAAAAGCCGATCTACGCCCACAGCCAGGGGCTCTATCCCTCGGGCATGGTGACCTCGACCTACAAGCTGGGCGCTTCGGCCAGCGAATTCTGGATGCAGCCGGACAGCAGCTTCCAGGTCGTCGGCATTGCCAGTGAAGAGATGTTCTTCAAGCGCTTCTTCGACAAGTACGGCGTCAAGGCCGAGTACGAGCAGCGTTACGAGTACAAGAACGCGGTCAATCCCTACCTCTACAACGACTACACCCCGGCCCACCGCGAGTCGGCCCTGTCCTGGATGGGGTCGGTCTACCAGACCGCCATCAACCACGCGGCCGCCGATCGCAAGGTGGACCCGGCCCGGCTGGTCAAGGTGCTCGAGGCCGGTCCGTACAGCGCCCAGGAAGCCCGAGCCCAGGGCCTGATCGACCGCGTCGGTCAGGTGCAGGAGACGCGTGACATTGCGCTTTCCCGCGCGGGCAAGGGCGCAAAGCTGATCGATTTCAGCGACTACGCATCACGATCAAAGGCGGCTGCAGGAAACAAGTCGGGTCCGACCATCGCCGTCATCGGGGCCGAAGGTCCGATCATGACCGGCACTGGGGGCAATGCTTCCCCCTTCTCGGGCGACTCCACCGTCTATTCCGATGATGTGGCCAAGGCCCTCTACGACGCCGCCGCCGACAAGGACGTAAAGGCGATCGTTTTCCGCGTCTCTTCGCCCGGCGGATCCGACACCGCGTCCGAACAGATCCTGGCCGGCGTGAAGGCCGCCAAGGCCGCCGGCAAGCCGGTCGTCGTCAGCATGGGCACCTATGCCGCCTCGGGCGGCTACTGGATCAGCAGCCAGGCCTCGGCCATCGTCGCAGAGCCCAGCACCCTGACCGGCTCGATCGGCGTCTATGGCGGCAAGTTCGCTCTCGGTGAGGCGCTGTCCCGCTTTGGCGTGGATACACGCCAGGTGCATGTCGGCGGCGACTATGCCGGGGCGTTCGGCACCGGCGAGGGCTTCACCCCCGACCAGCGCGCCAAGTTCTCGAGCTGGATGGACCGGATCTATGCCGGCTTCGTGACCCGCGTCGCCGAGGGCCGCAAGCTGCCCGAGGCCCGTGTTCGCGAAATCGCCAAGGGCCGCGTCTGGACCGGCGAACAGGCCTTGAAGCTGGGCCTCGTCGACGAACTCGGCGGGTTCTACCAGGCAGTGGACAAGGCCAAGGCCCTGGCGAACATCAAGGGCGATGTGAAGCTGAAGACCATGAACGGATCACCCTCCCCGTTCGAGGCCCTGGAGCGCGCGCTCGGGGTCTCCTCGACCTCGGTCCGGACCCTTGCGGCCTCAGCCTGGCTTCTGGGCGATCCGCGCTCGCAGGCGATTATGGACCAGCTCGCCACCGCCCGCCTGCGCGCCGCCCCCAGCGGGGCCAGCGTCCTGGCCGATACCCCGGTTCAGTAGGGGCCATCCAGAGGCCTGCAGGCCTCATAGAGGTCGCCAGAATAAGGGCCGCCCGGCTTGGCTGGGCGGCCCTTATTGTTTCTGCCTGACATGGCCTGGGCCGGACGGCCTTTGCCGTCGCTCTCGCGGCAAGCCAGGGATGGTGGCTCTTCCTCACAGAGCTTTCGGCCTTAAGGGGCCATCAGACCGCAAACGGTCGCCGACCGCTTCTGAAGCCTGCAGATGCCCCGCGCCCGAGCGCCTGAAGGCAGACAGCGGCGGGACTGAAGGGTGATGGGCAACTGGCGGGATAAGGGCCTCAGGAGCCCAGCATCTGGTCCGCAGGGGCATCGTCAGACGGCAGGCTGACAGACGCCCAAAGAAAAACGGCGGGCTCATGAGAGCCCGCCGCCAATTCCGATCCGAAAGGATCAGGCCTTAGAACGACCAGTCGAAGCCGAAGCGAACCGAGCGAGGAGCCTGGTAAGCCGTGACCTTCTTGAAGTCCGGATTGATAGCACCACCGGTCTTTTCGCCGAACTCGTCCTTCTCGATGCCCGACTCCAGGTTGAACACGTTGAAGATGTCGGCACGAAGGACCAGACCACCCTCTTCCTTGTCCATATAGGGCAGGGACGGGATGAACTTCGACGGCACGGTGTAACGGGCCGAGATGTCGAAGCGGGTGACCCACTCGCCCTCGAACACCGAGCCGCGGTTGGCGATCTTGCCGCCGCAGAAGCGGGCCGCAGCGCCGTACGAGGCGTTGGCCGTCTCGTAGTCCTGCTCAAGGAAGCCGTTGTTCGGGTCGAAGTTTTCCGGAGCGTTACCGATGCAGCCGTACTTGCGCGGCGAGATCACCGACAGGTTCGAACCGAACAGCAGGTTCTCGGTCACAGCGTACGAACCGAACAGCTTCAGCTGGTGGCCACGGTGGTTCGGCAGCAGGCCGTATGTGCCGGGGATGAAGGCCAGGTGGTCGAAGTCGACGGTGATGCCGGCATCGGTCTGACCGTTGTCCGAACGCGAAGCGCCTTCGAAGTTACCCTTGGATTCCGAGATCGTATACGACCCCTGCAGACCCCACTTGCCGTCGAAGGCACGCTCGAAGCTGAACTCGAGGCCCAGATATTCGCGCTTGGCCTTCGGGAACTGCAGTTGCTGGGCGGTAACCGTGATCGTGCGGATCTGGGTTTCGCCCGGCAGCGGATCGCTGAGCACCATCTTCACATCGCTACCCGGATTGATGATCAGGTATTGATGTTCGCCCGACCACACGTCGGCGCAGCCGGTGCCACCGGCATTGGTCTTGGCGTAGCCGTTGGCGGCGCACCAGTTCTGGATGCCGACGTCGAGCAGGGCGTCTTCGCTGATCCGGCCGAGGTTGCGGTAGGTCAGGTTGACGCCGCCCTTCCACAGGTCGTTGAAGCGGTGCTCGAAGCCCAGGATGTATTCGTCCTGATAGGTGGACTGCAGGTTCTTGGCCGCGACAGCGTCGGGGTTGGGCGACACGCCGTTGTTACGAACCTGGCACGAGAACGCGCCGACAGCGGCAGCGCTACCGACGGTCGCCGGGCAGGCCACGAGGCTGCCACCGGCAACCTGTGCACCGAAGCCGGCCGTCGGGAGACCCGTCGTCGTGTTCAGAGCACCGAAGGTGGTTGCACCACCGGCCGGCAGCCAGAACTCGGACACGTCAATGGCCGGGCTGGCGGCGCGGAAGGCGGTGTTCGAAGCCACCGGCAGGTACGTACGGCCGAACGAGCCGTAGAACTTGTCGTTGCGATCGCCGAACACGTCGAAGGTGAAGCCGCCCCGCAGGCCGATTTCGTTGTCGAACGACGAGAACACCTGACCGTTCGGATCGGCGACCTGGAACTGGTCCTTGCGAACGCCGAGGCTCAGGGTCAGGCGGTCGTTCAGGTCCCAGGCGTCCTGGATGTAGTAGGCCTTGTTCTTGCCGGCGAAACCACCGCCGGTCTGGAACTTGCGGCCTTCGATGTATTCCTGACCGGCAGCCACGGCCCCGCCCAGAGCACCGGAAGCGCCCGCACGACGGTAGGTGTAGTTGCGGCCACCGTTACGGCGCGTGAACTGCGTCAGGAGGGTGTTTTCCTGGTCGTAGCCGAAGCGGACGTGGTGCGAGCCCAGCAGGTTGAAGTACACGTCGGCGTCGGCGCGGTAGAATTCACGCTCGGCGATCGACGGGAAGGTGCCGGCAGCCGTACGCTGCAGCGCGCGGTCGACGGTCGGGGTGACGCGGGTATCCTGAACGCGGGCGATACCCGACAGGTTACCGACGGCGGCGTTGTCGACTTCGCTGCGACCATAGGCGGCCGAAACGGTCAGCCAGTCGGTGAACGTGCCGGTGTAGCGCGCGACGTAGTTTTCGCCACCCTGATACAGGCTCTCGGCGCTGGCGCGGGTCGGGCTGATGACATCCGTCGCAGGATTGAACGTGAACTGGTCACGCTTGCGCTTGCGGCTGGTGTCGAAATAGGTCAGCTCGACGTGGTGCTTGTCGGTGATGTAGCCGTCCAGCTTGAAGGCATAGAACGGATCAGCGGTCCGGTCTTCGACGTAGGTGCCGCCGGTGGTCGCGGTGGTCGTTTCCAGGTTCGAGAAGCTGGCCAGACCGTAGAAGAACAGGCGATCCTTGATGATCGGGCCGCCGGCTTCAACGATGAAGCTCTTGTCAGTCCGGCTCGTCAGCGAGTTCTGGGTGATGGTGGTGTTCGGCGACTGCTCACGCAGGCTGTCCGGCTCATAGTTGCCGTGCAGGGCGAAGGTGAAGTCGTTCGAACCCGACTTGGTGACCGCGTTGATCACGGCACCGGTGCCGCGACCGAATTCGGCAGGGTAGCCGCCGGTCTTCACTTCAACCGACTTGTAGAACTCGAAGGGCACCAGGGTGGCGCCGATGCCGTTCACGAAGTTGGTGATGTTCAGGCCGTTGACGAAGAACACGTTCTCGCCGATCGACGCACCGCCGACGGCGGCTTGCGACTGACCCTGGCTGACGAAGGTGCCGACAGTGTCGCCGGGGACGGCCGACGGAGCCAGCAGCGTCAGGGCGGTCACGTTGCGCGCGATCGGAACCTGCTTGGTCAGGGTCTCGACGTCGATGCTCAGACCGGTCGTGGTGCCGGCGAAGTCGAGCTGCGGGTTGGCCTTGCCGGTGACGATGATTTCGGAGACTTCGACGCCTTCGGCAGCGATGGTGAAGCCGTAGTTCGAGGCCGAACCGACGCCGACCTTCACGTTACCATCGCTGGCCGGCACGAAGCCCGCCTTGCTGATGGCAACCGAGTAGCCGCCCGACGGGATCAGGGCGATGCGGAACTGACCGTCTTCGCCGGTCAGAACGTCGCGCTCAAAGCCCTGGGCCAGCGACTTCACCTTCACGGCGGCACCGGCAACCGGGGCACCGTTGGTGTCGGTCACGGTACCGACCAGGGTACCGCTCGAATAGTCCTGGGCGCTGGCGAGCGTCGGGACTGCGGTGGCGACCAGCGTCACGGCCATCGGCGCGGCGACCGAGGCCAGACCAGCCAGCAGCGTCGACGTCAGCAGGCGCGCGCGAGCACCGCTCTTTTTGGAATTCATATTCATCATTTCCCCTCAGACACGAGGCAGCATTCAGGTCGGACGGATCCCCTCAAGAAACTTTTGTCCGGCCCGCACGGCATCCCGCGCAACTGCATCGTGAGATCACTGGTGTCCCGGGAACATTTCCCCGGTTACGGCACGTTAGGAGCGCGGCGCGTTAAGGGTCAATTGGCATTACAGGCCGGTAACCCACAACCACAACCCCTGTCGCATAATCGCAACACAGCCATCAGTTTTGCTTCGCGATTGCAGCGTGGCCCTTTAAAAGCTTCACCTTAGCACCAGAAGCAATCTAGCAACCGACTGTTTTAAAAGCATTTTTTCTCAGATTTCGGCATTTCGAAGGCTGAATGAGGCGTTCAAACGCCTGCCCGGAACTCCAGGGCAAAAAACTTGACAATTCAGCGAAGCATTGTTGCAACCGTTCGGGTTTGGTAAAATCCATCCCCAATTTCACCTTTTATGCGACAGTATCGTTCAAAGAACGCCACAATTTAAGGCATTTCTCTGCCCAAACTGCCCGTTGCAACAAGAGGCGCGACCTCGGATGATGGGTAGCGAGATCGTGCGATCGCGATCCATTAATGAATGGCAGCCTGTCCCATGAGCGAGTTCCGCCGCGTCACCGACACCCTCACTGTAAGCCCGCAGATCACGGAAGCCGACCTTGCCCGAGCGGCGGCCGAGGGATTCGTTCTGGTGATCAACAACCGCCCCGATGGTGAAGATCCGGATCAACCCTCCGCGGCGGCCCTGGGGGCTGCGGCGCACGCAAACGGCTTGGGCTATCTGCATATCCCGGTCCGGGGTGGACCGACTGCAGAGCAGGTTGAGGCGGTTCGGGAGGCCATTGAGTCGGCTGACGGTCCGGTCCTGGCCTTCTGCCGTTCAGGCACCCGCTCGATCGTGACCTGGTCGCTGGGGCAGGCCCTCTCCGGTCAGGCGGACCGCGAAACCCTGTTGGCCCAGGGCGCAGCGGCCGGCTACGATCTGTCCGGCGTGCTGCCGCGTTAGGAGGCCTAGTGGCTGACGCGCGCCGCCATCGGTGAGGGTTCAGCTTCGCAGCTTGCCAGAACGAACTGTGCCATAACGAGACACAGGATAGCGAAGGCCGCGCGCTGAAGCCGTTTTGACACAAAAATCGCCGCGTCCGCCGTCATGGCTCGTCCTCCAGAAGGTTACTGAAGACTTAACCGCAAGACAGGCGCCGGAAAGCACGATGATCCCCTTTGTTCGCGAGATTGCTTTCGAATACGGCCGTTGCGACACGGTCTCGCCCCTGATCCGCAGGGTCATCGCGCGCAATCCCGGTCCGTTCACCTTCACGGGAACGGGGACCTATATCGTGGGCCGGGGCACGGTTGCGGTGATCGATCCAGGGCCGGACCTTCCCGAGCATCTGGAGGCGCTGCTGGCGGCGCTTGAGGGCGAAACCGTCAGCCATATCCTGGTCACCCACCACCATCTGGATCATTCCCCCCTCGCCCGTCCCCTGGCCGAGGCAACCGGTGCCGTCATCCTGGGCCGGGCCGCGCCGGCCGAGGCGACCGCTTCAGGCAGCGCAGCGACCGGGCACGGACTGGAAGAAGGCGCAGACGGCCGCTTCCGACCAGACATCGAGTTGACCGACGGCCAGAAGGTCTCCGGTCCCGGCTGGACCCTGGCGGCCCTGACGACCCCCGGCCACACCTCCAACCACGTCTGTTTCGCCCTGCCGGAAGAAAACGCCCTGTTCTGTGGCGACCATATCATGGGCTGGTCGACTACGGTGATCACGCCGCCGGATGGCGATATGGGCGACTACTTCGCCAGCCTGGCCAAGGTGAAGGCCCGGAGCTTCGACACCCTCTGGCCGACTCATGGCGCGCCGATCCGCGACGTCGAACCCTTCATCGATGCCTATGTGGCCCATCGCCGGGCCCGGGAGGCACAGATCCTGGACGCCCTTGCGACGGGCCACACCCGGATCCGACCCATGGTCGCAGACCTGTACGCGGCCGTTGATCCGCGACTGCACCCCGCAGCCGCCCACTCCGTCCTGGCCCACATGCTGCATCTCGTCGCCGAGGGACGTGTGAAAGCCGACGGACCTGCAGGCCTTGAGACAGACTACCGTCTCGCCTGACTCTACTTTGCGATCACCGCCATCAGCGACCGGATCCGGGCACAGTTGCGTCCCAGGTCTGGTCCAGGATCACGGCCGATCGACCGCATGTCGATCCGGGCACCGGCCGTGTCAGGCCGCACACGCACCACGAGATCATCAATCAGTCCGTACCAGAAGCTCCTGCCCGTCGCCTCGAGGCGGCCGTCCATGGGGTCGTCCGTCGTCAGGGTCAGCCCCTTGGAGAGCAGCGCGGTCTTGGCCGCCTCATAGGCGTCCGAAGGCGAACGTTCCAGGACCAGCGGCCTTGCCGCCGAACAGGTCTCGGCGTTGACATCCGCCACCCGTCGCCCGGCGAAGGCTGCCGAGCCGACGGGCAGGCTGGGATCATCCTCGACGGCCTGGGCCGAGCCCCCCCGCGCGGCCAGAGCCGCGTCAGTGAAGGTCAGGGGCCGCTTCCAGTCCGTTGCCACATCATGAATGGGCGGTGCCATGCCACCGACGGCCTGGGCCGCCAGCATGACGGCAATGGTCCCGACGGTGATGACCAGGGCCAGCAGAGCCCGCTTCCAGAGGGTCGAAAAGCCGGCGATGAGGGCGACGATCAGGCCGGTCACACCGGTGGCGACCCCCAGAAAGGCCACCTTGGGGGCCCAGTCCTGGGTTATGGCCCCAAAGCCGAGAGGGGTGCCTATCCAGCCGAACTTGACCCCGACGGCGCCTGCCGCCACCAGCAGGGCCGGAGCGATCGCCACAATGAGCGCAAAGTCCAGATAGAGCCCGGCCCAGCCCGGCCCGGCCTTGGCCCGTGCCGGTCTGCGTGGGACAACCGGCATCGCAAACGGCAGATCAGCCGCGGCAAGACCACCCGGGGCAGCCATGAAGGCCACTTCCGGCGTAGGGTCCAGAGCGCCCGGCTCGGCCTCCACATCTAGCGGCGCAAAGGGGAAGTCCGCCGGCGCGTGGAGACGCAAGGGCGGATCACCATCGATCTCCACCGCAGGCACGACCGGTCGCGGCGGCTCGGAGAGCGCACTTTCAAGGGTGGCGACATCCGCCGGGTCAAACGCCATGGGCGCAGGCTCGACGTCGCCGGCGGCGTCTGCGTCCGCCTCTGCCTCATCGTCATCCGCCTTGGCAACGGTATCAGACTCCGACGCTTCGGCCGTCTCTGGGGTGGCGATGGCCACAACGGCGGATTCGGCATCGCCCTCGGGAGCGATCAGGGCCGGGACGGTGGCCGATTCGACCGTCCCGGCCTCAGGCTCCCCCGAGGCCGAGTCCTCCCCCGGAACTTCAGAGACCAGGTCTGGCGGTGTTTCCGCCGGCTCCGGCGCGTAGATCCGGGCCGACTGGGACCCGTCAGCCGCCGCGAGCGTGGCCGCTGCTGCGGCACCCGCCGCCACGGCACCGGGCAGGACATAGTCCTTGAGGCCCTGACGGATCAGTTTCTTGTCGATCTTGCCCGTCGCCCCGAGGGGGATGTCGTCAACAAACAGGACGTCGTCCGGCATCCACCACTTGGCGATCTTGCCCTGAAGGTATTCCAGGAACTCCTCGCGGCTGGAGGTCTCGCCCGGCTTGAGCTTGACCAGCAGGATCGGCCGCTCGTCCCACTTCGGGTGGGGCACGCCGATCACCGCCGCCAGGGCCGCCTTCGGATGGCCCGCTGCGATGTTCTCAATCTCGATGGTGCTGATCCACTCGCCGCCGGACTTGACGACGTCCTTGGCCCGGTCGGTGATCTGCATGAAGCCGTGGTGATCGATGGTTGCCACATCACCGGTGTCGAAGAAGCCTTCGTCATCGAGGATCTTGCCGCCCGCGCCGCGGAAGTACTCACCCGCAATGGTCGGGCCCTTGATCTTCAGATTGCCGAAGCTCTTGCCGTCATGCGGCAGGCGCGCGCCACCGTCGTCGGTGATCTTGAGCTCGACGCCCATCGGCGGGCGACCCTGCTTCAGCCGCCAGGGCATCTGCTGCTCGTAGGGCAGTCGCGCCAGCTCGTCGGTCATCACCGACAGGGTGCCGACGGGCGAGGTTTCGGTCATGCCCCAGGCGTGCACGACCTCGACGTCATAGTCCTCCTGGAAGGCGCGGATGATGTGCTCGGGGCAGGCCGCGCCGCCGATGACGACCTTGCGCAGGACGGGCAGCTTCGCGCCCGTCTCCCGCAGGTGCTGCAGAAGCATCTGCCAGACGGTCGGGACGGCGGCCGAGAAGGTGACGCCTTCGCTATCAAGCAGTTCGTAGATCGACGCGCCATCCATCTTGGCCCCGGGCATCACGATCTTGGCCCCGGTCGCCGGAGCCGAAAAGGTGATCCCCCACGCATTGGCGTGGAACATCGGCACGACCGGCAGGATCACGTCGCGCTGCGACATGCCCATGACGTCCGGCTGCAGGGTGATGAAGGTGTGCAGGACGTTGGAGCGGTGCGAGTACAGAACACCCTTGGGATCGCCCGTCGTGCCCGAGGTGTAGCAAAGGCCCGCAGCGGTGCCCTCGTCGAAGCCCCCCCAGGCGCAGTCGGCGGTCTGGCCGTCAACCAGGCTTTCATAGCAGTGGACGCCCTTGAAGTTCGGCGCTTCGGAGGCCGGCGCGAAGGCCGGCATGTTCGCACCGTCGGTAAAGACGACCACGTGCTCGATGCTCGGCACCCGGGGCAGAATAGCCGCGACAATCGGCAGGAAGGTCAGGTCCGTGAACAGCACCCGGTCGCCGGCATGGTCGGCGATCCAGGCGATCTGCTCCGGAAAAAGGCGCGGGTTCAGGGTGTGGCAGACCGCACCGATGCCCATGATGCCGTACCACGCCTCCATGTGGCGACCGGTGTTCCAGGCCAGGGTCGCGACCCGGTCGCCCGGCTTGACCCCCAGCGACAGTAGCGCGTTGGAGACTCGCTTGGCCCGGTCACGCAGGGCGGAATAGGTGGTCCGGACGATCGGTCCTTCGACGGACCGGCTGACGATCTCACGGTGACCATGCCACTGGGCGGCGTGGTCGAGGATCTTGTCGACCGTCAGGGCCCCGTGCTGCATCAGACCTTGCATAGAACCGGCTCTCCCAAAGGCTTGTCTTTTGTTAAGGGAAGGCTACCGGGCAGTGCGTCGGTACGCAACGCGGCGCGCGCAAAGCGCGAAACCGAAAAAGCCCTGACGATGCGAACCGGGCAGGAGTCCCTAGCCCATGGCCTCGGCCAGGGCACGGGCCTCGTCCTCGAACGCGCTGACCGTATCCACACGCCGCCAGTCAATCTGGCCGGTGTCCCGCGTCAGCTGGGTTTCCAGAACCGCGACATCGGCATCGGACGCATCATTAACCCGGGCCGCCACCCGCGCGCGCAGCACCTCGGGCGGAGCCTCCAGCCAGACCCCCTGGAAGGCGACATCGGCGCTGCCGGCCAGGGCCTGGGCCCGGGCCCTTTCCTCGGGCTTCAGGAAAACAGCATCCAGCACGACCGAGCGCCCGGCCTTCAGGGCCAGGGCCGCATCGCCGAACAGCTGGTCATAGACCCGCGCGCTCATCTCGGGCGTATAGGCCTCGCGCGGCAGGCGATGCAGAGCCGGTACGCCCCACAGCCGCTTGCGGATCTCGTCGGTCCGCAGGACTACCGCCCCCGGTGCCGAGCCCAGCCCAGGTGCGCAGACCCGAGCAAAGGTGGATTTGCCCGACCCGGACAGGCCGCCGGTCGCCACGAGGCTTACGGGGCGGGGGGCGAGGTGTTCGAGGGCCGTGGCCAGATAGGCCCGCGCCGCCTCGTCATCGCCGGTGTAGGCCCACACATGGGTCCGCACGGCCGCGCGGACGGACAGCATCAGCGGCAGGGCCGCCAGACCCGTCCAGAGTCCGGCTCCGAAGTGACGCGAGGCCTCATCCAGATAGGCGTTCAGGACCCGGCCGGCGGCATCGCGTCGACGGCGGAAGTCCAGATCCATCAGCAGGAAGGCCAGATCATACTGAATGTCGATGTCCGACAGGGTGTCGTTGAACTCGATGCAGTCGAAGAGGATCGGTTTGTGGTCCTCGATCAGGATGTTGCCGAGGTGCAGGTCGCCATGGCAGTGGCGGGCAAAGCCCTCTTCAGCCCTGGCATCCAGCAGGGGGCCGAGACGCTCCAGGGCCAGATCCGTTTCCGCCACCAGCCGCTCGACGGCCAGAGCGCCCAGACGTGGCGCCAGACCCCGCAGAAGGTTGGCATTCGAGCGGATCGTATAGCCCAGCGCATGGACGCCGCCGCCCTTGGGGCGCGGTGACGCACCGGCATGAAAACGGGCTACGGTCCGCCCCAGGGCATCCTCGAGCGCATCGTCGATCGCCCAGGGCTGGGTCGCCAGAACGCCCTGCTCGTCGAACCGGCGCATCTCAAGCAGAAACTCGACGGTCTCGCCCGAACCGTCGAGCTCGAGCTCACCGGCAGGCGACCGGGTCAGACGTCGCACAGCCCGATAGATATCCGGGGCGGCGGCACGGTTGAACACCAGCTCACGCTCCAGGGCCCATCGCCGCAGTTCCAGGGTCGAATAGTCCAGGAAGCCGAAGTCGACCGGGCGCTTCACCTTGAAGGCTGCGTCACCGATCAGAAAAACCCGGGCGCAGGAGGTCTCGATATGGTGCTCGGCCCGCGCCTTGAACCAGGCGGCGACTTCCTGTTCGCGCGCGGCTTCGATATCCTTGTTCACGCCCAAAATCCTGTCGCTTCACTCTGATAAGCTGGCATCGGCGTCCCATAACCGAATCTCGCGTCGCCGTCCTCGCCTGTGGCTTGCGCCCCATACAGACACTCGACTAACTTGTAGGCGAGTGAAGCACAGAGTTCTGCACATGCTAATGGGCGCCGGCCTTACGAGAGCCGAACACAAGCGAAGCGAAATCTTGCTGGCGGCGCGTGCCCTCTTTCTGCGCGAAGGCTATCGGGATGCCGGAATGGAGATCGTGGCCCGGGCGGCCAGCGTCTCGACCGCCACCCTTTACGCCTACTTCCCCAGCAAGGCCGACCTCTTCAAGGTCGTGATCGTCGAAACCATCAACGACATCACCGTCCCGGTCCGCGCCAGCCTCCAGATCGAAGGCGACGCCCGGACGCGCCTCGTGGCCTTCACCCGGGCCTATGCGACCTTCTTCTGCGAGCCCATGACCCGGTCCATCTTCCGTCTCGTGACGGCCGAGCGTCGCCGCTTTGAAGAGGTCGCCGAGTTTTTCCTGCAAAGCGCCCGCGAGCAGCTCGGCAGCGTCGCGATCACGGTTCTCACGGACCTCGTGGCCACCGGCGAGATCGTGGTCGAAAAGCCGTCCTGGGCCGCCGGCCAGCTGATGGGCATGATCGACCACGTCACCCTGGTCCTGGGCCTCTCGGCCGGCGACCACGCCCAGCCCAAGCGGCCGCTCGACGACATCGCCGACGATGCGGTCGAGACCTTCCTGGCGCGGTACGGCGTGAAGGCCTAGCGGCCCTTACGGAAACAGCCGCAGCGTGCTCCAGCCTTCGCCGTCGCGCTGATAGACCAGCCGCTCGTGCAGGCGGAACGGACGGTCGCGCCAGAATTCGATGACCTGCGGGATGACGCGGTAGCCTGACCAGTGCGGCGGGCGTGGAACCTTGCCGAGGCCAAATTTCAGGCCCATCTCGGCCACCCGCTTTTCCAGGGCGAGACGGTCCGGCAAAGGCCGCGACTGGTCGCTGGCCCAGGCCCCCAGCTGGCTGTGACGGGCGCGGCTGGCGAAATAGGCATCGGCATCGGCTTCGCTGACCGGCTCGACTGCCCCACGGATCCGCACCTGGCGGCGCAGCGACTTCCAGTGAAACAGCATCGCGGCCTTGGGGTGAGCGTTGAGCTCCACGCCCTTGGCGCTCTGGGTGTTGGTGTAGAAGACAAAGCCCCGCTGATCGAAATCCTTCAGCAGCACCATGCGCGAGTCCGGCAGGCCGTCGGCATCCACCGTCGAGACCGCGACCGCATTCGGATCATTCAGCTCCTTTTTGCCGGCCTCGGCCAGCCATTCACCGAACAGGGCGAACGGATCATGTTCGGGCAGGAGCGGCAGAGGCGCAGCCTCGGTCACCTGTCGGACATATTCGTCGTCGCTGGGCGAGGCGGGGATCAGGGGAGCTTCGGTCATGCTCGGGATATAGGCCTGACTGCCGTGCGGCGCCACCGGCGGTAAAGTCTTAACTTAACGCCTCGTTGACCAAGTCCCGGCAGGTTCGGCGGGATGTCTGCGCGTAACCCCTCGTCCCTGACCCTTGCCGCCGCCCGCGCCTTGCTGGGCGTGGCCCCGGGTGCGGATGAACGGGAGTTGAGGTCGGCCTATCGCGAGGCCGCCAAGCGGGCCCATCCCGACCGGCCCGGCGGCGATGCGGCCCTGTTTCGCGATGTGCTGGCGGCCTATCGCCTGCTTCAGGACCAGCCTGCGGCCCCGCAGATCCATTTTCCGCCGGCCTGCACAGCGACCGCACAGCCTGCCCCCCATGCCAGTCTGGAGATCGACGTCGCCACTGCCGTCAGCGGCGGCGAGATGGATCTGGCCATCGACGGACGCCGACTGCGCCTGACCCTGCCTCCGGGCCTGCGGGTTGATGACAAGGTCCGGGTCGACGGCGTGACCTTTCTCGTCCGGCACAAGTGCGACAAGGACACCCTGATCCGGGGCGACGATCTCTGGCTGACCGGTCGGGTCGACAGCCGTGTCCTGGCCGAAGGCGGCCGCATCGAGGTCGAGACAGCCCTGGGGCCGCGCCTGGCCTGGATCTCGACCAAGGCTGCCTCGCGCGGACTGGTTCGCCTGCCCGGCCAGGGTCTGCCCGCTCGTGGGCCGCATGCTGCCGGCGATCTGTTCCTGCGCCTGGAGGCCGTAAGTTCGGGCGTCGAGAGCGCGGCCCGATCCCTGCTGAAGCGCTTTGCCGCTGCTTGGGCGGCCTGACACCGCAAGAATTTCGATCGCGCACGACAAAATCTCGCCCTGGCTCTTGAATTTAAATCGTACGCGATTAAATCGCTCGGCATAGTCTTTCGCAAGGAGCGACCCATGAGCACTCTGTATGAAACCCGCGCCACCGTCGTCGGCGGCCGTGAAGGCCACGTCCGCAGCGAGGACGGCCTCCTGGACGTCCAGCTGGCCATGCCCAAGGCCCTCGGCGGCAAGGAAAACGGCACCAACCCCGAGCAGCTGTTCGCCGCCGGCTATGCGGCCTGCTTCCAGAGCGCCATGGGCTTCGTGGCCCGCCAGCAGAAGATCGCGCTGAGCGGTTCGCAGGTGACCGGCGTCGTCGGCCTGCTGCCGATCGAGGTCGGCTTCAAGCTGGAAGTCGCACTGGAGGTCGAAACCGAAGGCCTTTCCCAAGCCGATGCAGAAGCCCTGGTTGCGACGGCGCACAAGGTCTGCCCCTATTCGAACGCCACCCGCGGCAATATCGATGTCGCCATCACCGTAAAGGCCAAATGAGCCCGACCAGAACGACGTCTGAAACTGCTCCGGTCGAGGCCCTGCGCCTCGACCGCCAGCTCTGCTTTGCGCTGTATGGCGCGGCCAATCGCATGCAGCGGCTCTACCGCCCCCTGCTGGACGCTCTGGGCCTGACCTATCCGCAATATCTGGCCATGCTGGCCCTTTGGGAACAGAGCCCGCGTTCAGTCGGAGCCCTGGGCGAGGCGCTGGATCTCGACTCCAGCACCCTGACCCCGCTGCTCAAACGCCTGGAAGCCGCCGGGCTGGTGTCGCGAACACGCGATCCACAGGACGAACGGCGGGTGATCGTGACCCTGACCGACGCCGGCGCAGCCCTGCGCGACCGGGCCCTGACGGTCCCGGAACAGATCTTCTGCCAGGTCGGCCTGCCCCTCGACGAGCTGACCGCCCTTCGCGACAAACTCAAGACCGTCGCGAGCTAGAGCCCGGGAATGCGCCCGGGCAAAAAGACCGCTCACACCTGAGCCCGGCGCTGCGGCCTAGTCGACCGGCAGTTCAAAGGGTGTCGCAGGCAACCGGTTGGCTCCGTAGAGATTGAGGATCGGGCTTTCGGCCCATCCGAACCTGACCCTCGTTGCCACTGTGCCGGCCGCAAGCCCGATGCGGACATCGTTGCCGTCAACCACGGCTTCGACAAAGCGGCAGCCGGCCGGATCGCACAGCTCGAACCCGGACGGACGGGACGCGCCGAAGACCACCAGCGGCTGGTCAAACCGGACCAGGATCGAATCGCCCTCCCGTCGCGCCGAGAGGGGTGCCGGGCCCGCCGCATTCAGGCCGGTCTCGCCATAGGCCAGCTTGCGGGCCAGCAGGGCCAGACGCGCCCCGACCTGCTGCTTGTTGGTGGGATGGATGTCGTAGATGTCGCCCAGGTCGACGGCCGAGGCCATCCCGACCCGCGGATCGGCGG
>NZ_QAII01000161.1:16808-44543 GCF_003060965.1 Caulobacter sp. HMWF025 | reverse complement strand
CCCGCCGCTGCACGTCGCGCAGGGCGGCCCAGCCGGACTCGGCGGGCGCTGACCTGTAGGGCCCGAAGCTGGCCAGTTGCACCATCAGGAACGGCAGGTCCGCGCCCTGGAATTCCCGCCGCCAGTCGGCAATCAGGGCCGGCATCAGCCGGGCATATTCGGGGGCCTCGGTGACATTGGCCTCGCCCTGGTACCAGGCAAAGCCCTTCAGTCCGTAGGGGGCCAGGGGGGCGATCATGCCGTTGTGCAGGGTCGAAAGGCCGCTGGCCCCGAGCCAGGGCGCGTGCGGCGGCAGACCCGTCGCCGCCAGGCGGCTTGACACCTTGTAGCGCCAGGCCGTGCCCAGCGGCACAAAGCTGCCGTCGTCGAGCCTGAAGCCCTTCTCGGCCGCCGGCCCCCAGGCTCCGCCGCCACCGCCGGCGTCAATCGCCCGGATGGCAACGACATTGCGACCGGCCTTCAGCGCGCCGTTGGCAAGCCGGTAGTTGCGCGGCGCGTTCCATCCCTCCTGGGAGCCAACGGGCTTGCCGTTGAGATAGGTCGTGTCGATATCGTCGATCGGCCCCAGGGCCAGGACCGCGCCCTGGGTCGCCTGCTGGGCCGTCAGGGTGACTTCGGCCCGCAACCAGATCGTGCCGTCGAAGGTCTCCAGACCCGCCGTGTTTTCCCAGAAGTTCTCTGCCGGCAGGCTGCCCCACGCCCGGTCGTCGAAGTCCGACTGGCTCCACGCCTTGGCCTGAGGCTCGTTGCGGGCCGCCCAGCGATCCAGCATGCCGCTCCAGCGCGCCATGCCCAACTCCTTTGACCGCGCATAGTCGGCCAGGACCGACAGACCCTCGTCATAGGTCTTCAGCGCCGCCAGGCCCTCACGGCTGATCCAGTCCTGGATCGGTGAGCCGCCCCAGGTCGCGTCGATCAGGCCCACCGGAACGCCGGTCGTCTTCTTGATGTCGCGACCCATGAAATAGCAGGCGGCCGAAAAGTTGCCCGCGCTTTGCGGGGTCGAAACCTGCCAGACCGCCTCCTTCGGCAGGGCCGAGGTCGGAGCCGGCAGGCTGGTCCGGCCCGTCTGCAGCAGGCGGATATTGGCGTCACCGGCCGCCGCGACCTCGTACTCGCCGCTGAGGATGCGGCGCAGCGGCATCTCCATGTTCGACTGCCCCGAACACAGCCAGACATCCCCGACCAGGAGGTCTGTGAGGGCCTGGACCTGACCACCGGACTGAACCGTCAGGCTCAGGGCCGGGCCCGGTTCGCGGGCCGGCAGGGCCGCAGACCAGCGTCCGTCCGCATCGGCGGTCGCCGTGGCGGTCTGACCGGACAAGTCAATGGCCACGGCCGCGCCGGGCTTGACCTGACCCCAGACCCGGATCGGCTGACCACGCTGCAACACCGCATGATCGCTGAACACGGGCGCCAGCAAGGCCTGGGCCGAAGCCCCGCTCGCCAGGGCGGACAGGGCGGACGCGATCAGAAGCAGGCGTTTCATGGGGTCGGATTCCGGGTCTTGTTCAGCCGGGCTCGCCTTGCGGGTCCTCTGCCGGGCCCACAACAGCGACGGCCATTTCGAGTTAGGCGCCGCCCCGACGGCTTCGACGGGGCGGCGGGTGAGCTGGCTACTGGGCCTTGGCCGGACAGACCGCGCCGGCCGGATCGGTGGTCAGCTTGACGCCCTGCAGCGAGACGGTCAGCGCTCCGGCGGTTTCCAGAAGGAAGGGCTCGGCGACCTTGGTGACGTCCGTCCCGGCCGCTGCGAAGCATTTCAGCGGCACCTTCAGGCTCTTCCACTCCCCGATCGGGGCAGAGGCGAGAACCGGAGCCACATCCAGCTTGCCCCAGCCGATCGACAGGGTCACAGGGGCGGTCGGACGGACGTCGACCCGATAGTCGACCAGCAGGGCCATCTCGGCATTGGTCTGGAATGTCAGATCCATCGGCTTGTCGCCGACCAGAGCGGCGGAGGCCGCACCGGCACCCGAGAAGGTGATCTGGCGACCAGCCTCCTGAACGCCACCGGCGTCCACCGGGCGGATCTGGACGGACGTGGTGGGCAACAGGCGGAAGCTGAACGGCGCCGGCGTTTTGCCGGCGACGAAGTAGTTGCTGCTGTTTTCGGCAACGACCGTCACGCCGGAGACTTCAGAGAGCTTCGGCAGACGCACCCTGTCGCGATAGTTCAGGCCGTAGCCATAAGCGAACAGCGGATCATAGCCGCGGTCACCCCGGTTCAGGGACGTCTGGGCTGCGCTCTTGGGCCAGCTGAAGGACAGCTTGCCCTTGAAGTCGTTGCGCGGCTTGCCGGTTTTGTCGCCGACGATCACGTCGGCGATGCCGCCCCCTTCAGATCCCGGGAGCCAAGCGTTGACGAAAGCGTCAGACGCATTGAGCTCGGGGTTCACCCAGAGCGGCCGCCCGGTCAGGAATACGGCGACCACAGGCACGCCAGCAGCCTTCAGACGCTTGAGCAGCGCCAGATCCGCCTTGTCACCGGGCTGGTATTCGAGGGTCTTGAGATCGCCCACGCCCTCGGCATAAGGAGTCTCGCCGAAGACCACGACAGCGACGTCGGGCTTGCTGTCGAACTTGCCGTCGACATTGAGCGTGGCCTTGCCGCCACCGGCCTCGACCGCTTCCTTCAGACCCGACCAGATCGACTGGGCATTGGGGAAGTCGCTGTTCTTGTTGTCGGTGCCCTGCCACGACAGGGTCCAGCCGCCGGACTGACGACCGATGTCATCGGCCCCGGAGCCGGCCACCAGAACGTTGGCGCTGGACTTGATCGGCAGCACGCCGTTGTTCTTCAGCAGGACCAGAGACTTGCGAACGGCCTCGCGGGCCAGCGCCCGGTGCTGGGCATTGCCGGCCACATCGGCACGCCCTTCCCAGGGCCGGGCAGACTTGAACAGGCCCAGCTTGACCTTGACCCGCAGGATGCGTCGCACGGCGTCATCGACCCGCGCCTGGGAGATCTCGCCCGACTTCACCTGGGCGACCATGTTGTCGAACAGGCCCTTCCAGCTGTCCGGGGCCATGTACATGTCGAGGCCGGCATTGGCGGCCTGCGGGCAGTTGGTCGGGGTGCAGCCGGCAACCTGGCCGTGGCCGTTCCAGTCGCCGATCACAAAGCCGTCGAAGCCCATCCGGTCCTTCAGGACGTCGGTCAGCAGCGTCTTGTTGCCGTGCATCTTGACGCCGTTCCAGCTGTTGAACGAGGCCATGATGGTCATGGTGCCGGCATTGATCGCCGGGACGTAGCCCGGGGCATGCAGCCGAACGAGATCGGCTTCCGACACGCGGGTGTCACCCTGGTCGTGGCCCTCATGGGTGCCGCCGTCGCCGAGGAAGTGTTTGGCGCTGGCCGCCACATGGCCGTGCTGCAGAACCTGCCCCTGGCTGACTGCGCCCTGCAGACCCAGGATCATTTCGCCCGCATACTGGCGAACGATCTCCGGATCCTCCGAATAGCCTTCATAGGTGCGGCCCCAGCGATCGTCGCGAGGCACGGTCAGGGTGGGTCCGAAGGCCCAGTCAAATCCTGACACCGCTGTCTCTTGGGCCGTAGCAATGCCGATCCGGCGGATGAGTTCAGGATCCCGCGTCGCACCCAGGGCGCTGTTGTGCGGGAACAGGGTCGCGCCGACGATGTTGCCATTGCCGTGTACCGCATCGATTCCGAACATCAGCGGGATGTGCGTGCCGCCCTGACGGGCTTCGCCGGCGGCGCGGAAGGCCCGAACGGTGTCGACCCACGGCCCGATCGGCGAACGGTCCGGAGCGCCGAGCGGCGGCGAGCTGCCGCCGGCGAGGATCGAGCCGAGCGGATAGGTCTTGAGGTCCTCAGGCTTGATCGCGCCGGTGTCGGCCTGGATCATCTGGCCGACCTTCTCCTCGAGGGTCAGCTTGGCCAGCAGCGCATCGACGAAGGCTTCCGTCTCTGCATCGACGAGCCCCTGGCTTTTGGCCACGGGCCAGGCCGCCGGATGGGCCGTCGCCTTGCCGGTCGGCGCGAAGACAGGCTCAGCCGCCAGGGTCGATCCTGCCACGCTGGTCAGGAGGGTCGTCGCCAGCAAGGCGACCGAAAGGGTCCTGGTGTTCATGCTCCCCGCTCTTCTCTTCATCTCGTCTGCGCCCGAATGAATGGGGCGGCTCCGGAGTGGTACCGCTATCCTACCGCTGGACGGAAATCCATGCACAGTCTAATTATGCTATAAATACGCAAAAAGTGCCGTCCAAGGGAGGATTCATGCAGTCTTTAAAGCGGACCTTGCTCGCAGGCTCAATCCTTGCCGCACTGACCTGCGGGGCCGGTCAGGCCGCCGAGCGCAGTCTGGCCTCGCCGGACGGTTCCCTGGTGGTGACGGTTTCCGATACCGGCGGCCAGGCCCGCTATGCGGTGTCCCGGCGCGGGACGCCGGTCATTCAGCCGTCAGGCCTGGGCCTGACGCTCGATATGGGTGGGCGGCTGTCCTACGACGTCACCCTGGCGACCGCGACGACGCGCAGCGTTGACCAGACCTATGACCTGGTGGTCGGCAAGACCCGTACCGCCCGCGACCACTTCAACGAACTGACGGTGCAATTCGTTGAAGGCGGCACCGCCGGCCGCAAGCTGAACATGGTGTTCCGGGCCTATGACGATGGGCTCGCGTTCCGTTATGTCCTGCCGGACCAGCCAGCCCTGGCCGGGGTCTCGATCCGCAACGAGGAAACCCGCTTCGACTTTGCCGCCGACCATCGCTGCTGGGCGCTGAATCTGGGCAAGTTCGGCACCTCGCACGAGGGCGAGTACGACCCGGTCAAGGCTTCCAGCTTCCGCGAGCACAACCTGCTCGAATTGCCGGTCGTCTGTCAGACCGAAGGGGGCACGACCTTCGCCATTGCCGAGGCAGACCTGAAGAACTCCGGCGGGCTCTATCTGACCGGGCGCGGCGACGGGGGGCTTGGCCTCCAGGGCAAGCTCTCGCCGCGACTGGACGATCCGAAATCAGCCATCCATTCGCGGATCGGTACGGACACGGTCAGCTCCTGGCGCGTCCTGATGGTCGGCGACACGCCCGGTGACCTGGTCGCCTCCAACCTGATCACCAGCCTCAATCCGCCCACCGCCCTGACCGACACCGGCTGGATCAGGCCCGGCAAGGCGGCCTGGGACTGGTGGAACGGATCGGTCGTGGCCGGGGTCGACCGGCCCGGCATGAACACCGCCACGATGAAGGCTTTCATCGATTTTGCGGCGGCCAACAAGCTTGAGTACATGCTGATCGATGACGGCTGGTATGTCGGTTCGGGCCAGGCTCCGGCCGTGCTGCCCGGCACCGACATTACCCGCCCGATCCCCGAGATCGACCTGCCCGGCCTGATCGCCTATGGCGCGCAGAGGGGCGTCGGCATCATGGTCTGGGTACACTGGAAGGCGCTGGACGACCAGATGGACGAGGGCCTGGCGGCCTACGAGAAGCTGGGCATCAAGGGCATCAAGGTCGACTTCATGGACCGCGATGACCAGCAGATCGTCGACTACTACCACCGCCTGCTGACCAAGGCGGGCCAGCACAGGCTGATGGTCGATCTGCATGGGGCCTATCGCCCGACCGGCCTGATCCGGACCTATCCGCACTACATGACCCAGGAAGGTGTTCTGGGAGCGGAGTACAACAAGTGGAGCCGCCGGATCACGGCGACCCACAATGTCACCCTGCCCTTCACCCGCATGTTGCTGGGCCCGATGGACTATACGCCCGGCGGCTTCCGCAATGTGACGCCGGGGGCCTTCAAACCCCAGAACAGCCTGCCGCTCGTTCAGACTACGCGCGGTCAGGCCCTGGCCATGTACGTCGTCTTCGACAGCCCCCTGTCGATGGTGTCCGACAGTCCTGTGACCTATGCCGCCTCGCCGGCCGGTCTGGACTTCATCAGCGCCGTCCCGACCAGCTGGGACGAAACCCGCGTGCTGTCGGGCGAGATCGGCCAGTCCATCGTCATCGCCCGTCGCAAGGGCAGCGACTGGTATGTCGGAGCGATGAGCAACGAGACCGGCCGCACGGTCAAAGTACCGCTCGACTTCCTGCCGGCCGGGGCCTTTACCGCCGACATCCGCCAGGACGGGACAGAGCCGACGGCGCTCGTCCAGTCCAGTCGCGCGGTTACGGCGAAGGACAGCCTGTCCCTGAAACTGGCCCCGTCCGGCGGCGGCGTCATCCATCTGAGCCCCGCCCGATGAGCCTGACCCGACGGGCGGCCCTCGCTGCCGCTGCCGGCCTCGCCGCGACACCTGCCCTGGCCCGACCCAGAGGGCCCTTCCAGGGCAGCTGGGACTCGCTGGCCGGTGGCTACAGGACCCCCGACTGGTTCCGGGATGCCAAGCTCGGCATCTGGTCGCACTGGGGGCCACAATGCGTGCCGGAGTTCGGCGACTGGTACGGCCGCCAGATGTACCAGCAGGGCAACTATGTCTACGAGCACCATCTGAAGACCTACGGCCACCCCGCCGACTTCGGATTCATGGAGTTCATTCCGCGCTGGAAAGCCGACCGCTGGGACCCCGACGCCCTGATGAAGCTCTATGTGGCGGCGGGCGCGAAATACTTCATGTCGATGGCCAACCATCACGACAATCTCGACATGTTCGACAGCCGCCACCATGCCTGGAACACGACGCGGGTCGGCCCCCGGCGTGACATTGTCGGGACGTGGGAAAAGGTCGCCCGCGCCCATGGTCTGCGCTTCGGTGTGTCCAACCACGGGGCCCATGCCTGGCACTGGTGGCAGACCGCCTACGGCTATGACGCCGAGGGGCCCCGCAAGGGTCAGCGCTATGACGCCTTCCGCCTGACCAAGGCCGACGGCAAGGGTAAGTGGTGGCAAGGCCTGGACCCGCAAGCCCTCTATACCGGCTGCAACATGGTCATTCCCGACGGGATCGACAGCATCGCCGCCGCCAATGCCTGGCATGACAGGCACGATGGCGAATGGGTCGAGACCCCGCCCCCCAACAACCCCGCCTTCACCCGCAACTGGTTGCTGCGCCAGAACGACCTGGTCGACCGCTACCGACCCGACATGGTCTATTTCGACAACTACACCCTGCCGCTGGGCCAGGCCGGACTCGACGCCACCGCCCATTACTACAATGGCGCGGTCGCCCGGCATGGGTCGGCCGATGTGGTGGTCACCGGCAAGAAACTCTCGGCCTTCCAGCGCCGGGCGATCGTCGAGGACGTGGAGCGCGGCTTTTCGGACCGACTGCGCGATGAGCCCTGGCAGACCGACACCTGCATCGGCAGCTGGCACTACGACCGTCCCCTCTATGAACGGGACGGCTACAAGAGCGGCCGGGACGTGATCCAGAGGCTAATCGACGTCGTCAGCAAGAACGGCTGCCTGCTGCTGTCGATCCCCCAGCGCGGCGACGGCTCCATCGACGACCAGGAAGAGCAGGTCCTGGCCGACATGGCCGGCTGGATCGCCGTGAACGGTGAAGCGATCTATTCGACCCGCCCCTGGCGCATCTATGGCGAGGGCCCGACCCGCTTCGTGGAAGGCATGCAGAACGAAGGTGCTGCCAAGCCCTTCGAGGCCAGCGACATCCGCTTCACCCAGAAGGCCGGCGATCTCTATGCCCTGGCCATGGCCTGGCCCGAGGGCAAAATGTCCATCACGAGCCTGGGCTCACAGGGCCCAACCTCGGCCGGTGAGGTGGTACGCGTTGAACTGCTGGGCAGCAGTGAACCCCTGCCCTTCACGCGGGATGCCTCTGGACTGACGGTCCAGCTCCGCGAGCGACGGCCGGCCTTTACGCCGGTCCTGAAGATCCAGGGACCGGGGCTCACCTAGCCCCGGCCATCGGTCAGGGGCTCAGCGCCAGGCGTAGTTGAAGCTGATGCTGATCCGCTGCTCGTCGGCCTGGTTCGGCGTGACCTCGTGGCGCAGCCAGCTCTCCCACAACAGGATCGTGCCCGGCTCCGGCTGCACATAGACGAAGGGCTGCAGCGCCTCGGGCGCGTCGGCCTGGCGGTTGGGGGCGGCCATCATCATCGGCAGTCGCGGATCCTCGAACTTCAGGGCCGAGGCACCGGTCGGGATCGTCACATAGACGGTCCCGGAGATCACGCTGTGCGGATGGATGTGGCCGGTATGCTGACCGCCCGGATCCAGGATGTTGATCCAGAAGCTATCCATGACCAGCTTGCCGCCGGCCAGGTCGAAACAGAGCTCTCGGGCAAAGGCCGCCGCATGCTTGTCGAGCTTGCGCTTGAGGTCATCGAACAGGCTGTCGCGCTGGGCCAGATCATCCAGCGAGGCATAGGAGGTATAGCCGCGATAGCCCTTGGCCTCGGCCCAGGCCTGGCCGGCCTCGTCCTCCTCGGCGACTGCGATGCAGGCATCGTGCAGCTCGTCGATGAAGTCATCAAAGCCCTTCTCGCCGGCGAGGCTGGCTTGATAGAGCGGGGTGGCGAACAGGTTGCGCGTGGTCATCAGGCGTCATAGCGCCACTTGATGGCAGGAACAAACGGAGCCGCCGTCGCTGAACCGTCCAGACTCGCCTATATGTCCGACGTGAACGACGATACCAGCCCTCCTCCGTCCGAAAATGCCCTGCGCGGCGCGGCCCTGATCAAGGACGAGGTCACGCGCCTGCCCGACGCCCCCGGCGTCTACCGCATGATCGGCGACAATGAGGAGGTCCTCTATGTCGGCAAGGCCAAAAGCCTGAAGAAGCGGGTCATCCAGTACGCCCAGGGCCGGTTCCACACCAACCGCATCGCCCACATGGTGGATGCCACCCGAGCCATGGTGTTCGTCACCACCCGCACAGAGGCCGACGCCCTGCTGCTGGAAATCAACCTTATCAAGTCGCTGAAGCCGCGCTTCAACGTGCTGCTGCGCGACGACAAGAGCTTTCCCGAGATCATGATCCGGCGCGACCACGCCGCGCCGCAGTTGCGCAAGCATCGTGGAGCCCACACCACCAAGGGCGACTATTTCGGTCCCTTCGCCAGTGCCTGGGCCGTGAACCGCACACTGAACACCCTGCAGAAGGCCTTCCTGCTGCGCTCCTGCACGGACAGTGTCTACGAGGGCCGCGACCGGCCCTGCATGCTGTACCAGATCAAGCGCTGCGCGGCGCCCTGCACGGGTCTGGTCAGCCTGACCGACTATCAGACCCTGGTCGACCAGGCTGAGGCCTTCCTGCGCGGCAAGTCGCGGGCGGTCATGACGCAGATGGCCGAAGCGATGGAGGCCGCCGCCGAGGATCTGGAGTTCGAGCGCGCCGCCAAGCTGCGCGACCGCATCCGCGCCCTCTCGGCCGTGGCACAGGAAAGCCAGATCAACCCCGAGACCGTGGAAGAGGCCGATGTGGTGGCCCTGCATGTCGAGGGCGGCCAGGCCTGCGTGCAGGTGTTCTTCTTCCGGGCCGGCCAGAACTGGGGGAACCGCGCCTACTTCCCCCGCATCACGGGTGCGGCCGAGGAGGAAGGCGTCAGCGAGGAAGCCCAGGCCATGACCGCCTTCCTCGGACAGTTCTATGACGACAAACCGATCCCGCGGCTGATCCTGGCCAATATCGAGCCCGCCGAGGCGACCCTGCTGGCCGAGGCCTTTGCCCTGAAGAGCGGCCGCAAGGTCGAGATCAGCGTGCCCAAACGCGGCGAGAAGGCCGATCTGGTGCAGCACGCCCTGACCAACGCCCGCGAGGCGCTGGGTCGCAAGATGGCCGAGGGCTCGGCCCAGACCAAGCTGCTGGCCGGAGTGGCCGAAGCCTTCGGCCTGGACACCCCGCCTGAGCGGATCGAGGTCTATGACAACAGCCACATCCAGGGCACCAATGCCGTCGGCGGCATGATCGTGGCCGGTCCGGACGGCTTCATGAAGGGCCAGTACCGCAAGTTTAACATCAAGAGCACCGAGCTCACGCCCGGTGACGACTACGGCATGATGAAAGAGGTGCTGCGCCGCCGCTTCGCCCGCCTGGTCAAGGAAGAGGACGAGGGTGACAGCGACAACCGGCCGGGCCTTGTGCTGGTCGACGGCGGCAAGGGTCAGTTGGACGCGGCGCTGGAGATCATGACGGAGCTGGGCGTCGACGACATTCCGGTGGTCGGGGTCGCCAAGGGCCCGGACCGCGACGCCGGGCTGGAGCGGTTCTTCATGCCCGACAAGACGCCGTTCATGCTCGAGCCCAAATCACCGGTGCTCTACTACCTGCAACGCCTGCGCGACGAAGCCCACCGCTTTGCCATCGGGGCCCACCGCACCCGGCGCAGCATGGATCTGAAGAAGAACCCGCTGGACGAGATCGAGGGCGTGGGCCCCGGCCGCAAGAAGGCCCTGCTGCACGCGTTCGGTTCCGCCAAGGGCGTCGCCCGCGCCGGGGTCGAGGACCTGCTCAAGGTCGAAGGTGTCAGCCAGGCCCTGGCCGAGCGCATCCACGGCTACTTCCGCAAGAGCTGACCCCCGACAGAAAAAGGGGCGGACATGCCGTCCGCCCCCTGAAGTCGAAAGCCGTCGGGCGGGGGGAGGCCAAGGCCATCCGTCTACCCGGCGGTCTGGTGGCTTATCGGAACAGGCTCAGGATCGACGAGCTCGACGAGTTGGCGATCGACAGGGCCTGGATGCCCAGCTGCTGCTTGGTTTGCAGAGACTGCAGCTTGGCGCTTTCCTTGGCGAGGTCAGCATCCACCAGATTGCCCACGCCGGCGTCGAGGCTGTCCTGCAGCTTGCCGACGAAGGTCAGGTGGGTGTCGAGGCCGGTCGAGTTGGTTCCCAGCGAGGCCAGCTTGTTGGCCGCTGTCTGCAGAGCCGTATTGACCGTGGTGATCATCGTCTTGGCCGCAGCCGCCGTCGTGAAGGTCGACGAGGCGGTCAGGCCGATGCCGGCCAGGGTCAGGGTCTGGGCGTTGACCGTAAAGCCCGAGCCGTCGTTGTTGGCCAGGAAGGTCAGCTTGGTGGTCTTGCCGTCGGCAATGCTGACGCCGTTGAACTTGGCGTTGGAGGCGGCCTTGGTGACCTGATCGCGCAGGGACTCAAAGTCGGCCTTCAGGGCATTGAACGAGGCGGTGTTCAGCGAGGTGTCGGAAGCGGCCAGGGCCTTTTCCTTCATCTTGCCGAGCAGGTCGGTGATGGTGTCACCGGCAGCCAGAGCGACGTCGATGGTCGACTGGCCGCGTTGCAGCGAGTCCTTCACCGAGTTCAGGGAACTGGCCTGCGCCGACTGGTTCTTGGCGGTGGCCCAGATCGCGCCGTTGTCCTTGGCGCTACCGACCTTTTGGCCGGTACTGATGCGCTGCTGGACAGCCGCTGTTTCCATATTGGTCGAGTTGAGGTTCTGCAGCGCGATCATAGCGCCGCTGTTTGTGTTGATGCTGTTTAGCGCCACGAAGACGACTCCATTTCGAGGTCTCCGGCGTCATTTTGACTGCCGGCGGGCATTTTACCCGCCCAGTAGTCTGCACCAGCGCTATTTCCATTTCGTTTAAAGCAATCGAAACCACAGTTAACAATCAGGTTCGATATATTAACGATTAACGAAGCGCGAAGAACGATATATATTTTACAATACGTCGATATTGTTGATCTATATTTCAATAATTCAAGTTCAATCCATGCCTTAGGCAAATAGTTCGGGAATAGATCCGCCGGAAAACTCTGCCACCGCCATGAACACCCCCGAACAAGCAAAGGCCCCGGCATCTGGCGATGCCGGGGCCTGAAGTCAGCCCTCCGGGCAGTCCTGCCTATTTCTTGCGGGTGATCACGACCGGCTGACCGGCATAGTCCACTGTCGCATCGACTGCATCGAAGTCCGTAGGCCGGGCAACGCCCCCGATGAAGCGAACCTTGAAGACCCGCTTTTCGATCATGCCCTTGAACGACCCCGAACGGGCACCGATCGTCACGCGGCCGCTGGCGTCATCATAGGCAACGGGAATGCGGCTGTAGGCCCCGCGCTGATAGCCGTAGCTCAGGCCATCGTCCTCATAGAGCTCAAACTTGCCGTCCTTGCCCGTATAGATCACCAGGGTGACAGGCGCGTCGGGCTTCTCGCCGATGTACTGCTGCACGACCGTGGTCGGAACGATTGATCCGGCCTTCACATACAAAGGCATACGGTTGAGGGGAGCATCCGCCTTGATGGTCTGCCCGCCCGCCAGGGCCTTGCCGGTCTGGAAGTCGTACCAGGTGGTCCCCGCCGGCAGATAGACCGACCGCGACCGCGCCTTGAAGGTGGTCACCGGCGCGACCATGAAGGCCGATCCATAAAGGTACTGGTCGTCGATGTTGCGGGCCTTGAGGTCGGACGGGAAGTCCATGACCAGGCCGCGCATGATGCTGCCGTCACGGTGATAGACATCACCCGCCAGGGTCAGGGTGTAGGGCATCAGCCGGTAGCGAAGCTCGTTGTACCAGGCCAGGGACTTGTAGATGTCAGTTCCCTCGTCGGCGAGGTTGTAGATCTCGCGATAGGGGAACTCGCCGTGGCTCCGGAACACGGGGCTGAAGGCCCCGAACTGGAACCAGCGCAGGTTCAGCTCCTGCCATTCGGCCCAGTGGGCGGGGTCCTTGTTCGTATAGCGGTCTTCGACCGAGAAGCCGCCGATGTCGGTGGTCCAGTTGGGCAGGCCCGACATCGACAGGTTCACACCGGCCGAGATCTGGTCCCGGAAATCGTCCCAGCGGGCCACAACGTCGCCGGACCAGACACCCACGCCCTGGCGCTGGATGCCGCCGAAGGCCGAGCGCGAGAAGATGAACGATCGCTTGTCGGGATGCTGCTCGCGCTCGCCGTCAAAGACACTCTGGGTATGGAGCAAGGGGTAGGAGTTGAAGAACTCCGCGCCCGGGCCCATGGCCGTGGGGCCCATGCGCAGGGTGCGCTCGGGAATGTCGAGGTTGGAATGCATGTCCGGTTCGTCGGAATCCATCCACCAGGCATCCACCCCGATACCGCCCAGCTTGTCCTTGACCTGACGCCAGTAGATGTCGCGAGCCCCCTTCGAATAGGGGTCATAGAACGAGTTCAGATAGCCTGGGCCGACCCAGTCCAGCGCGCCCTGTTCGACATTACGCTTGTACATATAGCCCTTGGCATCGAGCTCCTTGTAGTTGTCGGTCGTGGGGTAGAACTTCGGCCAGATCGAGATCATGAAGTGGCCGTTCATCTCGTGGATGTCGGACAGCATCTTCTTGGGATCGGAGAAACGCGTATCGTCGAAGACGTGGCTGCCCCAGCTGTCGTCTTTCCAGTACCGCCAGTCCATCACCACGTTGTCGAGCGGCAGGCCGCGCCTGCGGTACTCCTTCAGAACGCCGACAATCTGGTCCTGGGTTTCATAGCGCTGACGCGACTGCCAGAAGCCATAGACCCAGCTCGGCATGGCCAGGGCCTTGCCGGTCAGCTCACGATAGCCGCCGACCACCTGATCGAGGTTTTCGCCGGCCACAAAGTAGTAGTCGACCGCATGGGCGACCTCTGAGGTCAGGGTCAGGGCCTTCTGCTGCGCCGCCGGAAGCGGGTTGTTGTGCAGCAGGCCGATATAGCCGTCGTTGGGATCCCACTCGACGCGGACCTTGTGCCGCGTCCCGGCCTTCATCGTGGCCGTAAAGTTATGGAACCAGGGGTTCCAGTTCTGCCGCCAGCGATCGATCTTGAGCTGGCCGTCGACATAAACCTTGGCGTAGCTGGACGAATAGAGCTTGAACTTCTGGACGCCCGAGACTGACGGCTCCACCGAGCCTTCCCAGACCACGGTCGAACCGCGGACCGGCTTCTTGTCAGGGCCGGTCAGCTCGGCCGGCCAGTTCGGCAGGTCCTTGAGGAACCGGTAGTCGACGTCCTTTTCCGTCCGGGTCAGCTTCAGCTCGCCCTTGACGTAGTAGCGCGCGGTGAAGCCACCGGCCTTGCCGTCAGCGTCGTAGATCTTCAGGTCGCGTGAGGCGACGTCATAGGGCGTCGGATCGCCAAACCGGCTGATGCCGTTATTGTCCCACAACACGCCGTAGTTCCGGCTGGAGAGCAGGAACGGGATGGTGATGTCGCGATTGTACTGGGCCAGTTCAACGTCCTGGCCATTATAGTTCATCTGGCCGTTCTGATGCTGGCCGAGGCCGTAAAAGGCTTCATCCGTATTCGGATTGAACTGCTGGCTGATGCCATAGAAGCCCTTGCCGTCGATGGACACGGGCTTGAAGGCCTGCCGTGCCTGCTCGGACAGGACGGTCTTGCCGGAGGCGTCCTTGAAGGACACCGCGCCGGTCGCCAGCACGACCTCGGCCGTCGCCTTGCCGGCCTTCAGCACGACCTTGCCGCCGGACTGTTCGACCGCGAAACCCGAGGTTTTGGGCTGGGCGACCACCATCAGGCTGGCCGGCGTGTCGAGGCTGTCCGTCGGCGTCGCCGTGACGTGGAACGCCCGGTCGCTCATCACCTGCAGACGGATCTTCTTGGCCGGGCCGGAGCCGGGCGTCACCACGACGCCGTCGGCGGTCTTCTCAAAGCCCGCTTCCAGCGCCAGGGCGGAGGTCGAGGCGGTCAGGGCCAAAGCCAGGCCCAGAACGGTGGGTGTCAGTCGAAAGGCGCGCATCGCAGGGGTTCCCTGTTGGATTGGGCTTGGTCTTGATCTGGGTTCTAGTAGGTGGCCAGCTTGACCCGCAGTACCTGCGAGCCATCGGTGAAGTTGAGGCCGTAGTCGATCTGGTCGCCGTTCCAGATGCGGTCAAACACCCACTGGCCGTTGTCGAAATGGCCCTCTTCGACCCGGGCCAGCATGTAGGGCTTGCCGTCTTTCGCAGCGCGCCCGAACTCGACCCGGACGTTGCGGCCGGTGACCAGGAACTCGTCCGCTGAAAGCTGGGCGACGACGGCACCGCCGTTCGGGCCGGCCGGATCGGTCGGGCGATCCTTCAGCCAGGTCCAGTCCGAAGCGCCGAACTGCCACTTGCCGTAGCGCAGATGCACGGTCCAGTCGCCCAGGGTGGTCGACTGCGGCGAGCGGTCATCAGGCTCGGAACCGCCCCAGACGGGCTTCTCGAACGAGATCCTGGCCCAGTCCCGGGCCATGGGGGCCAGCAGGCGATAGTTTGCGGCGAAGGCCTCGAGCATCTCGGCATTCACCTTGGAGGCCCCGAGCGGATAGTTGGCATAGCCGGTCAGGTCCATGCCGAACGGCGAGAAGCCGATGCCCTGGCGGCCCAGGGTGTCATACACATAGCGGGCATAGGGGATGGCATTGCCGGTCTCGGCGACGAACAGCGCATTGCCGGGCCGGTCATAATGGCCGAGGACCGCCGAATACTTCACCGACTCCGGCATGTAGATATCGGGTGCGATCAGGTCGATCGAGGGCGCGCCGGTCTTCCAGACATCCAGCACATTATGGGTCGGGCCTCCGGACGAATAGGTCACCGGATCCTGGTCATTGATCGGATCGCGCAGGGCAGCGTTGACATACATCGGCAGCGGCTTGACCGCCTTGCCCGCGGCCGTGACCTGCTCGACAAAGCGCGAAATGTACCAGGCGTGGAAGTACTCGTCGGCGTCCTTGCCGAAGGCCTGCGACCAGGTGCCGGGCCTGGCCTTCATGGCCTTGACCAGGGCGGTCGGCGCGGGGCCGTCGAAAACCTTCTGCGCGGCTGGCGAATAGTCCCGCACACTGCCGTAGGTGCCGGTCTCGTTCTCGACCTGGACCATGATGACGGTGTTGTCGGGATCGGCAGCCTTGAGGTGGGTCATCAGGGCCACAAAGGCCTTGCGGTCGGCATCGAGCGTGGACTGCGCCAGCGGCGACATCGAATAGGATCGGGCCCCATCCTTTTTGTGCAGGCGCGGGAAACGCTTGTCGTCCAGCTTGACCCACTCGGGCGCATAGGACGGTGAGGAGTTCTTCCAGGTGCCGAACCACAGCAGGACAAGGCGGACCTTGTTCTCGCGGGCCTGCGTCAGCAGCAGGTCCAGATAGCTGAAGTCGAACTTGCCCTCGACCGGCTCGATCTGCTCCCAGGCGATCGGAACCTGGACGGTGTTGGCGTGCAGCTGCCGGATGGCGGGCCAGACCTTGTCCATCTGGGAGGGCCAAGCGCTGGAATTGTTGACCTGGGCGCCGAGCATCAGAAAGGGCGCGCCGTCCACCATCAGCGCGTAGCGACCGCTCTTTTCAACGAGCTGGGGCATGGGGGACTCAGCAGCTGAGGCAAGGCCGACGGAACTCGTCGAGGCCAAAAGAGCCACGCCCAGCAAAGCGGCCTTGAGCGTTTTCAACCGGGTCATCGCTTCTTCCCTTCGGCTGCCGGTCCTCCAGGGCGCTGCAATCGCACCGCATGGGACCTTGTTACCGCTAACAATTATATTTGTCGGATAATTACTTGAGCGCCCTCGAAAGGCAATCACTCTTCCGCGGTGACCGCCACCCTGCCCTCAAAAAAAGCCGCGCATCGCCGCAGGAGACGATGCGCGGGGAGATTGCGCGCGAGATCGGGGAGAGTGACGCCGCGCGAAGCGCACCGTCTCCCTGAGGCGACGGTACGCGCGGTGCAGAACGCAGATATCTGCACCACCACACCCCGGCACTATAATCATACAATTCAGCCCAGCAAGAAAATTGATAGCGCTATCAATCCCGATCTCACGGGGCCGGATCGGCCTTGCAGGTCGCTGCGATAAACTGCTCATGGGACGGAAGGCGACTGGCCAGGTTGTGGATGACGCTGCGGATGCCCGAGAGCCTGGCTGAGACGTCCGCCAGGGCCGGGGCGTCTGCCAGCCGGTCATAGGTGCGAGGCTCGATCCCCTGACCGAGGAACACGGCCAGCCAGCTCGGCTCGGCAAAGAGTTGATCGTCGAACCGGGCGACCCGGGCCCGGCTGCGAAACAGGTCGATCTTGTGCTGCAGGCTGTCCGGGATCGCCATGGTCCGGCAGTAGTTCCATAGCGGCGACTCGTCCCGCTCGGTGGCGTGATAGTGCAGGATCAGGAAGTCCCGGATCTGCTCGTACTCAATCTGGCTGAGGCGGTTGAACTCCACTTCCGTGGCCGGGTCGTGGCCGCTGACCGGCAGCAACGAAAGCAACCGCATGACGCCGGTCTGGACCAGGTGGATGCTGGTCGACTCCAGCGGCTCCATGAAGCCGCCGGCCAGGCCGAGGGCCACGACGTTGCGGTTCCAGGCCTTCTTGCGGCGGCCGGTGGTAAACTTCAGGGGACGGGGATCGCCCAGCGGGGCCCCGTCGAGATTGGCCATGAGGGTCGCTGCGGCCTCGTCATCGCTGATGAAGCCGCTGGAATAGACATAGCCATTGCCGATGCGGTGCTGCAGCGGAATGCGCCACTGCCACCCTGCCTCCCGCGCTGTCGAGCGCGTGAACGGCGTCAGCGGGCTGACCCCTTCGCAGGGAACCGCCAGGGCCCGGTCGCATGGGAGCCAGGCCGACCAGTCCTCGTAGCCGGTGCGCAGGGCCTCTTCGATCAGCAGTCCCCGGAAGCCGGAGCAGTCGATGAAGAAGTCGCCCTCGATCCGGCGACCGCCTTCCAGGTCAAGGGCCTCGACATGCCCGTCGCTGGCCCGTAGCGCGACCGACTGGATCTTGCCTTCGGTACGTCGCGCCCCGCGCGCCTCGGCATAGCCGCGCAGGTAGCGGGCATAGAGACCGGCGTCGAAATGATAGGCATAACCGAGGCCCGGCACGCCCGGCGGCAGTTCCTTGGGCGGAACCGCGAACTTGCCCATTCGGGCCGCAACCGTGGCCATCGAATAGTCGTCGATGGAACTGGTATCGCCCTGCTCGCGCAGTCGCATCCAGTAGTGATGGAACGACACCCCTTCGATCGAGGTCCCATGCGGCCCGAACGGGTGGAAATAGCTGTGATCCTTGCGGGTCCAGTCCCGGAACTCGATGCCGAGCTTGAAGGTCGCCTGGGTCTTCCGGATGAAGTCGAACTCGTCGATCCCCAGCAGGCTGTTGAGGAACTGGATCGGCGGGATCGTGGCTTCACCAACCCCGACGGTGCCGATCTCCTCGGATTCGACCAGTTCCACCGTTCCAACCCGGTCCCGAAGGGCGTGGACCAGGGCGGCTGCGGCCATCCAGCCGGCCGTTCCGCCGCCGACCACGACGAATTTGCGGGGAGGATGCTCGGTCATGGGCTGGAGTCTCGCAAACTTGAAACTGAAGGCTAGAGGTCGGGGGCTGAAACACAAAGACCCCTGCCCGCGATCGATCCAGGATCGGGCGGACAGGGGCCTTCAGGTCAAGCGATGGCGGAGCCCTTAGAAGGTGCCGCGCAGCACGACCGAGTAGCGGCGGTCAGCCACAACCCAGTTGTGCTCGGTCAGACCGACCTTCGGGCTGCCCGGATAGCTCACCAGGATCTTGGTCTTGGTGTTGGTCAGGTTCACGGCCTGGAAGCCGAGCTTCAGGTTGTCATCGATCGTGTAGAAGACCGATCCGTCCAGCTGACCGTAGTCGCCGTACCAGGCCGGGATGTTGATGTTGGCGGCTGCCGTCGAGAGCAGGTAGCGCTCCCGCCAGTTGTAGGCGAGGCGAGCCGACACCTTGCCCAGGTCGTACAGGGCGGCGACGTTGTAGCTCTTCTTGGACAACCCCTCGAGCGGCAGGTCGTCGGCCTTGCCGGCCAGGATACCCGACACCTGGGTCGAGTCGTAAGGGTTGGACGCGGCATTGCGCGAGCCCTGACTGTCGACATAGGTGAAGTTGGCCTGGACGCCGAGACCCTTCAGAGCGCCGGGCAGGAAGTCGTAGTACTGCTGGTAGGCGACCTCGAAGCCCTTGATGGTGCCGTGACCGGCATTGTAGGGCTGCGAAACCAGGACGTCGCGGGTCACACCGTTGTTGGTGAACTTGGTCTTGGTGACGCCATTGGTGACGAAGTTGTAGACGTCCTTGTAGAACAGGGTCGCCGTCACGCTGCCCGTGGGCGCGAAGTACCACTCATAGGCCAGGTCGTACTGGTTGGAGCGGATGGGCTTCAGCTCCGGGTTACCGCCGTTGGCCGTGTACTGGTAGACGCAGTTGCCCTGCTGGCCGCCCGGGATCGAGCTGCCGCAGACCGAACCCGACAGGAAGCCGTTTGTCGCGCTGACCGAGAAGAACGGCTGCAGCTGGCCGAAGTCCGGGCGCACGATCGACTTGCCCGCCGCGAAGCGGACGAACATCTCGGGCGTGAGCTTCAGGCGCGCGTTCAGGCTGGGCAGCACACTGACATAGTCGCGACCGCCGGTTATGTCGCTCCTTGCGCCGTTGCCGAACGCAAGATCAGCGGCCGGAACGGTCGGGGTGTTGTTCTTGGAGAACAGCTCGATCCCCTTGCCTTCGCTCTCGGTCTTCACCACCCGCAGGCCGAAGTTGCCGTCGAGCTCGCGCTCTGCACCCCACAGCGACAGATCGTGACCGAAGCGCAGCAGGCCGTAGGCGGCTAGGGTCTTTTCCTTCTGACGGTTGACGCCGCCCTGGCTGCCGCCGGCCGTCAGGTTGTCGTAGTTGCCGTTGAAGGTGCTCCACCAGCCGCCATTGGTCGAGGCCAGCTTGGCGAGCAGAGCGCCACCCTGGGCATAGTTCTGGACCAGCGACGCGTTCGGCATGATGAACGTCGCGGGCAGGTTGACGTCGCCGCGGAAGTAGTTGGTGAACGGGAAGAGCGCGTAGCTGCCCTGGTAGGCCGACAGCTTGTCGATGGTCGGCGCCGACCAGCTGGGAGCCACGGCACCCCAGTTGTAGGTCGTCTCGCGGGTCGTGGATTCGCGATAGGTGTTGCGGACCCCGAAGCGGAACGACTTCAGCCAGCCGCCGTCATCGAAGGTGTAGGCACCGTCGAGGCGCTGCGCCCACTCGCTGGCGTCGTTGCGATCGTGGTGATCCATCGCCGCGTTGAGATAGTAGCTGGACGGGTTCGACGTGTAGGCCGTGTTGTTGTTCACGGTGACGGCAGGCAGATCGCCGGTCAGGTCCAGGCTGGCGGGAGCGCTGTCCGCGCCCAGCGAATGGAACGCCGTGAAATCGACGGTCTTGGTCTTGGCGTAGATATACTGGACGTCCGCCGAGAAGGCCCACTTGTCGTTCGGGTTGTAGTTGACCTTCAGCGCATAGTCGGAGGTGACCGAGCTGCGCTCAGCAAAGCGCGTGTCGATCAGCGACGTGCCCAGGCTGGTGCCGCCCGCCGAGTTGGCCAGCGTGCCCTTCACGAAATGACCGTTCGAGTCGTAGGTGAAGGTCGTCCCGGCGGCCGGGCCGGTGCCCGAACCGGGGTTGAAGCCGATGGCGCGTTCGGTCGAGGCCTGGTTGGCCGACGAGCGAATGAACTGCAAGCTGGCATCCCACTGGTCGTTCGGGCGCCATTGCAGTGCCGAAGCGATGCCCTTGCGCTCGCGATCAAAGTCCAGGCTGCGGTAGCCGAAGCCGCCAGGGACATAGACCGTCTTGCCGGCCACCAGATCGGTGCGGGCGTTGTAGGGATCAACCGAGATCGTGTCGGTGCGGCTGCTCAGTTGTGAGTCCGAGAGGCTGAGCAGGAAGCCCACTTCCCCGACATTGGTGTCCCAGCGATCGCTGTACAGCACCGAGCCCGTGGGCTGCCATGCCTTGGCCATGTCGCCGATGCTCATGTCGGCGGAGAAGGCCAGGATGCGCTTGCTGCTGTCGAAGGGCAGGCGCGTGCGCAGGTTGACGGTGCCGCCGACGCCGCCTTCGACGATGTCAGCGGAAGGGTTCTTGTAGACGTCCACACCGGCCATCAGCTCGGGCGGGATGTCCTCGAAGCTGAGCGAGCGGCCGCTCTTGGCGGAGAAGCTGTCGCGACCGTTCAGTTCGCCGCGGACCCACGACAGGCCGCGCACCTGGACGCCCGAACCTTCGACCGAGATCCGGTCGGCATCGCGGCCGTCCGAGGTCCGGCCGATGGTCACCCCGGCGACCCGCTGCAGGGCCTCGGTGACGCTACGGTCCGGGAGCGCGCCGATATCGGTCGAGGTGATCGAGTCAACGATTTGCTCGGCGTTCTGCTTCAGCTTCTGGGCGGACTGGATGGCCGCACGCTGGCCGGTCACGACGATTTCGTCGACGACCGCCGTATCCTGCTGCGCAGCCTGGGCCATGGCCAGCGACGGCGCGGCGAGGCTCAGGACCAGCGCCGAAGCGCCCATCATCATGAGTTTGCGATGCGAGTGATTGAGGCTTTTCATGCCTGGTTCCTTCCCCCGTTCAAGTTGATCCGCCCCGGCCTTCTTGGCGCCGGTGACGTGCGAACGCCGCACGATCCGAGGTGCTGTATAATCGTATTATTAGTACCATCAAGGCATTTATGATAGCGCTATCATTTTGAGGGTGAGCGGGGCTTTCAGGCCACACCCGGTGCAAGGGAGCGGGTCCAGGACCTGGCTCGAGAGCAGCTTCGATTGCGGGCGCTCAAATAATACTATAAATGAGATTGAAGAGCTTGAGCGGCCGGAACCGGCCGGCGATAGGGGCGGATATGAGTAACAAAACCGCAGGCAAGGGCCTGCGCAGTGGTGGGTCTTACGGCAAGCTCGACCGAGACGGCTTCATCCACCGCAGCTGGATGAAAAGTCAGGGCCTTCCGGACGATGTCTTCGACGGCCGCCCCGTGATCGGCATCTGCAATACCTGGTCCGAAATCACCCCCTGCAACGCAGGCCTGCGCGACATCGCCGAGCACGTGAAGCGCGGCGTCTGGGAAGCCGGCGGCCTGCCCCTGGAGTTCCCGGCCATCTCGCTCGGCGAGACCCAGATGCGGCCGACCGCCATGCTGTTTCGCAACCTGCTGGCCATGGATGTCGAGGAGTCGATCCGCGGCAATCCGATTGACGGCGTCGTCCTTCTGGGCGGCTGCGACAAGACCACGCCGGGCCAGATGATGGGCGCAGCCAGCGTCGACCTGCCTACGATCGTCGTCTCATCGGGTCCGATGCTGAACGGCAAGTTCCGCGGCAAGGACATCGGCTCGGGCACCGACGTCTGGAAGTTCTCCGAAGCGGTCCGCGCCGGCGAAATGACCCTGCCGGAGTTCATGTCGGCCGAGAGCGGCATGAGCCGCTCGCCGGGCACCTGCATGACCATGGGCACGGCCTCGACCATGGCCGCCATCGTCGAAGCCATGGGCATGAGCCTGCCCTACAACGCCTCGATCCCGGCGGTGGACGCGCGCCGTGCCGCCATGGCCCATCAGACCGGCCGCACCATCGTGAAGATGGTCCATGACGGCCTGACCATGTCGAAGGTCGCCACCCGCGCCGCATTCGAGAACGCCCTGCGTGTCCATGCCGCGATCGGTGGCTCGACCAACGCTGTTGTCCACCTGCTGGCGCTGGCGGGGCGACTGGGTGTCGAACTGACCCTGGAGGACTTCGACCATCTGTCGCGCGACGTTCCGCTGCTGGTCGACCTGCAACCCTCGGGTCGGTTCCTGATGGAAGACCTTCACTATGCCGGTGGCCTGCCGGCGGTGATGAAGCAGATGGAAGCCTTCCTGGAGCCCTCGGCCCTGACCGTCAGCGGTCTTCCGATCGGCCAGCAATATGACAAGGCCGAGGTCTGGAACGCCGAAGTGATCCGCACCCTTGAGACGCCCGTGAAGCCCGACAGCGGTATCTGGGTGCTGCGCGGCAACCTGGCCCCCGGCGGCGCGGTGATGAAACCGAGTGCCGCGAGCCCCGAACTGTGCAGCCACACCGGCAAGGCGGTTGTGTTCGAGACCATCGAGGACTTCAGGGCCCGTATCGATGATCCGGCCCTGGACGTCGACGAGACCTCGATCCTGGTACTGAAGGGCTGCGGCCCCAAGGGCTATCCGGGCATGCCGGAAGTCGGCAACATGCCGCTTCCGCGCAAGATCCTGGAAAAAGGTGTCAAGGACATGGTTCGCATCAGCGATGCGCGTATGAGCGGCACGGCTTTCGGAACAGTCATTCTCCATGTCTCGCCCGAGTCCGATGCCGGTGGCCCGCTGGCCATCGTGCGCAACGGCGACCTGATCACCCTGGACGGCCCAACCCGCGCCCTGAGCATCGCCATCTCCGACGCGGAGATGGAGGCCCGCCTGGCCGCCTGGCGCGCCGATCCACCGCCGCCCAAGGCCACGCGCGGCTACGCCAAGCTTTACGTTGATCATGTGCTGGGAGCCGACAGGGGCGCTGACCTGGACTTCCTGGTCGGCTCATCAGGCTCGGTCGTGACGCGAGAATCCCATTGATGGACCCGTCGATCTCGATCTTCGGAGACTGGGGGACTTCGCGCCTGCGGCTCTATCTGCGCCAGGGCAAGAGCGTACTCGACCGACGTGACGGTCCCGGGATCAGCGCCCTGACCACCAGCCCGGAGGACACCTTCCTCGAGCTCGTGGGCGACTGGCGCGAGGCCCGCCCCTCCGGCGCTGTGCTGTGCGGCATGGTCGGATCGCGGATCGGCTGGGTGGAGGCTCCCTACGCCCCCTGCCCGGCCTCGGCCGCCGATCTGCGCGAGCGGGTGCTGAAGATCGAGGCCGACGGTCTGCCGGTGTCGATCATTCCGGGCCTGTCATGCCTCAATCCGCTCGGCGGTCCCGACGTAATGCGCGGTGAGGAGACCCAGATCCTCGGGGCCCTTGAGCTCGATCCTGCCCTGAAGACCGGTCGCCACCTGCTCGTCCTGCCCGGGACCCACAGCAAGTGGACGGTGGTCGAGGACGGCGCGATTACCGGCTTCCTGACCGCCCCGGTCGGCGAGACCTTCGCCCTTCTGCGCCAGCACTCGACCCTGGCCGCCGGCGTCGGCGCGGACGTGCAGGGCTCTGACGCGGGCTTCGCAATGGGCCTCTCCCGGATCGTCGAGCACGGCCCGGCCCAGCTGCCGCACCTGCTGTTCGAGACCCGTGCCCGGCAGTTGCTGGACGCCCTGCCCGCCGCCGATGCCATCGGCTTCCTGTCGGGCCTGCTGATCGGGGCCGATGCCGCCGCCGCCCGGCAGTGGTTCGGCGACCTGGGCCAGGTGATCCTGGTGGGCGCTCCAGCCCTGAACAGGTTTTATGGCCAAGCCATCGCCAGTCAGGGCGGCGTTGTTACCGCTATCGACGGCGACAGTGCGGTTCTGGCCGGATTGACAACGTTGTCGCCTCGAAAGAACAGTGATTTTCATGTCCTCGCCTGAAGCTAGCGCCACCCGTCCACCGCCCATCGTGGCCATCCTGCGCGGCGTTAGGCCCGACGAAGTCGTGGCCATCGCCAGGGCCCTGGTGGATGCCGGCATCCGCGCCATCGAGGTGCCGCTGAACTCGCCAGAGCCGCTGGAGAGCATCCGCCGCCTGTGTGAGGCCTATGGCGATGTCGCCCTGTGCGGCGCTGGCACCGTGCTGACGCCGCAGGCTGTCGAAGACGTGGCCGCAGCAGGCGGCAAGCTGATCGTCACGCCCAACACCGATCCCGACGTCATCGCCCGCGCCGTATCGCTGGGCCTGACCGCCATGCCGGGCTTTGCCACGCCGTCAGAGGCCTTCGCCGCCGTGAAGGCCGGTGCCAGGGCGCTGAAACTCTATCCCGCCAGCAGCTTCGGTCCCGGCCACATCAAGGCGGTCAAGGACGTGCTGCCCAAGGACATCCTGGTCTATGCCGTCGGCGGCGTCGGTGCCGCCAACCTGGAACCCTGGCTGACGGCCGGCGTGGCCGGTATCGGCGTCGGTGGCGAGCTCTATCGTCCCGGCTACACGCCCGAGCAGGTGGGCGAGAAAGCCGCCGCCCTGATCGCAGCCTGGGCCGCCCTAACCTGACTAGAACAAGCATCCCTGGGGGGGGGATCCACGTGCACACCATCGATTTCGTAATTCTCGCGATCTATGCGGTCGCCATCTTCGGCCTGGCCCAGTGGGTGTCCCGCGACAAGGGCGGCAAGCAGAAGGACTCCAACGACTACTTCCTGGCCGGCAAGGCCCTGCCCTGGTGGGCGATCGGCGCGTCGCTGATCGCCGCCAACATCTCGGCCGAGCAGATCATCGGCATGAGCGGCTCGGGCTATGCCCTCGGCCTGGCCATCGCCTCCTATGAATGGATGGCGGCCCTGACCCTGCTGATCGTCGGCAAGTTCTTCCTGCCGATCTTCCTGAAGAACAACATCAGCACCATGCCGCAGTTCCTGGAGCAGCGGTACGGGCCCAGCGTCCGCAACGTGATGGCGGTGTTCTGGCTGATCCTCTACGTCTTCGTGAACCTGACCTCGATCCTCTGGCTGGGCTCGATCGCCATCCATACCGTGGCCGGCATCGACCAGATGACCGCGCTCGTGATCATCGGCGTCTTCGCCCTAGCCTACCAGCTGTGGGGCGGGCTGAAGGCCGTGGCCCTGACCGATATCGTTCAGGTCGCCCTGCTGATCACCGGTGGCCTGATCATCGTCTTCCTGTCGCTGAGCAAGATCGGTCACGGCGACCTGGTGGCCGGCTTCCACCAGTTGACCACGCAGTTCCCCGAAAAGTTCGACATGATCCTCAGCCGGGAAAACCCGCACTACAAGGACCTGCCCGGGCTCTCCGTGCTGTTCGGCGGTCTGTGGGTGATGAACGTCAGCTACTGGGGCTTCAACCAGTACATCATCCAGCGCGCCCTGGGGGCCAAGGACATCGCCGAGGCCCAGAAGGGCATCGCCCTGGCGGCCTATCTGAAGCTGCTGATGCCGGTGATCGTGGTTCTGCCCGGCATCGCCGCCCTCGTGCTGGTGCCCGGCCTGGCCAAGCCTGACCAGGCCTATCCGGAGATGATGAAGCTGCTGCCGCCCGGCATTCTGGGCCTGGTGTTCGCCGCCCTGGTGGCCGCGATCGTCGCGTCCCTGGCCGCCAAGATCAACTCGATCGCCACGATCTTCACCCTGGACATCTATGCCAAGGTCAAGACCGGCTCCAGCGAACAGCATCTTGTCAGCGTCGGCCGGATCACCGCCGTCGTCGCTGTGATCATCGGCATCGTCATGGCCAAACCCCTGCTGGGCAAGGCCGAGCAGGCCTTCCAGTTCATCCAGGATTTCACAGGCTTCTTCACGCCAGGCATCGTGGTGATCTTCATGCTGGGCCTGTTCTGGAAGCGTGCGACGACGGCTTCGGCCCTGGTCGCCGCCATCGGCGGCGCGGCCCTGTCAGGGGCTTTCTTCGTCGCTGACAAGCTTGGCGTGTTCGTGATCCCGTTCATGAACCGCGTGGGCCTGGTGTTCCTGCTGACCCTGGCCGCCGCCGTCCTGGTGGCCCTGGTGGCTCCGCAGAAAAAGGCCGTCAATGTCGTGTCGCTCGAGGGGGTCAGCTACAAGACCACCAAAGGCTTCAACCTTGCCGGCCTGGGCGTGATCCTGATCCTGATCGCCCTCTATGCCGTCTGGTGGTAGCGCTGCGGCCCTGTCGGCGACCATCGCCGGCGGGGCTTCATCACACACCTGAAAAGCCGGCCGGGCGCTGACATTGGTCTGACACGCGCCCGGCAAGAGCTGATCCCTTGCGGTCCCCATCTGAAAAGGGATCAGCGGGCGAGGCGCGCGTCGACCTGCCGATCCTCATGCGGACGGTCCCTTGCAGGATCCTGCAAACCGCGAAATGGTCAGACAACCCCGAGCAAAGCTTGTAACCCTGCGCAACGGCGTTATTCCGGACCCCCGCGAACATCGCTACACCATGGCGACTCGACCCGCCCGGGTTTGACAGGAAAGAAGAGCAGTCGATGCGAACGCAGCCCGGCGTCAGTCTGACCTATGGTCTCGTCGAGGCGCTCGGACAGGCGATCGTGACCGGCGAATATGCCACCGTCGGCTTCCCCACGGAGGGGGAACTGTCCAAGCAGTTCGGTGCCAGCAGGACGGTCACCCGAGAAGCGGTGAAAATGCTGACGGCCAAGGGCCTGCTCAGCGCCCGGCCGCGCCACGGAACGGTCGTGGAGCCGGAGAACGAGTGGAACCTCCTCGATCCGGACGTCCTGCGCTGGCTGCTGGAACGCAAGTTCTCGCTCCGCCTGCTGGCCGAGTTCACCGAGATGCGTCTCGGGATTGAACCGGCCGCCGCCGCACTCGCGGCCCGCAACGCCGACGAGGCCGGGCTTGAAGAGATCCGCAAGGGACTTCGGCGCATGAAGTCCGCCACGGAAGGCGAAGACGATCCGCTGTCGGCCGACATCGCCTTTCATATCGCGATCCTGAATGCGACCAAGAACCCGTTCTATCGCGAACTGCACGAGATGGTGAACACGGCCCTGCGCATCTCGATCCGGTTCACGAACCGCATCAAGGGGCGAACGGCCTCGATTCCCTCGCACGAGGACGTGGCCGAAGCGATCATTGCCCGCGACGCGGACAAGGCTTCCGCGGCCATGCGACTGATCATCGTCGATGTGCTGGAACTGATCCGGGCCGCCTCCCCGTCGACCGAGTCGGAAGCGGCCCGCCGACAGGCCTGAGCCCCCTTGCCCGAGCCGGCAGGGTTGTTAGATTGACAACGTTGTCACACACATCGACGGGCCGGTTTGATCCGGCCCGCATCCGGGAGGTTCGCCATGGCCTATGTCGCCGCCGCTGATCGCTATGCCTCAATGCCCTATCGCCGGACCGGACGGAGCGGTCTCGACCTGCCGGCCATCTCACTGGGCCTCTGGCAGAACTTCGGGGGCGACGACGTGTTCGAGACCGGTCGGGCAATCCTGCGCCGCGCCTTTGACCTTGGCGTGACCCACTTCGATCTCGCCAACAACTACGGCCCGCCCTACGGGTCGGCGG
>NZ_QAII01000161.1:3870-16798 GCF_003060965.1 Caulobacter sp. HMWF025 | reverse complement strand
ATGGCGGGATCGGCGGTTCGCGAAAGTACCTGATCGCCAGCTGTGACCAGAGCCTGAAGCGCATGGGCCTGGACTATGTCGACATCTTCTATTCGCACCGGGTGGACCCCACCACGCCGCTGGAAGAGACCATGGGCGCGCTGGCCCAGCTGCACCGCCAGGGCAAGGCTCTGTACGTGGGCATCTCGTCCTACTCACCCGAGCTGACCCGGCAGGCCCACGCCATCCTCAAGGCCGAGGGCGTCCCGCTGCTGATCCACCAGCCGTCCTATTCGATGCTGAACCGCTGGATTGAAGAGGAGCTCCTCGGTGAACTCGAAACCCTCGGCGTCGGCTGCATCGCCTTCTCGCCGCTGGCCCAGGGCCTGCTGACTGGCAAGTACCTGAACGGCGTGCCGGAGGACTCTCGGGCGTCGAAGGAAGGCTCCTTCGGCGGACACCTGCTCACCGCCGACAATATCGAGCGGATCCGGGCCCTGGATGCCATCGCCCGGGCTCGCGGCCAGACCCTGGCCCAGCTCGCCCTGGCCTGGGTACTGCGCGATCCGCGGGTCACCTCGGCCCTGATCGGGGCTCGCACCGTAGCGCAGCTGGAAGACTCCCTTGCCGCGCTCGACAATCTCGACTTCACCGCCGAGGAACTGGCCCGGATCGATCTCCACGCCGCCGAAGGCAACATCGACCTGTGGAAAGTCTCCTCGACCCTGTAGGCGTCACAATCACGCTGGCCCGATTGCGACCAGATACGTCTTCAGGACTTGCCCCTCAGCTTTTGTTACCTAAGATTGCAGCATGGATCAGGGGGTGAGCCAGACCGCCGGAACATCAAGCGGCCTCGATCGGCTCACCGAACGGGAGCGCGAGTGCCTTCGGCTGGTCGATCGTCACCTCAGCTCAAAGGAAATTGCCCGCGAACTGGGGCTCTCCAAGCACACGGTCGACTGGCACCTGGACAAGGCCCGCAAACGTCTCGGGGCCGCCGATCGCTATGCGGCGGCGCGCCTGGCCTTCAACCGCGACACGCCCCCCTCCGATGCCCCCCCTCCGATCGGATCAGGGTCCGATCCGGCCCGGCTGGGCGAGCCGTCGTCCCTGAGCTCCACTGGCATCCGTCAGGAAGGAGCTTCACATGACCCCACTCGATCCGCACCAGAAGGACGCCCTGATCCGGGCGACCTATCTGCAGGAGGATATCCGGCGCTTTCAGAACGACTGGCCGCCCCTCAATTCGATCCACGACATGGCGCCGCCCTTCAGCTGGAGCCAGTTGACCCGGCAGCTTTCGAGCCTCTCGGCGACCCGTGCCAACGCCGCCATGGTGCCCGATCTGATCAACGCCACCCGCAAGCAGGCATCCTTCAAACCGCCCGAGATGGTCCTGCGGGAGATCCTGAGCATCGCCTGCGCCGTGATGGACGAAAGCTTCCCCTCGGATCAGTCTCCGGCCGGTGGGAACTCCCCAGGCTCGGAGGAGGTGCCAATCCTCTGAACAGTCTGCAGCGGCTCGTTTTCATCGCCGCCGTCATGATCGTCACCGCCCTCGCCTTTGGATCCATTCTGGCCGGCCTGCACGCTCTGGAAGCGATGTTCCAACCGGTCTGAGTCCGCCTCCGCTTCGAGCCACCCACCGCCACGTCATCCCTGAAAAATGCGCCGGCTCCGTTCCGGCGCAAGGAGATCACCCATGCTCAAGCAACGCCGTCTGGCCGCCGATGCTGTGGCCAAAGCCCTGTTCGATGCCGAAAAGGCGATCGATGCCGCCATTGCCAGCACGGCCAATCTGGCCGGGCTGATGCCGGTTTCCCGGCAGGACGCCAATCTCTCGGCCCTGGTCGGCCAGGACGCCCTGATGTCTGCCATCCAGACCATGCAGGCGCTTGGCCACGCTCGGGGGAACATCGTCGATACACACCGACATCTCTCGCTGACCCAGCGCGACATCGGCCTGTCGGCCGTGACCTTCTTCGGCGGCGGCGGCGACAAGCCACCGACGCCTGGCATCGTCGGGCATCTTGCGGCAGTGGAGCGCGACGTCGCCTGATCCCAATGCCCCACCGCAGCACGGCGTGGTGGGGCGTTGGCTTTTCCCCCTGATCAGGCCACCCTGCGGGGGATGATTTTCCATTCGCTCTATCAGTGGGCCAGCTTCCTGGCCCTGGTCGTCTCCGTGGCGGCCGGCCTCTGGTTCGGGCGCTGGCCGGAGCGCACGGGCGCCGTGGCGATGCTGGCCGCATGGCTCGCGACCGCCCTGTCCCTGAACGGCACCCAGCTCTGGGGCCCCCAGTGGAGCGTCATGGCGGTAGACGTCCTGCTACTGGCCGTGCTGCTGTTTATCGCCCTGCGCTCGGACCGGTGGTGGCCCATGTGGGCGAGCGGTTTCCACGGCCTCAGCGTGGTGCTGCATCTGGCGGTCATCGCGGACCCGAAGATCTGGGCCAGGGCCTATTTCGTGGCCGGCAATGCCTTCAGCTATCTGGTGATGGCCGCCCTGCTGGTCGGGGCGCTGGGCCGCCGCCGTCCCACACCGACTGACGCCGCGTCATAGAAGACAGCGCCTGGATTTTCTGATCCGATCGAGGAAAATCAGGGAGAAACACCATGGGTGAAGCCTATATCGTCGCCGCTGCGCGAACCGCCGGTGGCCGCAAGGGTGGACGTCTTTCGGGCTGGCATCCGGCAGATCTCGGCGGTGCCGTGCTGGACGCCCTCGTGGCCCGCAGCGGTGCCGATCCCGCCCTGATCGAAGATGTCATCATGGGCTGTGTCGGCCAGGCCGGTGAGCAGTCCGTCAACATCGCCCGCAACGCCGTCCTGGCCTCGGGCCTGCCCGAGAGCGTTCCGGCCACCTCGGTCGACCGCCAGTGCGGCTCGTCGCAGCAGGCCCTGCACTTCGCCGCTGCCACCGTCATGTCCGGTGCCATGGACGTGGTGATCGCCGCCGGCGTGGAGAGCATGAGCCGGGTCCCGATGGGCCTGCCCTCGACCCTGCCCTACAAGAACGGCTTCGGCAGCTATATGAGCCCGAAGATCCAGGCCCGGTATCCGAACATCCAGTTCAGCCAGTTCGCCGGCGCCGAGATGATCGCCAAGAAGTACGATCTCAGCCGCGAGGCGCTGGATGCCTTTGCCCTGGCCAGCCACCAGCGCGCCATTGCTGCAACCCGGGGCGGCCGCTTTGACGCCGAGATCATTCCCCTCGACATCACCCTGGCCGACGGGACGGCCGACCGCCACACGACCGACGAAGGCATCCGCTACGAGGCGACCCTGGAGTCGATCGGCGGGGTCAAGCTGCTGCAGGAAGACGGCCGCCTGACCGCCGCCACCTCCAGCCAGATCTGCGACGGTGCCGCCGGCGTCATGGTCGTCAACGAGCGGGGCCTCAAGGCGCTCGGCGTCGAGCCGCTGGCCCGGATCCACCACATGACGGTCATCGGCCACGACCCGGTGATCATGCTGGAAGCCCCGATCCCCGCCACCCAAAAGGCCCTGCAGCGGGCCGGGCTGAAGATCGACGACATCGACCTCTACGAGGTCAATGAGGCCTTCGCCTCGGTGCCGACCGCCTGGCTGCAGGTCCTGGGGGCCGATCCCGATCGCCTGAACGTCAACGGCGGGGCCATCGCGCTGGGCCACCCGCTCGGCGGCTCGGGTGCCAAGCTGATGACGACCCTGGTCCATGCCCTGCGGGCGTCGGGCGGCCGCTACGGCCTGCAGACCATGTGCGAGGGCGGCGGCCTGGCCAATGTGACGATCATCGAGCGGCTCTAGGCCCGCGATGATCACCCTCTATCACTGTCGGGATGCGCGCTCCTTCAGGCCCCTCTGGGCCCTGGAGGAGCTGGGCCTTCCCTATGAGCTGAAGCTGCTGCCCTTCCCGCCGCGCTTCCTGGCGCGCGAGTTCCTGGCCGAGAACCCGCTGGGCACCATTCCGCTGCTCGTCGACGGCGACACGCGGATGACCGAGTCCGCAGCCATGATCGAATATCTGTCGATGCGACACGGCGGCGGCCGCCTGTCGGTGTTGCCGGACGATGCGGCCTACGGGGCCTATCTGAACGGTCTCCACTTCGGCGAGGCAACCCTGACCTTCCCGCAGACCCTGGTCCTGCGCTATTCGCGGCTCGAACCTGAGGAACGCCGCAACCCGCAAGTCGCCCAGGACTATGCCCGCTGGTTCCTGGCCAGGCTCAAGGGCCTCGACCAGATCCTGCAGGTCCGGGACCATGCGGCCGGATCCGGCTTTACCGGCGCGGACATCTCGATCGCCTATGCCCTGCTGCTGGCGACGTCCCTGGGCCTTGCAGCCGACTTCCCGCCCGCTGTCTCGGCCTACTGGGCCCGGATGCAGGCGCGACCGGGCTTCCAGCGTGCAGTGGCTGCCCAGGCCGAAGGCCCGGCCTCCCTCTAGGGGCCCGCCCATATCGTCTTACGATCATTTAACTGAAGAACCTGCGGTTTGTCGGCTAGAAGCCCGGAACAGCTTTCTGGGACGACGAGAACCATGGTGCATCACGGGATCAAGGGGCGCACCTTGCGTTCAGGCGCGCTTCTGGCGTTGCTCGGGGTGAGCCTCATCGCGCTGTCGGCCTGTACCGGCGGCGAGAAGGCGGCCAAGGCCGCCAAGGCCAAGCCGGGGACGGCCTCGAGCCAGACCGTCGGCGTAGCCGTCGTCGTGGCCCAGGCGCTCCCGCGCACCATCAATGCCACCGGCACGATCTCGCCGTGGGAAGAGGTTCCGGTCGGGGCCGAGACCGGTGGCCTGACCGCCATCTCGGTCAATGCCGATGAGGGCCAGGCCGTCCAGGCGGGCCAGGTGCTGGTCAAGCTCAATGATACGCTGCTCAGTGCCCAGCTGCGCCAGCAGGAGGCCAGCGTCGCCAGCGCCCGGGCCACCCTGGCCGAGGCCGAAGCGGCCCTGGGCCGCGCCCGCGAGCTGCAGGCCAGGGGCTATCTGTCCCAGGCCTCACTCGAAACCAGCCTCGCCCGCCAGCAGACGGCGAGCGCCCAGCTGGCCGCTGCCGAAGCCGGTCGTGGCGAGACCGCCGCGCGGCTGGCCCAGACCGCTATCCGCGCGCCCGTCAGTGGCCTGATCAGCCGCCGCAGCGTCACCAAGGGCCAGATCGTCAGTACCGGTGCCGAGGTCTTCCGCATCGTGCGTGACAGCCGCCTGGAACTGGACGCTGAAATTCCCGAGACCGACCTGCTGCTCGTCAAGCCGGGCATGCCGGCCACGATCGTCTCCGACCGCGTGGGCCAGGCCACGGGCCGGGTCCGCATCGTCACCTCGGAAGTCAATGCCACCACCCGACTGGGCGTCGCTCGCGTCGCCCTGATCGGTATGGGCGGCTTCCGCCCCGGCATGTTCGCCCGCGCGACCATCGACGCCGGCGACCAGCCCGCCCTGACCGTGCCCAGCGAGGCGGTGCTCTATCGCGAGAACCGGCCGGGCGTGTTCGTCGTCGACGCCGGCAACCGCGTCCACTTCCGCCGGATCGCCATCCTGGCCAGTACGGCTGACAGGATCGCCGCCAACGGCCTGACGGCCGGCGAAAAGGTGGTGGTCGAGGGCGCCGGCTTCCTCGGTGAGGGTGACGTCGTACGCATCGGCAGCGCCGTACCGACGACGACCGCCAAGTCAGCTCGCTAGGGGCGCCGCACCATGGGCAACATCTCCTCCTGGGCGATCAAGAATCCGATCCCGGTCATCCTGCTTTTCCTGCTGCTGACCATCGCAGGGATCGCCGGTTTCCGCAGCATGCGGATCAACAACAATCCGGACGTCGACCTGCCCTTCGTGGTGGTGACGGCCATTCGCCCGGGCTCGGCACCCAGCGAACTCGAGACCCAGGTCACACGTCTGATTGAAGACTCCGTGGCCGGCCTGGGCCAGGTCCGCCACATCAACTCGACCATCACCGACGGTGCCTCCTCGACCTTCATCGAGTTTGAACTGGGCGTCGACCACGAGCGCGTGACCAATGACGTGCGCAACGCGATGTCCGGCCTGCGCAGTGCCCTGCCGCAGGACATGCAGGAGCCCAATGTCACCCGGATCGACATTTCGGGCGACCCGCTGATCACCTATGTCGTCAAGGCCCCGACTCTGACCCCGGAACAGCGCAGCTGGTTTGTCGACCACGACGTCAGCCGCAGTCTTCTCGCAATCAAGGGGGTCGGCGAGGTCAATCGCCGCGGCGGCGTCGACCGCGAAATCGAGGTCGCGCTCGACCCAGACCGGCTGGCGGCCCGGGGCGTGACGGCAGCCCAGGTCAGTCAGGCCCTGGTGTCGTCCAATGCCGACCTGCCCGGTGGCCGGGTGACCATTTCCGGCTCCGAACGGGCCATCCGCACCCTGGGCGCGGCCGGATCGGTCGAGACCCTGCGCGAAACCCGCATCCCGCTGAGCGCCGGTGGCACCGTCCGGCTCGGCGACCTGGGGACCGTCTCGGACCGCTGGGCCGAGCCCCGGTCCCGCGCCCGCTATGACGGCCAGGAAGTGGTGACCTTCAATATGGTCCGCTCGCGCGGCGCCAGCGAGGTCAAGACCGCCGAGAAGGTTCGCAAGGCGGTCGCCAAGCTCGATGCGGCCCATCCCGAGGTCGAGATCGAGGAGATCACCTCGGAAGTGAAATATATCGAGGACAGCTACCTGGCCTCGATGGAAGCCCTGATCGTCGGCGCGATCCTGGCGGTTCTGGTGGTGCTGCTGTTCCTGCGGGACTGGCGCGCCACCCTGCTGGCCGCCGTGGCCATACCGATGTCTCTGCTGCCGACCTTCGCGATCATGGCCCCGCTGAACCAGTCGCTGAACAGCATCACCCTGCTGGCGCTTTCGCTGACCGTCGGCATTCTGGTCGACGACGCCATCGTCGAGATCGAGAACATGGTCCGCCACATGCGGGGCGGCAAGACGCCCTATGCGGCGGCCATGGAGGCGGCCGACGAGATCGGCCTGGCGGTCGTCGCGACGACCTTCACCATTGTGGCGGTGTTCGCTCCGGTCGGCTTCATGCCGGGCATTATCGGCCAGTTCTTCAAGGCTTTTGCCCTGGCGGCCTGCGTCTCGGTGCTGTTCTCGCTGGTGGTGGCCCGACTGCTGACCCCGCTGATGGGGGCCTACATGCTGAAGGCCAATACCCAGCACGAGGACAAGGACCCCTCGTGGATGGGCCCCTATCTGAAGGGCCTGGCCTGGTCGCTGGACAATCGCTGGAAGGTTCTGGCGATGGGCGTGCCGATGATCCTGATCTCGGGGTTCCTGGCCACCAAGCTGCCGTTCGAGTTCTCACCGGCCGCCGACCGGGGCCGCGCCCCGTTCTCGGTGCAGCTGCCGCCCGGCGCGACTCTGGACGAGACCGATGCGATCGTTCAGCGCATGACCCGCGAACTGCGGGCCCGCCCCGAGGTGGTCGGCGTCTATGCTGCGATCGGTGGCAACAATGCCGTCAACACCGCCACCCTCAATGCGGACCTGGTTCCGAAGGGCGAGCGCATGGGCCAGCAGGAATTCAGCCGCCTGATGGTCGACCAGTTCGCCGCCATCCCGGGCGCGCGGATCGGGGCCGGCTCCAACAGCGGCGGCGGCCCCAGCGACGGCACCAGCTTCAAGCTGAGCCTCGTCGGCGACAACGGCCCGCAGCTGGAAGCCGCCGCCCGTGCGGTCGAGGCCCAGATGCGCAGCGTTCCGGGCCTGGCGCACGTGGTCAATACGGCCGCCATCGCCCGCCCGGAGATCGTGGTCACGCCCAAGCCCGACCAGGCGGCACGGGCCGGCGTCTCGGCCGGAACCCTTTCCCAGGCCGTCCGCGTGGCGACCATCGGCGACGTCGACCAGAACCTGCCCAAGTACAATCTCGGTGACCGGCAGGTCCCGATCCGGCTCAAGCTGACCCAGAACGCCCGCGAGGATCTTGCCGTCCTCCAGACCCTGCAGATCCCGACCGCCAACGGACCTGTTCCGCTGAATGCAGTGGCCGATGTGCGGTTCGGGGCAGGCCCCTCGCAGATCAGCCGCCAGGACCGCTCGCGGGTCGCGACGATCACGGCCGAGCTCGACGGCATCGTCGTGGGCGAGGCCAGCCGGCGCGTCCATGACCTGTCCTCGGTCAAGAACCTGCCCCCCGGGGTCAGCGAAGTGGCCGCCGGCGACGTCGAGTTCATCCAGGAAATGGTCGTCGGTTTCGCCGCCGCCCTGATCACCGGCATCCTGCTGATGTATGTGGTTCTGGTGCTGCTGTTCCGCAGCTTTGCCCATCCGATCACGATCATGGTGGCCTTGCCGCTCGCCATCGGCGGGGCCTTCGCCCTGCTGGTGCTGGCCCGGTCCAGCTTCTCGATCTCGACCCTGATCGGCATCCTGATGCTGATGGGGATCGCGGCCAAGAACTCCATCCTGCTGGTCGAGTACGCGATCATGGCGATGAAGGACGGCATGACCAAGCGCGAGGCCATCATGGACGCCGCCCACAAGCGGGCCCGGCCGATCCTGATGACCACGGTGGCAATGGGCGCGGGCATGGCCCCGGTGGCGCTGGGCTTCGGCGCGGATGTCGAGTTCCGGGCCCCGATGGCCATCGCCGTGATCGGGGGCCTGATCACCTCGACCCTGCTGTCCCTGCTCTATGTCCCGGTCGTGTTCATCCTGATGGATGGCCTGAAGACCCGGGCCGAAAGGCGGATGAAGCGGATCTTCGGAGGCCAGGCGCACACGGCCGCACCCCCGACGGCGTCCCTGATCGAGCGATAGGCGACGTGTGGACCGGCTACCCCCGCAGCGCTGCGGCGACCGCGGGGGCCAGCCGCTCGGCGACAATGCGTGCCCCGGCAGCGTTGGGGTGAATGCCGTCGCGTTGCATCAGGCGGGGGACGCCGACCACACCCGTGACGAAGTCCGGATGGAAGGCCACCCCCGTTTCGCGGGCCAGAGCCGGATAGAGGTTGGTGAATTCGCGGGCATAGGATGCGCCGATCAGCGGCGGGGCCCGCAGCCCGGCCAGGACCACGCGGATGCGGCGGGCCTTCAGGCGTTCGATGATCCGGCGCAGATTGGCCTTGGTGCTGGCCGGGTCGGCCCCCTGCAGCAGGTCATTGCCGCCCAGGGCGATCACGCAGACCGTCGTATCGGAAGCGACGCTGAAATCGACCCGTGCCAGTCCGCCGCCGCTGGTGTCACCGGACACACCGGCCCCGCGAACCACCGCCTTGACGCCCAGCCGCTCCAGCGTCGCCTGCAGCTGCGCCGGCAGGGCATCCCGCGCCGGCAGGCCGAGGCCCGCAGTGATCGAATCCCCCAGCACGGTGACCACGGCGGCCCTGGCCGGGGCCGCCCTCGCGGCAAGACCGGAAAAAGATGCGGCCAGACCCATCATAACGGCGCGACGGGCAGGCTGGGGGCGTGTGCTGAGGCTCATGTGTCCCTATCTGGTGTTCAGTCGTGCCAGAATAAGCCCTGATCAAGGAAACTTCATGTCCGCTGAGGCCGCCCCCCTCGTCCTGACGTCCGTAACCCTGACCCTGCCTTCGGCGGCGGGGCCCGTAAACATCCTGCGGGGTGTCGACCTGATGGTAGCGGCCGGCGAGCGGGTGGCGATTATCGGTCCGTCGGGATCGGGCAAGTCGTCGCTGATTTCCGTGGCGGCCGGACTGGAGCGACCGACGTCGGGCACGGTGGCGCTGTTTGGCCAGGACCTGGCCAGACTGGACGAAGACGGCCGCGCCCGCCTGCGCCGGGGCCGCGCAGCGCTGGTCTTCCAGAGTTTCCACCTGTTGCCCAACATGACGGCCGAGGAGAACGTCGCCGCGCCGCTGGAGATCGCCCGGGCGCCCAACGCCCTGCAGACCGCCCGCGACTGGCTGGACAAGGTGGGCCTCGGCAAGCGCCTGACCCACTATCCGCACCAGCTGTCCGGCGGCGAGCAGCAACGCGTCGCCCTGGCCCGGGCCCTGGCCGCCCGTCCCCTGCTGCTGTTCGCCGACGAGCCGACCGGCAATCTCGATTCCCGCAATGCCGGATCGGTCGCCGACCTGATGTTCGACCTCGTCGCCGAGTGCCGCGCCGCCCTTGTCCTGGTCACCCACGATCCGGTTCTGGCCGAGCGCGCCGACCGGATCGTCCGCATGGCCGACGGCAAGGTGGTCGAGGCTGCGGCATGAGCCCGCTATCGTTCCGGCTGGCCGCCCGGGAACTGCGCTCGGGCGTCCGGGGCTTCGGCATCTTCCTGGCCTGCCTGGCGCTCGGCGTCGCTGCCATCGCCTCGGCCAGTTCCACGGCCGAGGCCTTCCGACGCGGCCTGGCCTCACAGTCACGGGAAATCCTGGGCGGCGACCTCGCCGTCTCGATCGAGAACCGCAACTTCACGCCGGCTGAACGCGCCGCCTTTGCCAAGCTCGGCACGGTCTCCTACACGGCCCGCGTCCGCGTGATGGCCCAGGCGCCCTCGGGCGACCGCCGCCTGGTGGACCTGCGCGGAGCCGATGCCAACTATCCGCTGGCCGGGTCCGTCGAACTGGCCGGGGCAAAAAACCTGACCGAGGCCCTCGCCGACCGCGACGGCCTGCCGGGCGCGGCGGTCGAACCGGCCCTGATGGACCGGCTGGGCCTAAAGATCGGTGACCGGTTCGAGGCCGGGCCCCTGACCCTGGTCGTCCGGGCCACCATGCTGCGCCAGCCCGACAGCGTCTCGCGCGGCTTCGTGTTGGGCCCCCGCGTCCTGGTGCGCCGGGAGTTGCTGGATCCCACCGGCCTGCTGCAACCGGGTCTGCCCTCGGACCAGTCGGCGCGGATCGCCATGTCCGCCGGCCGCGACCCCGTCGCCGCCGGCAAGGCTCTCAAGGCCGCCTTCGGCGAGGCCGGCCTGAGCGTGCGCGACCGGTCGGAAGCCGCCCCCGGGGCTCGGCGGCTGATCGATCAGCTGGAATACTTCCTCGGCTTTATCGGCCTGGCCTCGCTGGTCGCCGGCGGCCTCGGAGTCGCAGGCGCGGTCTCGGCCTATCTGGCCACGCGCGAGCCCTCTATCGCGGTGCTCAAGGCCCTTGGGGCCGACGGCGCACTGATCCGCAATGTCTATCTGATCCAGATCGGCCTGCTGGCGACGCTCGGCGTCTTGATCGGCCTGCTGATCGGGGCCGCCGTGCCGCTGCTGATCGGCCAGATCGCCGGCAGCGCCCTGCCGATCCCGGCCCTGTTTGCGATCTATCCCCTGCCGCTGGTCAAGGCCGGTGTCTTCGGCCTTCTGGCTGCGGCGGCCTTTTCCCTGCTCCCGCTGGCCCGGGCCCGGGCCACCCCGCCGTCGGCCCTGTTCCGCCGGGCCCTCGGCGTTCGCGCGCCCTTCGGCCTGGAGACGGTGCTGGCCGGGCTGAGCGGCCTTGGCCTTGCCGCCCTGGCCGTCGCCACGGCCCCGACCCCGGTGGCCGCGGGTATCATGATCGCCGGCGTCATCGTCGCCTTTGCCGCCCTCTGGGGCCTTGGCCTCCTGGCCGCCTGGCTGGCCGGCAAGCTGCGAGGGCTCGCGGGCGGCCCGGTCCGTATCGGACTGGCCAACCTCGCCGGACCGCGCTCGGCCGCGCGCACGGCGACCCCGGCCATCGGCCTGGGCGTCGCCCTGCTGGCCTGTGTGGTGCTGATCCAGTCATCGCTTCTGGCCCAGGTGCGCGATGTGGCCCCCAAGAGCGCCCCGGCCATGGTCTTCACGGAAATCCCCGGCGACCAGGCCATGGCCTTCGATGCCGAGGTCGCCCGCGCCGCCGGTGTCCCCCTGACGCCGGAGACCTGGCTGCGCCTGCCCTTCGCCACCGGCCGGATCGTGGCCCTCAAGGGCCAGCCGGTCGACATCAAGGCCATCAAGCCGTCGGAGCGCTGGGCCTTTGACAATGATGTCAGCCTGACCGTCCTGCCCTCTGCCCCGCAGGAGGGCGAAGTCATTGAGGGGGCCTGGTGGCCCTCCGGCTATGCCGGTCCGCCGCTGGTCGCCCTCGAGGTCGATCTGGCCCAGGGGGCCGGGCTCAAGGCCGGTGACACCCTGACGATCTCGGTGCTCGGCCGGGACCTGGAGGCGAAGGTCGCGGTCCTGCGCAAGGTCGAGTTCGGCGGCTTTGGCCCCAACTTCTCGATTGTCCTGGACCCCAAGAGCCTTGAAGGCGCGGTCCTGCGCAATATCGCCATCGCCCGTTTGGATCGCGCTGCCGAAAGCCGCGTGACCCGCGCGCTGGGCAAGAGCTTTCCGGCCGTGAACGTGATCAGCGTCCGGGAACAGCTTGAGGCCGCAGCCGGTCTCTTCGACCGTCTGGCCCTGGCCATTCGCGGCGCGGCAGGCGTGGCGGGACTGGCCGGTCTGCTGGTTCTGGCGGGGGCCATTGCAGCCGGGGCCCGGGCCCGGGCCCGTGAAGCCGCGACCCTCAAGGTCCTGGGCGGCACCCGCACCCAGATCCTGACGGCCTATCTCGTCGAGTACGGCGCCGTGGGCCTGATTGCCGGAGCGGCCGGTGTCCTGCTCGGTATCGCGGCGGCCTGGCCGGTCGTGGTCCTGGTCTTCAAGGCCAGCTGGAGCATTGACTGGGCTGGTGTGGTGATCCTGCTGGGTGGCGCGGCGGGGCTGTCGGCCCTCGGCGGCCTGCTGGCGGCGGCCCAGGCGCTTTCACAGCGTCCGGCACCCGTGCTGCGCGCGGATTGACCCTGGGGCAAGCTCGACCTTGGCCGACAAAAGGTTAGCCTTGTCGGGTCGATCCTTCGCGCCAACGAACGCGGAACGCGCCTGCGCGTTACGGGACGACACCAGGGAGATGTCCATGCCGAACCTTCGTCACCCCGCCGCCCTGACCCTTCTGGCGCTGTCGGTCCTCGCCGCCTGCAGCCCCGGCGAGTCGCAAACCCCGGCGGTCGGCTACGGGGCCAATCCGGCCCTGCCTGCGCCGACCAAAACGCTGCTGC
>NZ_QAII01000161.1:0-3860 GCF_003060965.1 Caulobacter sp. HMWF025 | reverse complement strand
CCGCTGGGCCGAAGGCGCAACGCCGGTCGCGGCCGCGGGGCTCAAGGTCAAGGCCTTCGCCGCGGGACTGGATCATCCGCGCTGGCTGCTGGTCCTGCCCAACGGCGACGTGCTGGTGGCGGAAACCAACGGGCCGCCCAAGGAAAAGAAGAAGGGCTTCGACATCCGGGCCTGGGCCGAAAAGCAGATCATGGGCAAGGCGGGGGCCACCGTGCCCAGTGCCAACCGGATCAGCCTGCTGCGCGACGCTGACGGCGACGGCGTGGCCGAGGTCAAGACGCCCTTCCTGACCGGCCTCAACTCGCCGTTCGGCATGGCCCTGGTCGGCAATACCCTCTACGTCGCCAATACCGATGCGGTCGTGGCCTTCCCCTATGTCGCCAGCGAGACCCGGATCACCGCCCCGGGACGCAAGCTGGTCGACCTGCCGGCCGGCCCCATCAACCACCACTGGACCAAGAGCCTGATCGCCAGCCGGGACGGCTCGAAGCTCTATGCCACCGTCGGCTCGAACAGCAATGTCGGCGAGAACGGCATGGAGGCCGAGGTTCGCCGGGCCGGGATCCTCGAGATCGACATCGCCAGCGGGGCCTCTCGGGTCTTTGCCTCGGGCATCCGCAATCCGAACGGCATGGACTGGAACCCGGTGACCGGCGAGCTCTGGACCGCCGTCAACGAGCGTGACGAGATCGGCAATGATCTGGTCCCCGACTACATGACCTCGGTCAAGGACGGCGGCTTCTATGGCTGGCCCTACAGCTACTACGGCCAGACGGTCGATGCGCGGGTCAAGCCGCAGCGGCCTGACCTGGTCGCGCGCGCCCTGGTGCCCGACTATGCGCTGGGAGCCCACACCGCCTCCCTCGGCCTGACCTTCTACACCGCAGCCGCCCTGCCCGCCCGTTACACGAACGGCGTGTTCATCGGCCAGCACGGATCGTGGAACCGCAAACCCCAATCGGGCTACAAGGTGGTGTTCATCCCGTTCCGGGACGGCAAGCCGGCCGGGAAGCCCGAAGACGTTCTGACGGGCTTCCTCAATGCCAAGGGCGAGGCCCAGGGGCGTCCGGTCGGCGTTGTGGTGGACAAGGCCGGAGCCCTGCTGGTGGCGGATGACGTCGGCAATGTGATCTGGCGGGTCAGCCCGGCAGGCTGACCTGATGGGCAACTTGCACAGCAAGACTGACTGGCCATAAGATCGGGCGACGCTCCACGAGGTCTGCCATGAAGATCGAACGCCTGCCGCCCGTCCGAACCTCACTGGGCCACACCAACCACCCCTATATGACCGGGGCGTGGACCCCGCTGCATGAGGAGGTCAATGCCTGGGATCTTGAGGTGCTGGAGGGCGCCGTTCCGGCTGATCTGGACGGCGTCTACCTGCGCAACACCGAGAACCCGGTGCACGCGCCGCTCGGCCGCTATCATCCGTTCGACGGCGACGGCATGATCCACCAGATCGAGTTCAGGGCCGGCACGGCGGCCTATCGCAACCGCTTTGTCCGCACGCGGGGCTTCGAGGCCGAGCAGGAAGCCGGGGAAAGCCTCTGGGGCGGTCTCGCCGACGGCCCGGGCACCTCGAAGCGGCCGGGTTTCGGGGCGCATGGCAGCCTGAAGGACACGGCCAGCACCGACATCGTGGTCCATGCCGGCGAGGCCATCGCCACCTTCTACCAGTGCGGCGAGGCCTACCGGCTTGACCCCCTGACCCTGGAAAACCTCGGCGTGGCCGCCTGGGCTCCACTGGACGGCGTCTCGGCCCATCCCAAGGTCGATGAGGAAACCGGCGAACTGCTGTTCTTCAACTACTCCAAGCATGCGCCCTACATGCACTATGGCGTGGTCGACGCGACCGGGAAGCGCACGGTCTACCAGGCGATCGACCTGCCGGGCCCGCGCCTGCCGCACGACATGGCCTTCACCAAGAACTGGTCGATCCTGAACGACCTGCCGGTGTTCTGGGACCAGACCCTGCTGGACCGCGATATCCACGCCGTGCGCCTGCACAAGGGCGTGCCGTCGCGCTTTGGCCTGGTCCCTCGCCATGGCGGTGAGGTGAAGTGGTTCGAGGCTGCCCCGACCTATGTCCTGCACTGGCTCAATGCCTATGAGGAGGGTGATGAGGTGGTTCTGGACGGCTATTTCCAGGAGAATCCCACGCCGCGCCCGCTGGAGGACGCGCCCGAGGGCCATGGCCACCTGATGGCCTATCTGGACGAACACAGCTTCCGGCCCAAGCTGCACCGCTGGCGCTTCAACCTCGTCACCGGCGAAACCACCGAGGCTCATCTGGACGACCGGATCCTCGAGTTCGGGATGTTCAACCAGCAGATTGCCGGCAAGCCCTACCGCTATGCCTATTCGACCACCGCCAAGCCCGGCTGGTTCCTGTTCAACGGCTTCGTCAAGCACGACCTGGAAACCGGTGAAAGCTGGTCGATCCAGTTGCCCGAGGGCCGCTATGCCAGCGAGGCGCCGTTCGCGCCGCGTGTGGGGGCGGTGGACGAGGACGACGGCTATCTGGTCAGCTTCATCATCGACGAGAACCGCGGCACCTCGGAGTGCCTGATCGTCGACGCCAAGCGCTTCGAGACCGTCTGCCGGCTGGCCCTGCCGCACAAGCTCAGCAGCGGGACACACAGCGTCTGGGCAGGACGGGAGCGGTTGCGAGCCTAGCCCCTCCGCGCTTCGCGCTCCTCCCCCAGAGGGGGAAGATGAGATCATCCGCCACCTCTGGGGGCGGACGGTCGCGAAGCGACCCGATGGGGGCAAGTCTCAGACCTTCTTCGGGAACCACGGCACGAAGCCGGAGGTCCGCTGCACATAGGCCTCGTAGTCGGGACGCTTGCGACGCATGCGGCCCTCGACGGTGGGCACGCCGCTCCACTTTGTCAGCAGGAAGGTCATCAGCACCGGAGCCGGCAGGGTCCAGGCCCCCAGCCCTGTGCCGGCGGCGATCAGATAGAGACCCCACCAGACGCAGGCGTCGCCGAAATAGTTGGGGTGACGCGTGTAGCGCCACAGCCCCTGATCCATGACCTTGCCGTTGTTCTCGGGCTTGGCCTTGAAGGCCGCCAGCTGGGAGTCGCCGACCGTCTCGAACACGATGCCGACCGCGGCAATGGCGGTGCCGACAAAGGCCAGCGGCCCCAGGGGCGCAGGCGAGCCATGACCCAGCTGGACCGGCAGGGCGATCACGAACTGCAGGACATATTGCAGGGCAAAGACCAGCAGCAGCGAGGCGACAGCGAAGCTCCATTTCCGCTCGCTCTCGGCATGGGCCATCATCGTCACATAGCGGCGATCCGGGCCGTTCTTGCGCCAGCGCCAGAACAGATAGCCGCCGAGACGCAGGGCCCAGACGGTGCAGAGCCCGACCAGCAACAGGCCATGCGGCGTCGGCCCGGCCTGCAGCAGCGCCGTCCAGGCAATCAGGGCCATGCCCACGCCCCACCAGACATCGATGAAGCTGACGTCCTTCAGCCGCAGGCTGATCAGCCACAGGGCGATGAAGGCGACAGCCGAGACGGCGGCGTTGACGGCAAGGAACGGAACAAGAGGCGGCATGGGCGTCCGATTGGGTTTGAAGCAGTTACGCGGGCGGCTACTGACGAGATGCTCCCTTTCCGGGGGAGCTGTCGCGGAGCGACTGAGGGGGCCTTCTCGGCCTATATCCAGATGTCCCCTCCGGCCCTCCGGGCCACCTCCCCCAGAGGGGGAGGATGTGTTGATCAGACCCCCACCACGAAACTCACCGTGGTGGTCGTTGAACCACCGATGTTCAGGGTCTGCACCGTTCTGGCCCCCTCGACCTGATAGTCGCCGGCGGTGCCGGTGGTCTGCTTGAAAGCGTCGAGCAT